>DASXSD010000208.1:0-5266 GCA_036506195.1 Candidatus Dormiibacterota bacterium
GCCAGCAGATGCCCATATCGCCACCGGAGAGCCCTACGCTGGTAAACAGAAAACGAAAGCTCGCCGATTCGGCCAGGACGCGGATGTCGGCCGCGGCCGCCAGGACGGCGCCCGCACCGGCGGCGATCCCGTTGACCGCCGAACACTTCTGAGCTTGTCAACCTGTTTGCATCGCTCCCGATCCTGATCGCGGAAGTTTCGACAGGTTTGTGGCTGCTGATCGCGGGAATCAAACTCGAGCGATAGGCAGAGCTCGGAGTATCTTGTCCTCCAGTCCGTTAACGAGGGGGGCGTCAGATGGGCGATCAGATCGAGCGTTACCTCGACCAGAAGCTGGCCGGCCAGGTAGACCGCCGCGAGTTTCTGCAGCTTGGGTTGACCGTCGCCGGAGCGGCCGTCGTCGCCGCCTGTGGCGGGACCACGCCAGGCGGACCTACTGGGCCGGAGTTCAAGCTCGGGGTCGTGCTGCCCTACTCAGGCGTTTACGCCGAGCTGGGCACCAGCATCACCAACGGGATGCGCATGTATTTCGACTCGGTCGGCAACCAGGCCGGCAACCGAAAGATCACGATGATCACCGCCGACGAGCAGGTGCAGCTGGCGGACGCCGTGGCGGCGACCAAGAAGGTCGTCGAGCAGGACGGGGTGGACATGGTCGCTGGTTACGTGTCAAGCCCCAACGCCGCGGGCAACCGGAATTACCTGGACGGGCAGAAGATCCCGACCTTGATCGCCAATGCCGGCGTGAACTCGCTCTCGCGCACAGCCAAGTCGCCCTTCATCTACCGCACCTCGTTCAGCAACTGGCAGCCCGCGCATCCCGTGGGCACGTACGTGGCCGAAAAGCTGGGCAAGAAACGGATTCAGCTCGTCTACGCGAAGTACGGCGCGGGCCTGGAGTCGGTCGCGTCCTTCAAAGAGACGTTCACGGCCAGCGGCGGCACCATCGTCGAGCCTGACGTAGCAACGCCTTTCCCCAACAACGGCGACCAGACGCCATTCGTGCAGGCCATCCAGACCGGCAAGATCGACGGCATCTACTCCTTCATGTCGGGCACAGATGCGGTCACGTTTCTCAAGAAGGCGGCCGAGCTCGGCACGCTGAGCAAGCTCGGCCTGGTCTCCGGAGCCGGGTTCTTCGTGGAGCAGGACGTGCTGGCGGCGATCCAGGACGCGGCGCCATCCGGCGCGATCACCGGTCTCCACTGGGCGCTGACTCTGACCCACAAAGAGAACCAGGATTTCGTGACCAATTACTCCAAGAAGTTCAACGGCCGGCAGGCCGACGTTTTCGCGGTCCAGGGATTCGACACAGCCCGCGTCATCGTCGACGCTCTTAACGCGGTGAAGGGAAGTACGGACAACAAAGAAGCCTTCATGAAGGCGATCGCCAACGTCAGCTTCAAGAGCCCGCGCGGAGACTTCAAGTTCGACCCCAACACCAACAACGTGGTCCAGACGATCTACATCCGCAAGACGGTCAAGGATGCGCGGCTGGGTTGGACCAACCAGGTGATCGACCAGTATCCAGGGGTGGCCGACCCGGGCAAGTAACCTTCTCGCCATCGCGACCGCACTTCAGCTGATAGTCAACGGGCTGTCTTTTGGCGGCCTCGTCTTTCTGCTCGCGGCGGGCCTGTCCATCATCTTCGGCGTGATGGACGTGCTCAACCTCGCGCACGGGTCCTTCTACATGGTGGGCGCGTACATCGCCTTCTCGGTGGTGGTCGCAACCAGCAACTTCTGGGTCGCGTTGCTGATCGCCCCGCTGGCGCTTGCGCTGCTCGGGGCGGCCCTCGAGGTGGCTTTTTTCCGACGCCTCTACCGGCACGGCCATCTCGCCCAGGTGCTGCTCACCTTCGGCTTCACGCTCGTCTTCATCGACCTGATTCGCTCCCAGTTCGGGCCGACCACGCGCTCGATTCCACCCCCGCCAGGCCTCGCCGGAGCGGTCGAGCTTTTCGGCGCGACCTTCAGCTCCTACAGCCTGTTCGTCCTCGGGGTGGCGATCGTGGTCGGCGCGCTGCTGGTGCTTGCCTGGCGTTTCCTGCGCGTCGGCGCGGTGCTGAGGGCGGGGGTCGAGGACAAGGAGATGGCCGGGCTACTTGGGATCGACCTGCCTCGCGTGTTCACCCTCACGTTTGCATTTGGCGCCGGGCTCGCGGGGCTCGCCGGCGTGGTGGCCGCGCCTGAGTTTGCGATCTATCCAGGCATGGACGCCAGCGTTCTCATCCTCGCCCTGGTGGTCGTCGTCCTCGGCGGCCTGGGCTCGATCGAAGGGGCAATGCTCGGCTCGGCCGTGATCGGCCTCGGTTACGTGATCGGCACCGCTCTGTTTCCGCAGTTTGCGATCGGCCTGATCTTCGCCGTGATGGCCGCCGTGCTCGTGCTGCGGCCTTCCGGACTGCTCGGCCGTCGCATGTGATGCTTCGCCGGCCGGCTTCGGCTCGATACATCGCCCTTCTTCTGGCCCTGGCCCTCGCTCTCGCCTCGGTGCCCGCCTGGGCGCCGCGTTTCTGGATCTACATCGCCACCCAGGCGCTGATCTTCGCCATCTTCGCCATGTCGCTCGACCTGCTGCTCGGCTATGCAGGCCTCCCCTCGTTCGGGCACGCTGCCTTCTACGGCGTCGGTGCGTATGCCTGCGCGCTGCTGGCGCTGCGCGAAGTGGACGGCCTCGCTCCACTTCTGCTGGTCGGAGCCGTGGCTGCTGCGCTCGCCGCCGTGCCCATCGGGGCGCTTTCGCTGCGCACGACCGGCATCTATTTCCTGATGCTCACGCTCGCCTTCGCCCAGATGCTGTGGGGGCTTGCCGTCAACTGGATCTCGCTTACGCGCGGAACCGACGGATTGATCGGCATCCCGCGGCCCACGCTTCCTGGCCTTGCGACGCTGAACATCACGTTCTACGAGCGCGGCGCCTTTTTCATCCTGTGCCTGGTCGTAGCCATCGTCACGTTCGTCTCGCTCCAGGCGCTCGCCCGGTCGCCCTTCGGCAAGACCCTGGAGGGCATACGCGAGAACGAGCGGCGCATGCGGGCGCTGGGCTGCCCGACGTTTCGCTATCGCTTTGCGGCCTTCGTGGTCGCGGCTGCGTTTGCGGGGGTCGCGGGTGCGCTGGCCGCGATGTCGAACGGCTACGCCACGCCGGACCTGCTGTACTGGACAGGGTCCGGGCTGGCGCTGGTGGCCGTGGTCGTGGGCGGCGCGCGCTCCTTGATCGGCCCCGTGCTGGGCGCATTTTTCGTCCTGTTCGCGCAGCTCGGCCTTTCGACCTTCGTCGAACGATGGGAGCTCATCCTGGGCACCCTCTTCATCGCGTTCGTCCTCTTCCTGCCGGGTGGGCTCGTCGGCCTCGTCCGGAGGACCTGAGGTGGAGGTGTCCGTGGCCCGCCTGACGGTTCGCTTCGGCGCGCTGGCCGCCCTCAACCGCGTCGACATATCGGTCGCGACAGGCGAGCGGCGGGCCGTGATCGGTCCCAACGGGGCGGGAAAGACGACGCTGCTGAACGTGATCGCTGGGGAGCTTCAGCCAACCGAAGGCACGGTCCATCTCGGCGAACGCGACGCCACGTCACTGCCGACCTGGCGCCGCGCTCGACTGGGCCTTGGACGTACCTTCCAGCGTTCGACCCTTTTCAGCCGGCTGACGGTCGTTGAAAACCTCGCGTTGGCGATACGGGCGCGCAGACGAGACAGCTGGCGTTTCTGGCCGGTGGGCGATCGCGCTCTCAATGAGGAGGTCAAGGGTCGGCTGGAAGCAAGCGGCCTCGCCCACCTGGCCGGCCGGACCGCCGCCAGGTTGGGTCATGGCGAGCGACGCATCCTGGAGGTGGAGCTGGCGCTGGCCGCCTCACCGTCCGCGCTCCTGCTCGACGAGCCGATGGCCGGGCTCTCGGCCGGCGAGCGACAGACGACCCTGGGGCGGCTGCGCTCCCTGCCGAAGGACGTCACGGTGGTCATCGTCGAGCACGATCTCGACGCCGTCTTCGCGCTCGCCGAGCGCGTCACCGTGCTCGATCACGGGGTCAAGATCGCCGACGGGCCCGCCGCCGAAGTGCGCGCCGATCCCCGCGTGCAGGAGGTCTACCTTGGCCCGATCTGAGTCGAGCCAGGACCGCCTGGTGGTGAGCGGGATGACCGCCGGCTACGGCGCCAGCGTGGCGGTGCGCGACGCATCGCTGCGAGTCGGCGCGGGCGAGGCGGTCGCCCTGCTGGGACGGAACGGGGCCGGCAAGACGACGACGTTGATGGCGATCGCCGGCGCGATCCGGCCCACCTCCGGCACCGTCGAGATCGACGGCCGGCCGGTCACCGGCCAGCCCTCGTACCGAATTGCCCGCCAGGGCCTCTCCCTGGTGCCCCAGGGACGCCGCATCTTCACCACGCTCAGCGTTCGCGAGAACCTCACGCTCGCTGCTCGCGGGGGCGACCTGGCCCAGGTCCATTCCCTGTTCGAGATACTCGCGATCCGTTCCGCCAGCCCCGGCAGCGCGCTGTCGGGCGGTGAACAGCAGATGCTCGCCATCGGGAGAGCGTTGATGACGCGCCCGCGCCTGTTGCTGCTGGACGAGCCGTCCGAGGGCCTGGCCCCACAGGTCGTGCGCAACCTGGCCGAGCTCGTGGCGCGGCTGCGCCGCGAGGTCGGTCTTTCAATCCTGGTCGCGGAGCAGAACCTTGGCTTCGCCTTTGCGGTCGCCGACCGCGTCTACCTGATGGAGCGAGGCGAGGTGGTGCATGAGGGCGCGGTGAGCGATTTCCGAGAGGACCACGCGCTTCAGAAGCGCTACCTGGGCGTTTGACTCAGCGGCCCTGGAACTCCGGTTTGCGCTTGCCGGTGAAGCCGGCATGGAACTCCCCGAAGTCCTCGGCAGTCATCAGCAGCGACTGCGTGAAAGCCTCCAGCTCGATCGCGGTCGAGTAGTCGGATGAAGCGCCTCGGTTGAGCATCTCCTTGGTCATCGCGAGTCCCCATGGGGCAAGCTCCTTCAATCGGGTGACGTAGTCGGTCACAGCGACGTCCAGCTGGTTGTCCGCGACGACCGTGGATGCCAGGCCCCAGGCCAGAGCTTCTCGAGCGGTGATCTTGCCCCCGAGCAGGAGGGCCTCCGTCGCCCTGCCCAGGCCGATGATGCGTGGGAGCAGCCAGCAGATGCCCATATCGCCACCGGAGAGCCCTACGCTGGTAAACAGAAAACGAAAGCTCGCCGATTCGGCCAGGACGCGGATGTCGGCCGCGGCCGCCAGGACGGCGCCCGCACCGGCG
>DASXSD010000209.1:0-9852 GCA_036506195.1 Candidatus Dormiibacterota bacterium
TGGCGGTTCCGGGAGGGGTCTTGATGACCGCCATGGGATCGACGAACTCCACCGACAGGACGAGCTCGCGGACCAGACCCGCCGAGCTGCGATACCCGCTCCCAGACCTCACCAGGCCCAACTCCTGGATGTCGCGCGAGATCGTGGCCTGAGTGGCACGCATCCCGCGGCGCGCCAGAGCCGCCGCGATCTCGTGCTGTGTGTGCACCGAGCCCCGGTTGACCAATTCCAGGATCGCGCTATGGCGTTCGGCTTTGGTCGCGGTCATGTCGCGACCTTGCGCATCAGCTCGTGCGCCCGGTCGATCTCTCTGGCCGTGATGATCAGCGGCGGCACAAGTCGCACGGAGTGGTCGTCGACCGCGTTGACGACCAGGCCGCGGTCCAGGCAAGCCTGCTGGAACAGCTTGGCCTTCGGCTCCTCGAATTGGAACGCCTGCATCAGACCGACGCCGCGCACGTCCCTGGCTCCAAGATCCCGGAGGGAGGCGCTGAGGAGGTCACCCATCTCCGCGGCGTGCCCGACGAGACCATCGCGCTCGATCACGTGGAGGACCGTGGCGGCCACCGCGCAGGCGAGCGGGTTGCCGCCGAAAGTCGAGCCGTGGTCGCCGGGCTCGAAGACGTCTGCGCGCGGGTTGGCGAGGCAGGCGCCGATCGGCACGCCACCGCCCAGGCCCTTGGCCAGCGTCATCACGTCGGGGGTGATTCCCGCGTGCTGATGGGCGAACCAGCGGCCGGTTCGGCCGAGACCGGTCTGCACCTCGTCGAGGATGAGGAGCAGGTTCTTCCTGTTGCACCAGTCGCGTACCTGCTTGAGGTAACCGGGCGCTGCGGGGACGATGCCGATCTCGCCCATCACGGGCTCGAGCATCACGGCGACCGTCCTGTCGGTGGTCGCCGCCTCGATCGCCCCGGCGTCGTTGAAGGGCACATGGACGAAGCCTTCGGGAAGCGGCTTGAAAGGATCGGAGTACTTGGCCTGGCCGCCCGCGGTGACAGCGGCGAGCGTGCGGCCGTGGAAGGAACCGGTGGTGGTGATGACCTCAAACGCGCCGTCGCGATTCTTCGCGCCCCACTTGCGCGCGAGCTTGATCGCCGACTCGTTTGCCTCCGCACCCGAGTTGCAGAAGAAGACGCGCGAGGGAAACGACAGCTCGACCAGGCGCCGCGCGAGCTCGACCTGGGGCTGCGTGAAGTAGAGGTTCGAAGTGTGGATCAGGGCCGCCGACTGCTTGCTGATCGCCGCCACGACGTCAGGGTGCGCGTGGCCGAGCAGGTTGACCGCGATCCCGGCCACCAGGTCGAGGTACTCGCGCCCTGCCTCGTCGTAGACAAGACACCCGCGGCCGCGGACGAAGGTGACCGGGAGGCGCCGGCCGGTCTGCATGAGGTAGCGCTCCGCAAGCTCGGGCGTGCTCACGACCTGCATGTCACGGCGTGACCATCGTTCCGATGCCGGCTTCCGTGAACAGTTCCAGCAGCAGTGCGTGCTTGGTCCGCCCGTCGACGATGTGCGCGAGCGGCACGCCGTCAAGCGCGCGAAGGCAAGCCTCGAGCTTGGGGATCATGCCGCCGGTCACCTCGCCCTTCTCGATGCGCTGACGTGCGTCCTCCCTGGACAGCACGGCGACCACCTCGCCGTCCACGCCCTGCACGCCCGGAACATCGGTGAGAAGGATCACCTTCGCCGCCTTGAGCGCGACCGCGATCTCCGCCGCGACGGTGTCCGCGTTGATGTTGTACGCATGGCCGTCGTAACCCAGCCCGATCGAGGCTATGACCGGGATGTAGCCGCGCGCGAGCAGCGCCGTGATTGGTTCCTTGTTCACCTGCGTCACTCGGCCGACGAAGCCCATCGACTCGTCGAGAGGCTCGGCGATGATCGTCGGCCCGTCCTCGCCGCTCATGCCGACAGCCTGGCCGCCGAGCCGGTGGATCGCGGCGACGATATCGGGGCTGACCTTCCCGGTCAGCACCATCTTCACGACCTCCATCGTCTTGTCGTCCGTGATCCGCAGGCCGTTCTTGAATTCCGCCTTCAAACCGAGTCGCTCGCTCATGGCGGTGATCTCAGGTCCGCCGCCGTGGACGAGCACCGGCTGCATGCCGACGTAGCGCAGCAGCACGACGTCGAGCAGGGTCTCGTCGCGCGCGTGCTCGATGGCGTTGCCGCCGACCTTGATGACGACTATCTGGCCGTGGAATCGCTTGATGTACGGCAGAGCTTCGACGAGCACCTTGGCGCGCTCGGAAACGGTGAGCGTCATGTCGTGTACTCCGCGTTGATTCGCACGTATTCCTCCGAGAGGTCGCAGCCCCAGGCCTCGGCGCTTCCCTCGGCGAGCCCGAGTGAGGCCACGATCTCAATTTCCGGCTGTTCGAACGCGCGCCGGACGGCCGCGAGGTCGACGTCGACTCCCGAGCCGCGCTCGAAGACGACCAGCCCGCCGACCGAGAGGTGCAGGCGGTCGAGCGCGAGCTCGGCGCCACTGTAGCCGAGCGCGCACACGATGCGGCCCCAGTTCGGATCTCCCCCATGCACCGCCGTCTTGACCAGGCTCGACGAAGCCACCGCGCGGGCCGCCGTCCGCGCCTCGGCGTTCGAGGCAGCGTCGAGGACCTTGACTGTGATCAGCTTGGTCGCGCCTTCGCCGTCGCGCGCGATCGCGCGCGAAAGCTCCTGGGCGACCTGGGTCAGCGCTGACTCGAGCTGATCCGCGGCTTCACTTCCGGCCCGGATCGGCTCGTTGCCGGCGGCGCCGTTGGCGAGAATCAGGAAGCTGTCGTTGGTCGAGCTGTCGCCATCGACGGAGACGAGGTTGAAGCTGCGGTCGGCGACGGTCTTCACCAGCCTGGCCATCAGCCCGGTCTCGACCGCGGCGTCCGTCGTGATGTACGCGAGCATGGTGGCCATGTTGGGATGGATCATCCCCGAGCCTTTGCACATGCCCCCCACCCGCACGGTGACGCCGGCCACGTCGACCTCGAGCTGGGCTGTCTTGGGCACCGTATCGGTCGTCATGATCGCCCGCGCCGCCGCTTCCCCAGCGTCGGCGCTCAGCGACTCGCAGGCCTGGGCGATCCCGGATTTGACGGCGGACATCGGCAGGTAGCGCCCGATGACGCCGGTCGAGCTCACGAGCACCTGGTCCGGATCTAGGTCGAGCCTGTCCGCCGAGAGCTTCGCCATCAAGAGGGCGTCACGGAAACCCTGCGCCCCGGTGCACGCGTTGGCGTTGCCCGAGTTGATGGTCAGTGCCTGGACGCGGTTGCGCTGCAGGTGCAGCTGGTCGATGACCACGGGCGCTGACTTGACCTTGTTGGTGGTGAACACGCCGCCCGTGTCACACGGATAGGCCGAATGGACGACGCACAGGTCGTCTCTCTGGTCACTCGGGATGGCCGAGGCGCCGGTCGTGAAGGCTTTGATGCCACACGCCGCGGTGCCCGCCCGAAATCCGCGGGCGAAGGTCACGGCCACTGCACAGTCCCCACGAGCGCGGTCGTGCGGTCGAAGCCGAACACGATGTTGAAGCACTCGACACCCTGGCCCGACGCGCCCTTCATGAGATTGTCGAGGGCGGCGGTCACGATCGCCTTTCTCCCCTGCGCCGAGACGTTGACGAGGCAGAGGTTCGAATGCGTCGCGAGCTTGGTCGCAGGGGTTTTTTCGACGACACGCGTGAAGGGCTGTCCGGCGTAGAACTCCCTGTACGCATCCTGGAGCTCGGCGAGCGACCCCTTCAGGTCGAAGTAGCACGTGGCGAGGATGCCCCGGATCATCGGTACCAGATGAGGCACGAAGGTCACGTGCACGCCGGCGCCGTTCCCCAGCCCCGCCAGCTCCTGCTCCACCTCCGGCAGGTGCCGGTGCCCCTCGATCCCGTACGCGCCCAGCGATTCGTCGACCTCGCTGAAGTGCGTGCCCAGTCCCACGGAGCGGCCCGCCCCGCTCACACCTGACTTGGCGTCGACGACGATGTCCGATCCGGCGAGTCCGGCCGACACCGCCGGCGCCAGGGCGAGGATCGACGCGGTCGAGTAGCACCCGGGCACCGCGACCAGCTGCGCGTCCTTGAGCTCCGCCTCGTGAAGCTCGGGCAGGCCGAGGACCGCCCTCGCGAGTAGCTCGGGTCGCGGATGCTCGTGCCGGTACCACTTCGGATACTGCGACGCGTCGCGCAGCCGGAAGTCGGCGCTCAGGTCGATGACGCGGATTCCCGCTTCCAGCCAGCCCGGCACCTTCGCCGCGCCGACGTTGTGCGGCAGGCAGCTGAAGATGACGTCGAGGCCATCGGGAACCGGCTCGGGCACGAACGAACCCTCGACCTCGAGCAGCGGGAAGACGTCGGAGTACGGCATACCCGCGTAAGAGCGAGATGTCAGCTGGGCGAGCTCGACCGCCGGATGCCGGGCGAGGATGTGCACGGCGGTCATCCCTGCGTACCCATTGGCGCCGGCGACCGCAGCTCTCAGCTTTCGAGTCACGAGCGCATGAGTATACGGTCAAATTGCATAAAAATGCGCTAGTCCGGAGAGTTGAAGAAGCACGACCGGGCGCCCGTGTGGCACGCGGGTCCCGCGGAGTTGACGCGCACAAGCACGGAGTCGAGGTCGCAGTCGAGCCGAACCTCGACCACCTCCATCGTGTTGCCGGAGGTCGCGCCCTTCTCCCACAGGCCGCGCTCCCGCGAGTGAAACCACGCCCGCCCGGTCTCGCGCGTCCTCTCCCACGCCTCCCGGTCCATGTACGCCAGCATCAGCACGTCGCCGGTCGCGGCGTCCTGCACCACCGCCGGGACGAGTCCCTTCGTGAAGTCCGGGCTCACTGCCTCACCTCCAGGCCCATACCGGCCAGCTCCCGTTTGACGTCGGCGACCGAGAGCTCGCCGAAGTGAAAGATCGACGCGGCCAGCGCTGCGTCGGCCCCACCGGCCGTCATCGCCTCGAACATGTGCCCGGCCGATCCTGCTCCACCCGAGGCGATCACCGGCAGCCGCACGGCGCTGCTCACCGCGGCGGTCAGCTCGAGCTCGTAGCCCGCGTGCGTCCCGTCGCGGTCCATCGATGTCAGCAGGATCTCGCCAGCTCCCAGCTGCTCGCCGAGCACCGCCCACTCCACCGCGTCGCGGCCTGTCGCCCGCCTACCGCCGTGGCTGTAGACCTCCCAGCCCGACCCCTGCTCGCGCTTGCGGGCGTCGATCGCGAGCACGACGCACTGGGAGCCGAAGATCTCGGCGCACCTCGGGATCAGGGTCGGGTCCTCCAGTGCCGCGGTGTTGACGGAGACCTTGTCAGCGCCGTGGGTCAGCAGCTCGCCCATGTCCTCGACGCTGCGCACGCCGCCCCCGACCGCGAGTGGGATGAACACCTGCTCCGCCGTCCTGGCGACAGCGTCGAGGAGGATCCGGCGCGCGTCCGAGGAGGCGGTGATATCCAGGAACACGATCTCGTCGGCGCCCTCGCGGTCGTACGCGGCCGCGAGCTCCGCCGGGTCGCCCGCGTCGCGCAGGTCCTGGAAGCGGACGCCCTTCACGACCCGGCCTTCGGTCACGTCCAGGCAAGGGATCACGCGCTTGGCGGGCATCAGCCGCAGAGGGCGAGAAAGTTCGCGTACAGCCGAAGCCCGTCGGCGCCGCTCTTCTCCGGGTGAAACTGCGTGCCCATCACATTTCCGTTCGCGGCAGCGACCGCGCCGGAGTGCTCCGCGCAGGCGATCGCGTGGGGTGAGCTCTCCGGCGTGAACGAATGCACGAAGTAGAAGTAAGAGTGGTCGGCGATGCCAGCCCACAACGGCGACTGCGCGCTCTGCGTCAGCCTGCACCAGCCGATCACCGGCAGCCGGCTGCTGTTCTCGACCTCGACGACGCGACCGCTCAGAAGACCGAGACCGCGGTGGCGGCCGTGCTCCATCGACTCTTCGAAAAGCAGCTGATAGCCGAGGCAGACGCCAAGGACAGGCTTGCCGGCGCCGGCGAGCTCGACGATGCGCCGCCCGAGACCGCTCGCCTCGAGCCGCGCCAGCGCGGGCGCGAATGCGCCGACGCCCGGCAGGACGATCCCGTCGGCCGCCGCGAGCTGGTCCGCATCCGCGGTGAGCCTGACCTCGGCGCCGGCGTGGACGAGGGCCCGCTCGACGGAGCGGATGTTGCCCACGCCGTAGTCGACGATGGCGATCACCCGAGGATTCCTTTCGACGAGGGGGCGCCCTTCGCCGCGGTCACGGCCATCGCCTCGCGCAGGGCGAGCCCGAGCGCTTTGAACGTCGACTCCGCGATGTGGTGCCGGTTACGGCCGCGGATCGAGTCGACGTGGATGGTGGCGCCGAGATGGATCGTCAACGCACGCCAGAACTCCTCGAGGACCTCTGACTCCATCTCCCCGATCCGGCCCCGCAGGGCGACGTTGTAGGAGATGTACGGCCGCCGGCCGAGGTCGACCACGACCCGGCCCAGCGACTCGTCGAGCGGCGCGTAGGCCGACGCGAACCGGACGATCCCTGCGCGGTCGCCGAGCGCCTGCGAGAGCGCCTGGCCGAGGACGATCCCGACGTCCTCGACCAGATGATGGGTGTCGACCTTCAGGTCGCCCGAGCCGCGCATGGTCAGGTCGAATCCGCCGTAGCGCGCGACCTGCTCGAGCATGTGGTCGAGGAACGCAAGCCCTGTTGCAGCGCGGATCCGGCCCTTCCCGGCAAGGTCCACCCTCGCGGTCAGCTGCGTCTCCTTGCTCTTGCGCGTCACCGTTGCGGTCCTACTCAAGTCGCACCTCAATGGCGTGGGAGTGCGCGCCCAGGCCTTCAAGCGCCGCCAGCCGCACCGCCGGAGCCCGAAGCGCTTCCAAGTCGTCGCGTTCCAGGCGGAGCACGCTCGTCCGTTTCAGGAACGTGTGCACGCCGAGCGGCGACGCGAAGCGCGCCGCACCTGAAGTTGGAAGCGTGTGGTTGGGACCGGCCACGTAGTCGCCGAGGGGCACCGTCGCGTAAGGACCGACGAACACGGCACCGGCGTTGCGCACGCGTTCCGCGAGACCCCGGGCTCCGTCCGCGACGATCAGAAGGTGCTCAGGGGCGAAATCGTTGACGAGGTCGATCGCCTCGTCCATGTCGCCAACCACCACCACGCAGCAGTTGGCGGCGCGGATGATCTCAGCGCGCTCGAGCCCTCGCAGCAGACTCTCGAGCTCATCCTCCACGCGTTCGGCAAACGCCGGCGAATCGGTGAAGAGCACCCCCCAAGCGAGCGGGTCGTGCTCCAGCTGGGCGGCGAGGTCCGCCGCCACGAAGTCGGCGCGGGAGTTGGCGTCGGCGACGATGGCGATCTCTGTCGGGCCCGCAATTCCGTCAACCCCCACCGCGCCGAAGACCTCCTTCTTGGCGAGGTTGACGTAGATGTTTCCCGGGCCGGCAACAAGGTCCACGGGGGGAATCGACTCCGTTCCATACGCGAGCGCGGCGATCGCTTGCGCCCCGCCGACCCGAAGCACGCGGTCGACTCCGGCGATCAGCGCCGCGGCGAGGATCGCATCGGACACCGTGCCGTCGGAACGTGGTGGCGTTGCAATCACGATCTCTTCCACTCCGGCGACCCGCGCCGGGATCGCGGTCATGAGCACAGTTGACGGGTAGGCGGCGCGGCCTCCAGGCGCGTATAGGCCGGCCCGGCGTACCGGCCGCGTCACCAGCCTGAGCGCCGCACCTTCGTCGCCACCGGCCGGCATCTGTCGCTGATGAAAGTCCTGGATTCGCGCCGCGGCGAACCCGAGGGCCGCGAGGTCTTTGGCCCCGACGCGGCTGTACGCAGCCTCCATGTCCGCTTGCGCCACCTCGAACGATTCGCCGGGGCCGGGCGCCCAGCCGTCGAAGCGCTGTCCCAGCTCGCGCAGCGCCGCGTCGCCCTCGGCGAGCACACGAGCGCAGATCTCGGCCACGGCCGCGCGCTCCTTCCCGAACTGCGAGAGGTCGAATCGCCGCCGCGAGGAGGCGCGCCATGACGCCGCGTCGAATCTCCTAACCGGCACGACCCGTCGCCTCCCGCAACCTCGAGACGATCGACTGCACGGCGGCCGTCCGCGTCTTGAGGCTCGCCTGGTTGGCGATGAGCCGCGCGGTCGAGGCGCCCAGCACGGCCGCGACCCGGAGGCCGTTCTCGCGCAGGGTCCGGCCGGTGGCGGTGATGTCGACGATCCCGTCGACGAGGCCGACCAGCGGCGCGAGCTCCACTGACCCGTGGAGCTGCACGACCTCGACGGCCTGGCCGCGAGACTCGAACCACGCGGCCGCCGTGCGCGGGTACTTCGTCGCCACCCGAATGAGTGGCGGCCAGGTCTGCGGGCCGTCGAGGCCCGATTCGCTAGGGACCGCCAGGACCAACCGGCAGCCGCCAAAACGGAGGTCGACGAGCTCGTAATGGTTGCCGGGCGTCTCCCACAGGATGTCCTTGCCCACGATCCCCAGGTCGGCGGCGCCGTGATCGACGTAGGCGGGTACGTCCGCGGGGCGGACCAGGATGACGCGAACCTCCTCACCGTCGACGAGCAACTGCCGCCCGAGCTCGCCGGCGCTGATGCTCGCCAGTCGCGAGCGTGCCAGCAGCTCGCGCGACCCATCCAGGAGCACGCCGGTCGGGATGGCGATCGAAACCTTGTTGTCGAGCATTCAGGCGACGCCCCCGGCGAGGCGCGCCGCGACCTGCTCCGGCGGCAGGCGGCGCGCTCGCCTGCCGCGCGCCGACCACGTCACCGTGGACTCGTCGGCGCAGTGGATCAGGTTCGTGGCGCCGACCGCCTGCCACCATGACCTGGCCCCTTCTGGAGTCCGCGACTCCGTGTCGACCACGGCCCGCATGCCGAACAAGCGAAGCGTCGAGCCAACCCGCAGCGCGGTGCGCAGACCCGCCGGCCCGCGCCAGGCGACGGCGGCGTCCACGCGCGGCAGAGCAGGCGGACGGGGGCTGCGCGCCAGCATCTCCGAGACCAGGTCGAGCTGGACGACGAAACCGGTGGCCGGCGCGGAACGACCGAAGCGAGCAAGCAGGCTGTCGTATCGCCCGCCCTGCGCGATGGGCCGCCCAAAGTCCGGACCGTACCCCTCGAAGATCACGCCCGTGTAGTAGTCGAAGTCCCGGATCGCGCCGAGGTCGAGGTGCACCACGTCGGCGATGCCGTGGTCGGTCAGCAGCGCGTGCACGGAGCGGAGCTCGGCGAGGGCACGCTCGGAGCGCTCGTTGCGCACCAGGCCCGCCGCCGCATCGAGAATCTCGACACCGCCGCGAAGGGCGGGAAAACGCAACAGCAGCTCGTGCTCCGCCGAGCGCAGCGGCGTGTCCTCCAACAGTGACTCGAGGCCGACGAAATCGCGCGCTCCGAGGGCAGTGCGCACCGCCGTCTTGACATCGTCCGGAAGCCGGACCGCGTCCATGATCCCGTGGAAGAACTCCGCGTGGCCGACGTCGATCTGGTAGCGGCGGATGCCGGTCGCCTCCATGCAGCGCGCGGCGAGCGCGATCACCTCTGAATCCGCGACCGGGCCGGAGGCCCCGATGAGCTCGGCGCCGACCTGGTAGGTCTCCCGCCGGTGCTGGAACCGGCCGTCGTCGGTCGAGACGACCGGCCCGGCGTAGCAGAGCCGCAACGGCAGCGCCGCTCCACGCAGCTTGCCGGCCACCAGGCGCGCGACCGGCACAGTGCGCTCGCCCACGAGCGCGACGACGTCGCCGCGGCCGTCGGTGAATTTGAAGAGACGCCGCCGCGCCTCCACGCCGAGACCCAGGTCGAGCACGTCCATGTTCTCGACGAGCGGCGTGATGACGTGGCGATAGCCCCACCGGCGCATCTCGCCAAGAAGCGACTC
>DASXSD010000210.1:0-16545 GCA_036506195.1 Candidatus Dormiibacterota bacterium
AGCTCAGTTCGTTCGCGGCCGAAGTAACACGCGTCGCGCGCGAGGTCGGCACCGAAGGTCGGCTAGGTGGCCAGGCGGATGTGCACGGGGTGGCCGGAACTTGGAAGGATTTGACCGACAGCGTGAATTCGATGGCCGGTAACCTGACCGCGCAAGTCCGGAACATATCGGACGTGACCGTCGCGGTCGCGAGCGGGGACCTCTCGCGGAAGATCACGGTGGACGTGCGCGGCGAGATCCTGCAGCTCAAGGAGGCCATCAACACGATGGTCGACCAGCTGCGCTCGTTCGCGTCGGAAGTGACGCGCGTGGCGCGCGAGGTCGGCACCGAAGGGCGGCTGGGCGGCCAGGCCAATGTGCTCGGCGTCGCCGGCACCTGGAAGGACCTGACCGAGAGCGTCAACTCGATGGCCTCGAACCTCACCGCTCAGGTACGCAACATCGCCGACGTCACGACCGCGGTCGCCAAGGGCGACCTCACGAAGCAGATCACCGTCGACGTCAAGGGCGAGATCCTCCAGCTCAAGAACACCATCAACACGATGGTCGACCAGCTCAACGCCTTCGCCAAGGAAGTGACCCGGGTCGCGCGCGAGGTTGGCACGGAGGGCAAGCTGGGCGGCCAGGCCAACGTGGAGGGCGTCGCCGGAACCTGGAAGGACCTGACCGACAACGTCAACATCATGGCCAGCAACCTAACCGACCAGGTGCGCGGCATCGCGCGCGTGGTCACCGCGGTCGCCAACGGAAACCTGAGGGGCAAGCTGACGTTGGAGGCGAAGGGCGAGATCGCCGAGCTCGCCGACACCATCAACAGCATGACCGACACGCTGGCGGTGTTCGCCGACCAGGTGACCACGGTCGCACGCGAGGTGGGCGCCGAAGGAAGGCTGGGCGGCCAGGCCCACGTACCCGGTGCCGCGGGGACGTGGCGCGACCTGACCGACAACGTGAACCAGCTGTCTGCAACCTTGACCACCCAGGTGCGCGCGATTGCCGAGGTCGCGACGGCGGTCACCACGGGAGACCTGACACGGTCCATCCGACTGGACGCAAGCGGGGAGGTCGCCAACCTCAAGGACAACATCAACGCGATGATCCGCAACCTGCGCGACACGACCGAGAAGAACCAGGAGCAGGACTGGTTGAAGACGAACCTGACCCGATTCACGCGCATGCTCCAGGGCCAGCGCGACCTGATGACCGTTTCCAAGCTGATCCTCTCCGAGCTCGCGCCGCTCGTCCATGCCGAGCATGGCGTCTTCTACGGGATCGTCCCGCCAAACGGAAAACCGGTTCACCTCACCCTCCAGGCGGGCTACGCATACCGGCCTCGGAAGACGATCCCGATGGAGTTCGCGCTCGGGGAGGGGCTGGTCGGTCAGTGCGCGCTGGAGAAGAAGCGCATCGTCGTCACCGACGTCCCGAAGGACTACATCAAGATCAACTCCGCGCTTGGAGAGGCGCCGCCGTCCAACATCGTCGTGCTCCCGGTGCTCTTCGAGGGCGACCTCCGTGCGGTGATCGAGCTTGCCTCCTTCCAGCCGTTCAGCCTCACGCACCTCGACTTCCTCGACCAGCTGGCCGAGAGCATCGGCATCGTGCTCAACACGATCGAGGCCAACAGCCGCACCGAGGACCTGCTGACGCAGTCGCAGTCGCTGGCCACCGAGCTGCAGAGCCAGCAGGACCAGTTGCAGCGCACGAACGACGAGCTCGCGGCCAAGGCCCGCCAGCTCGCGGAGCAGAACGCGGAGATCGAGCAGAGAAGGTTCGAGGTCGAACAGGCCAAGGGCAGCTTCGAGGAGAAGGCGGAGCAGCTCGCCCTGACCTCGCGCTACAAGTCCGAGTTCATGGCCAACATGTCCCACGAGCTGCGGACGCCGCTCAACAGCCTGTTGATCCTGGCCCAGGAGCTGGCCGCCAATCCCGACGGCAACCTGAGCCCGAAGCAGATCGAGTACGCGACGATCATTCGCTCGTCGGGGACCGACCTCCTGAAGCTGATCAACGACATCCTCGACCTGTCCAAGATCGAGTCGGGCACGGTGGCGCTCGACATCAACGCGTGGCCGCTCGCCGAGCTGACCCCGATGCTGGAGCGGACCTTCCGCCACGTCGCCGAGGCGACCAAGCTCAGGTTCCAGATCGAGCTGCGGCCGGGCCTGCCGGAGACGATCCCCACCGACCCGCAGCGGCTGCAGCAAATCCTGAACAACCTGCTCAGCAACGCCTTCAAGTTCACCGAGGCGGGGAAGATCGAGTTCGTGGCCGAGATGGCGACCTCAGGCTGGAGCCCTTCCAACGAGTCCCTGAACCGGGCGGCGCACGTGGTCGCCTTCAGGGTCATCGACACCGGGATCGGAATTCCCATCGACAAGCAGCAGTCGATCTTCGAGAGCTTCGCGCAGGCCGACGGGACGACCAGCCGCAAGTTTGGCGGCACAGGCCTGGGCCTTTCCATATGCCGCGAGCTGACCCGTCTCCTGGGTGGCGAGATCCGGGTTCAGAGCGAACCGGGTGTGGGCAGCGTCTTCTCGGTCTACCTGCCGCTCATCAGCGCCCAGCAGCGCCGCGCCGCGTCGCCCGACGGCGATGAGGTCCGGACCGGCGAAGTCTCGCCAGGCCCCGTGCTGAAGAAGGCCGTCGGGGGCAACGGTGCGCCGTACGAGACCGCCACGCCGACATCCAAGCCAGCTGCACTCGCTGGAGCGAAGTCCCTCCTGGTCGTCGAGGACGATCCGGTCCAGCGGCAGTACGTCGCCGATCTCATGTCCCCCACCGCGATAAGGACGACCGCCGTCTCCTCCGGAGACGAGGCGCTCGACCTGCTCGAAAAGGAGAAGTTCGACTGCGTGGTCCTCGACCTGGGCCTTCCAGGCAAGTCCGGCTGGCACGTGATCGAGGAACTGCAGGCCAACAAGAAGCTGGGCGCCACGCCGCTGGTCGTCTACACGGCGCGCGAGCTCACCCGTAAGGAGGAGCTCAAGCTAGGCAGGGCCGCCAAGAGCATCGTGATCAAGGACGCACGTTCCCCGGAACGGCTGAGGGACGAGATCGCCTCCGTCCTGCGCGACGAAGAGTTCAGGGCTGTCGAGTCATCGGTCAACGGCGACGAGGCGCCGAGCAGCGCCCTGGCCGGCAAGAAGGTCCTTGTGGTCGACGACGACATAAGGAACATCTTTGCCCTGACCGCCCTGCTCGAACGTCAGCAGATGGACGTGGTCTCGGTTGACTCAGGCCAGGACGCGCTGGACCTGCTGCAAGGAAGCGGCGACATCGACATAGCGCTTGTCGACGTGATGATGCCGGAGATGGATGGCTACGTGACGATGTCGAAGATGCGTGCGCTCACTGCCTTCTCGAAACGGCCGATCATCGCCTTGACTGCCAGGGCAATGAAGGGAGACCGCGAGAAATGCATCGAAGCGGGAGCATCCGATTACATCGCGAAACCCATCGATAACGCACACCTGTTGTCCATGCTCAAATCCTGGCTGGATCAGTGACGGCGAATGAGGGGGCGGCACTGCGTCTCGGCGGCGCGGGGGGGACGGAGATCGAGGACATCGAGCTCCGCCTTCTGCTCGAAGGCATCCGTCTCTGCTACGGATACGACTTCCGTGAATACGCCGTAGGTCCCGTCCGACGCGGCCTGGTTTCCGCGATGGCGCGCGAGGGCGTGCAGACCGTGTCCGCGTACCAGGACCTCATCCTCCACGACGCGGCCCTGATGCCCAGGTTCTTGAGCGCTGTCGGCGTCAACGTGACGACGATGTTTCGCGATCCAGAGACCATTCTGTGCATCCGCGAGGAGGTCATACCTCTCCTCAAGACGTACCCCTCGAGCCGGGTCTGGATCGCGGGCTGTGCTACCGGCGAAGAGGTGTACGCGCTCGGTGTCGTGCTCGAGGAAGGGGGAGTCCTCGGCCGGTGCCGCATCTACGCCACAGACCTAAACGAGGACATGCTGGCCGTGGCGCGGCTCGGCTCCTATCCACTGGATCGGGTCAGGCGGTACGAGGAGGCGTACGCCGCGGCGGGCGGACGCTCCAGCCTGTCCGATCACTACTCGATCGCAGGCAAGACGGCCCGATTCGACCCCAAGTTCCAGCGCCGCGTGACCTGGGCACGCCACAACCTCGTCACGGATGGCTCATTCAACGACTTCCACGTCGTCATATGCGCGAACGTGCTCATCTATTTCCGGGAGTCCCTGCAGGCCCGCGTCCACAGGCTCTTGTACGACAGCCTCATCCGAGGTGGGTTCCTGGCCCTGGGCAAGCGCGAATCCCTGGTGGCCTGCCCCGACCGGGATCATTACGAACAAGTACGGAGCGGTGTGAACGTGTTCCGAAAGATGAGATGGTGACGCGGACCAAAGCGGCCCACGAGATCAAGGCGGCGCCTCCGGCGAAGATCAAGGTCAACGTCCTGATCGTCGACGACGACGCCACCAAGCGCTTCGCCCTGCGCACCATCCTGGCGCCCCTGAACGAGAACGTGGTCGAAGCGTCATCGGGTGCTGACGCCCTCCGGCAGCTGCTTCGCAACGAGTTCGCCGTCGTCCTGCTTGACGTCCGGATGCCCATCATGGACGGGTTCGAGACCGCGCAGCTGATCCGGCAGCGACCCCGGTCGGAGCTGACGCCGATCATCTTCGTCACCGCACTGGATCAGGTGGAGACGGACATGGGCCGCGGCTACACCCTAGGCGCGGTGGACTTCGTCTTCGCTCCCGTGGTGCCCGCGATCATGCGCGCCAAGGTCGGCGTCTTCGTCGAGCTGTTTCGCGCCCAGCAGGAGCTCCGCCGTTATCGGACCCAGTTGGAGACGCTCGTCGAAGAGCGGACGATCGCCCTCACCGCGATCAACAGGGAGCTGGAGGCCTTCAGCTACTCGGTCTCCAACGACCTACGTGCTCCGCTGGCGACGTTCGACGCTTTGAGCGAGAAGCTGCTCGAGACTCACATCGAGCAGCTGGACAAGGCCGCGACCGAGAGTCTGGAGAGCATGCGCGCGGCGAGCAAGCGCATGACGTCGGTCTTCGACGGTCTGCAGATGCTGTTCCGGCTGACCGGCGGCGAGATCCATCGCGAGGAAGTCGACGTCAGCGCCCTGGCCAACCAGGCGGTGGACGAGCTGCGGGCCCAGGATCCCGACCGGAAGGTGGAGGTCGACATCGCGGGCGGGATCGCCGTCAACGGCGACCGGGGGCTGATCCGGACCCTGCTCGAGACCCTCGTCGGCAACGCCTGGAAGTTCACCGCCACGGAAGCCTCGCCCCGGATCACCATCGGACGGGAGACGGTCGAAGGCGAGTCGCGCGTGTTCGTGAAGGACAACGGGGTGGGCTTCGACATGATCGACTCGCACCGATTGTTCGGGGCGTTTCAAAGACTGCACAGCCAGAGTGAGTTCCCCGGAGTCGGGATGGGGCTTGCCACCGCGCGCCGGATCGTGAACCGCCACGGTGGCCGGATCTGGGCCGAGGGCGCCGTTGGCGACGGAGCGACTTTCTATTTCGTCATCTAGGGCCCGGTCCTGAGCGGCTAGCGCAGCGCGAGGTGCAGGTCGACCAGCGGGGCTCCTTCCTGCCGGCCGACGACGATGATCGCGGTCCCCTCGGCGACCCAGATCGTCAGCGTGTTGGACTGATTGATGAAGTTCTGATTGCCACCGAGCTTGCCGTGGACGTAGGGCGGTAGTGCCTCAGGCGCCTTGTCCTTCTTGCCCACTGAGCCCGCGATGGTTACGTTGCTGTCGGTAAGGGGAATACGCGCCGACACCCCAAGCCCGACGCCGGCGTCGAACAGGCTCAAGATGAGGCCGGCGGTGAGGACGACGAGGACGCTGGCGCACCCGCTGCAGCCACAGCTGCAGCCGCCCGAGCGGCGCCAGCGTCGCCGGCGCTCGTCGTAATCATCCACCGGCGATGGCGCCGATGATCAGGAATGGCTCCTTCCCCGAGGTGACCTCCTCGGGCACCGGGGCGTCCGGAGACTCATCGGAGAAGTCCTCCTCGCACGCAAAGAACCTGATCATTGGCCGCCGCTGCTTGGTGATGCGATCCCTGACGGTGCCCCGCAGCGCCGGGTATTGCGCCTCGAGAGCGTCGAGGATCGTGCGCTGCGTCACCGGCGCGTCCACCTGGAGCTCCACGACCCGCCCGACCCCAGCGAGGATCTGGAGGTTTCGCGGCAGTACGACCTGGATCACTTGAGGGTCTGGACTTCCACCGAGAGGACGCCCGGAAGGTCGCGCACGATCGCATCCCAGCTGTCACCGCCGTCCGCCGAAGCGTACACCTGGCCGCCGCTGGTACCGAAGTAGACGCCGCATGGGTCCAGGACATCGACGTCCATCGCGTCGCGAAGCACGTTGACGTAGCAGTCCTTCTGGGGCAGCCCATTGGTCAGCGCCTCCCAGTCGTCGCCGCCGGTCTTGCTCCGGTAGACGCGCAGCTTGCCGTCCGGCACGAAGTGGTGCGAATCGCTTGTGATCGGGATCACATACACGGTGTCGGGCTCGTTCGAGTTGACGTCGACGACGAAACCAAAGTCGGTCGGCAGGTTGCCGCTGATCTCGCGCCATGAATCCGCGCAGTCGTCGGTACGCATCACGTCCCAATGCTTCTGCATGAAGAGCACGTTGGGCCGCGACGGGTGCATGGCGATGCGATGCACGCAATGGCCGACCTCGGCGTCCTGGTCGGGCATCGTATTCGACCGCAGGCCCTTGTTGGACGGGCGCCACGTCTTGCCGGCGTCGTCGGAGCGAAACACGCCGGCGGCCGAGATGGCGACGTACATCCGATTCGCGTCCGTCGGGTCGAGAACGATCGTGTGCACGCAAAGCCCACCCGCGCCGGGGGCCCACGTGCCGGCGGTCTCGTGGGTGCGCAGGCCGGACAGCTCGGACCACGTCTGGCCGCCGTCGTTGGTCTCGAACAGGGCCGCGTCCTCCGCGCCGGCGTAGACCTTGTCTGGGTCTGTCAGCGACGGCTCGAGGTGCCAGACCCGCTTGAACTCCCAAGGATGAGGCGACCCGTCGTACCACTGGTGCGTGCCCGTGGCGCCCTGGTACTGGAAGTCATTACCTGCCGCCTCCCACGTCTTGCCGCCGTCGTTGGACCGCTGCAAGACCTGGCCGAACCAGCCGCTCGACTGCGACGCGTAGAGCCGCTTGGGGTCGGCCGGCGAGCCCTTGACGTGGTAGATCTCCCAGCCCGCGAAGTGCGGGCCCTCGACCTTCCAGGTCTTGCGGCCGGCGTCCGATGTCAGGACGAATGCGCCCTTGCGGGTGCCGACGAGTACGCGAACTCCGCTCATTGCTTCACCCCTCGGAAGACAAACGGTGGCTGCTGTGGATGTTCAGACTGCCCGAGAGACTAAAACTAATCGCTCGTGGCGCTGGGCTGCGCCAGGGGCGGGCTCGCCTCCTCGGACGTGTCCGCCTCCACGGGCGCCGCACCGTTCCCCGACGCATCGATCGCCGATGCCGTCGGCAGGTGCAGGGTGAAGGTGCTTCCCTGGCCCTCCGTGGAGAGCACGGTGATGTCGCCGCCCTGCATGCGGGCCAGCTGCCGGCCGAGAAACAGGCCGAGGCCGGTGCCCTTGAGGTGCTCGGTGTCCGGCGTGATCACGCGCCCAAAGCGCGTGAAGAGCAGGGGCAGGCTCTCCGCCGAGATGCCCAGACCTTCATCGCTCACGGCCACCCTCGCGATGCCCGCCCGCGCACGCACCTGGCACGTCACCGTGCCTCCCGCCGGCGAGTACTTGATCGCGTTGCTCATGAGGTTGCCGATGATCGTCTTGGTGCGGTCGGTGTCGACCTTGACGCGGACGCGGCGCTCGGGCAGATCGAGGTCCAGCCTGTGCGCCGAATCCACGATAGGCCCGACACTGTCCGCCGCCGCCCTCACGACGTCCCGAAGGTCGGCCTCGACCAGGCGCAAGGCGAGAGCACCGTCTTCGAGCCGGGCGGCCTCGATCATCTCTTCGATGAGCTCGTTCATCTCCGACACCTTCGCCGCCATCACCACGGCCGCCTTGCGCCCGCGTTCGTTGAGATGTCCGAGCAGCCCACTTTCGAGCATCGACACGTAGCCGCGAAGGACGGTGACAGGCCCACGTAGCTCATGCGACGCGAGGTTCAAGAACTGGGTCTTGTTCGTCTCGATGGCCGCCATCCGCTCGGTCACGCGTGCCCGTTCGAGGCCCGCCGACACGGAGTTCGCGTAGGCGTTCATCTGGGATACCTCGTCGCTTCCGAACATGGGCGTGTATCTGCCGGCGAGGATCGCAAGCGTTCCCTCGCCCTCGCCGAGGTGCAGGGGGGCCATGATGACGTCCTCGCTTGGGCCGCCGGCGGCCAGCGCCGCCGCCCGTTCGGGATCGACGCCCGAGGTCGCGAGCACCTTGCCGTCGGCGTCGGTCACGAAGCCGGCGGTGGCGCCCATCAGGCGCACGGCCCAGTAGGCGGCGCGCTCGGCGAGCACCTGGCGGCTCGGGCTGAAGATGAGCAAGTCCTGCATCGCGCCCCGGACCTCGTTCTCCTCGCTCATGCGCCAGATCCGGCGCAAGAGCGACGGTGGCGCGAAGCTCACGTAGATGGCGGGTACGCTCGCCAGTGCGAACAGCTGGATGATCAGGGTCGCCGTCGGGCTCTGCAAGGCGCTGCCGCCGAGAACAGTCACGAGCAGGATCACGATCAGGACGGCGAAGCCGGCGCTCAGGAAGCGCATCCGCGCGCGCGGCACGGCCGGGAGATGGTTGCTCGCGAGCCAGAAGCGCACGATCGGCTCGCCGGTGAAGATCGCCCACGCGCCGATCAGCTCGAGCACGGCCAAGGTCATCACGATCTGAGGAGCCCCCGCCAGGAGGAAAACGTCGAGGACCGCGACCACGACTGAGACGGCGAGCAGCGCGTTCGCCGCCATGAACGCCTTTCGCCCCAACGGGATGAACTCGTTGCGGAAGAGCAGGACGAAGTAACCGGAGGCGAGGAAACCGACTGTGGAGACGAGCTGCAGCACTGGAGACGGATCGTCCTGGTCCTGGAATCTACCGATCGCTGCCACCGCGCCCAGCGAGATGAGCGCCAGCGCAAGCATCGCCTGTGCGCGACCCGGCTGCCGATACCAGCGGTAGGCGATGGCGACGCCCAGGGCCACGAACGCGGCCGTGGTGAGGTATTGGGCAATTGCGACGACCTGGGTCAAGACTCGCCCCGCCGACCCCTCCGACCTTGTTCGACCCAGGAAGGAATCTGTCCCGAGATCTCGGAGGGAGTAACTCGTGACTTGACGAGATACTCGATCGCTCCCAGCGAGCGTCCGCGATCGATCATCGACGGCTCCCCATAGTTCGACAGGATCACGACCGGAGGGTGATTGGGAAGCCGCTCGTTGAGAGCAACGAGCAGCTCGAAGCCGCTGAGGTCGGGGAGCAGCAGGTCAAGGAGCACGATGTCGGGAGCCTGCTCGGACATGGTCGTCAGGCCGACCTCGGCCGTGCTGGCGATCGTGACTCGGTACCCGTCGTGCTCGAGCTGCACCCGGTACATCTCGGCGATCGCGGGGTCGTCCTCGATCATCAGGATGTGGATGGGCGCCCCTCGCCCTGACAGCATGTGCCGCGCCCACAGCGCCGCGTCTGTGACTTCACCGCCCGCGAATCCGGCCTGCCCCGGGAACCAGAGAAGGCCAGCCGGAGTTGGGTCTACGGCTGTCGGCTCAGCGTAGGACCCGGTCGCCATCCCCGAGGTGATCATAGTGTTCGGTTCCGGACCGTGGACAAGGCGCTTACATCCCGGCGAAGGATCTTGGATCCGACCGTAAAGTTTTGTTAGGGTTTCACTGCAGGGGAACGAATGGTGGCATCCGCGAGTCCGTTTGAAGCGCTCAGGCGGGACGAACAACGTCGCATACAGGCCGCGAAGAGGCTGCAAGACGAGTTAGAGCGAGCGCATGAACTGGCAGTCGAAGTCCTGGCCGCGGTGTCGTCGCACGCGGTCCAGGGTCAGAGCCCGACCGACTTCTACCGCCGTCTCGCGGCCACGCTGGCCGGGCTGGTCGACGCGGGCAAGGTGCTCTTCTGGGAGGTCGGAGACGACCACATGCTCACTCCTGCGGGCGGATTCGGCGTCAGCCATGAGTTCCTCTCCAGGCTGTCCCCGGTCCGCTGTGAACCGTCTGGCAAAGGCCTGGCAAGCCGGGTCGTCTACCAGGACCTCATCTTTCGCGCCAGCCTGAACGATGCATCTCACGAGTTCGTGGACGTCCTGAGGATTCTGGCGGTGTCGAGCGCTGTCAGCGTCCCCTGGCGGGCGGGGGAGAGGCGCTTTGGGCTCGTAGCGGCCTACGACTCGACGCGGCCGGGCGGCTTCTCGAGGGACGACACGCGGGTGATGCAGAAGGCCGGGCTGGCGGCGGGCCTCGTCACGGAGCTGTGGCACACCCAGGAAGAGCTGCGCAAATCAATCGACCGGCTGAGCAAGGTCGACAGCGCGCGCCAGCTGCTGCTCAAGAACATGACCACGGTCGTCGAGAAGGAGCGCAAGCGTTTCGTCAGCGAGCTGCACGACGACGCGCTGCAGAAGCTGACGGCGGCCGAGCTGCACCTGGCCCGGCTGAGCGCCGGCGGCAAGGTCGACCCCGAAACGCTGGAGAAATTGCACTCACTTCTCGGCGAGACCGAGAGGTCGCTCCGCAGGCTCGTCTTCGACGTTCGCCCGCCCGCGCTCGAGAGCCCAGACGGCCTCGAGCGATCGATCCAGGACCGCCTTGCGATGCTCGCCGGGTCCGGGATCCGCCCTGTGGTGGAGCTCGACCTGCCCGCCGACCTGAGCGTCGAGCTCAAGTCGTTGCTGTTCCGGCAGGTGGCCGAAGCGATCGGCAACGCGGAGCGACACTCGAGGGCGAGCGAGCTGAGGCTCTCCCTGAA
This sequence comes from Candidatus Dormiibacterota bacterium, assembly GCA_036506195.1. Lineage (GTDB taxonomy): Bacteria > Chloroflexota > Dormibacteria > Dormibacterales > Dormibacteraceae > 40CM-4-65-16. Next base: position 10,947 of record DASXSD010000210.1, read on the forward strand.
GGCCGACGGCGATGGAATCCACGTCGTGGTCGAGGACAACGGCCAGGGATTCTCAGTCGCCGAGCGCAGCAACCTGCCGGGACACCTTGGGCTTCTCGCACTGCGTGAACGGGCGTTGATGGCGGGCGGCTGGTACAAGATCGACAGCCAGCCGGGCTCCGGCACGCACGTCGAGTTCTGGATCCCGCTCCAGGACTGAGTCAGGCGCGGGAGGCCACGTCCTCGCGCAACCTGGCGCCCATCGCGCGCAGAACCTTGACCATCAACGCGTCGCTGGCCTTGATCGCATCACGGAACTGTGAGTGGCTCATGACGAAGAGCCGTCCGTCGGTGAGCGTCGTCACCGTCGCGGTGCCGAGGCCGCGGTCCATCATGCTGATCTCACCGAAGAAGTCCCCCGGCTTCATCACTCGCCTGCGCTTGCCGTCGATGAGGACCTCGGATTCGCCCTCGAGCTGAATGTAGAACGTGTCTCCTGGCTTGCCCTGGCGGATCAAGGTCTTGCCGGCTCTGACATTGACCTCGTCGCCCTCGCGCGAGATGAACTCCAGCTCCTTGCGCGTGCAGCGGGAGAAGAGCGGTACGCGGCTTAGGGCCTGGAGCTTGGCGTCGCTCACCGCCGCAGCATACTGGACGCCCTGATGGTGCGTGCGTGCACGGTTTGCGGGCTGCCGCTCCCGGAGGCGGCGCGCTTTTGTCCCAACTGCGGCGCGGCCGCCGGTCCGCTCGTCGAAACCGAGGAGCGGAAGATGGTCACCGTCCTGTTTGCCGACCTGGTCGACTCGACAGGGCTGGCGCAGGCGCTGGACGCAGAGCGCGCTCGAGAGATGCTGGGCCGGTTTTTCGACGCCGCGTCCGAGGAGCTGACCACGCTGCGAGGACGGCCCGAGAAGTTCATCGGTGACGCGGTAATGGCGGTCTTCGGCCTTCCCCACGTGCACGAGGACGACGCCCTTCGCGCGGTCCGGGCCGCGCTTGCGATTCGGGAGCGAGTGCGCCGCCTTGGAGAAGGGCTCGGACTTGGTAGGCCACTCGAGGTCCGCATCGGGATCGAGTCGGGGGAGGCGGCGGTCGGGCGTTCGCCGAGCGGCCAGCTCCTGGTGACCGGGCCGGTGGTCAACCTCGCGGCGCGCCTCGAAGCGGCCGCGCCGGCGAGCCAGATCCTCGTCGGCCAGACGACATACCTGCTGACTGCCGCCAACGTCGCTTACGCGCGCCGGCGCCGTGTCCGGGCGAAGGGGTTCGACTCCTCCCTGGACGCCTACGCGGTCGAGCGCCTGAGCCCGCGCTCGGCGCGGCGCACGATCCCGTTTGTCGGCCGCGCGAGCGAGCAGGCGATCCTCGGTCAGAGCCTCGGCGCGGCGAGCACGAGCGGGCGACCCGTGCTGGCCACCGTCGTCGGCGAGCCGGGGATCGGGAAGTCGCGGCTGGCGGACGAGCTGGCGGCCGGCGTGAGCGCCGCGGTTCTGATCCTTCGCGGCCAGACCCGCGCGCTGACCGACACGGCGACGTTCTCGCCCGCGGCCGCAATCGTCGGCGACCTGGCGGGAATCCGCCCGTCCGATCCACCTGAAACCGTCCGCGAGCGTCTGGGCGAGCTTGCCGAACGCGTGTCCAGCCCGAGCGCGCGGGCCCGCACGGCGCAGCGGCTCGCGCTCCTTTTCGGCCAGACCGACGGCCTCGACGAGGCGGCCTTCGTGCCGGAGGTCCACGCAGGTTTCATCTCCGTGCTCGACGGACTGTCGCGCGATCACCCCGTCCTGGTCATCTTCGAGGATGCGCACAGCCTGAAGGGACCGATGCTCGACCTGATCGAGCGGCTTGGCAGCCGTGGCGAGGGTCCGCGGCGCGCCTTGATCCTGACCCTGGCCCGAGACAACCTGCTCGAACAGCGGCCGACGTGGGGATCGAGCAGCGGCAACGCGATCCTGCTGCGACTGGAGACGCTTTCGCGCGACGAGTCGGTGCAGCTGGCTCGTCACGCCGGCGCCGGCCACGTCGGCGAAGCGGAAGCTGTCGAGATCGCCGAGCGGGCGGGCGGGAATCCCTACTTCATCATCGAGACGACGGGCATGCTCATGCCCTCGGCAGGCGCCGACGGTCAGGGCCCGCGTACGGTGCCCCCGACCGTCCAGGCCGTCGTCAGCGCGAGGCTCGACGCGCTGCCGCCGAGGCTGCGTGACCTCGCGCGCCGGGCGGCGGTGTTCAAGTACTCGTTTGGACTGAACGACCTGCGGGTCGTCGACCCGGACGCCACCGAGGACGAGGTGCACCAGCTCGAGGACGCCGAGATCCTGGTCCGCGATCTCGAACCGGGGGAGCTCCCACGGTGGCGGTTGCGTCATGCGACGCTCAAAGACGTCGTCTACGCGAGCCTGCCCAAGCGCGAGCGTGAGAGGCTCCATCAGCTCCTGGCCGCCAACCTCCTGCACATCGGACACCCGTCGCTGGCGGCGGACCATCTCGAGATGGCGGCGGTGGCCGGTCTCGACCTCGACCCGAACAACCGCGATCTTGCCGGTCGCGCCGCGGACGCGCTGCTGGTGGCCGGCGACCGGGCACGGCGGCGCATGGAGAGCCGAACCGGCATCGACTGCTACCAGCGGGCGCTGACGATGGCCGGACCTGAGGAGAGCTGGGGCACACGCGAGGCCCGCATCCTCGCCGGCATGGGCGAGTGCCACTACTGGCTCGGTGAGTACGCCGCAGCGACGCAGGCGCTGGACCGGGCGGTCGACCTCGGGGAGAAGCACCGAGACCCCTTCGCGCTGGCCCTGGCGCTCCGCTTCCTGGGCGACATCGCCATCAACTTCGAGGCCGACGTCGACAAGGCGGAGCGGTTGTTGAACCGTTCCCTGGAGGCGGCGGAGAAGCTGGGCGACCCGTGGGCGATCGTGCGCTCGCTGCTGTTCGCCGGCTGGGTGCCATGGACCAGGGGCCAGTTCGAGGCCGCGGAGCAGATCTGGCTCCGCGCCCTCAATCTTGTCGATCCAAAGGACCATTGGGCTCGCGTTCGCGCGCTGACCGCGCTGTCCATCAATCGCTCGGACATGCGAGACCTCGACGGTGCGCTCGCACGCATCGAGGAAGCCAGCGCCCTGGCCGAAGAGACGGGCGACCGCTTCAGCGTCGCCAACACCCTGGTTCAGAAGGCGCGGGTCCTCGATGAGTTCGGCCGCGGCGCCGAAGCGCTGCCGTGCTTCGACCGAGGCGTGGCGATCTTCCACGAGCTCGGCGCGCGCTGGGAGATGGCCGACGCGCGAGCGGCGCGGGGCATCGCCTATCGAAACCTCGGCCGCCTCGACCAGGCCGAGGAGGACCTGCGTTTCGCGATCCGCACGGCCGACGAGCTGGGCGACCGCCAGCTGCCGCCGTGGACGTGGCGCAACCTTGCCCAGGTCGCCGAGCTGCGTGGGGACAAGGCGGCGGCCAGGGAGTTCCTCGAACGCTCGAAGGACGCCGAGTCGCGCGGTCCGCGCTGAGACTTACGGCGTCGCGGGTGCGGGCTCCGGCGTCGGCATGACAGCTTCCTTGGCGGGAGCGGCGACTGGCGTCGGGACAACGAACAGGGCGAGGCCGCCGGCCGCGACGACCAGGGCGCTCGAGGCCAGAAACATCACGCTCGATCCGAAGGTTTCGTAGACCAACCCACCGCCCACGGCGCCGACGATTGGCGCCACACCGAACAGGACCGACTTCATGAGCGCCTGCCCTGTGGCCCGGAGGCGGGAAGGCACCAGCTCGTTGGCGATCATGACCGCGGCGACGAAGGTGAGCGCAAAGGCCACGCCGCCGACCAGCTTCAACAGGGCCGCCGCCGTCGCGTCGGAGACCAGCGCCCACCCGACGTAGATGACCAGGTAGATCGCGCAGCCGATCACGAAAAGCCAGCGGTGGCCGAGCCGCCTCGTCAGGACGTGCATGGAGGCCATGGTCGGGATCTCGGTCGCGGCCTGGAACGCGGCCGCGGCGCCGATCAGGAGCGCTCCCCCACCGAGAAAGTCGATCTGGAGCACGAGGAAGTTCTGGGTCGCGGCCAGGGATGCTCCGAGCAGAAAGCAAGACACGAGGAAGATGGCGAACGCCTTCGGGATCCTCGGCACGGCCATCTGGGGCGCCGCTGGCGAGGTGGGTTCCCGCGGTGATGGCTTCAGGGCACGCCATACCCACGCGCCAAGGAGCAGCGACAGCGGAGCGTAGAGGAAAGGAATGAGGCGGAGTCCAAACCCCTGGAGAAGGGCGCCCGACGCGACCGACGACGCCGCCCAGCCCGCGCTCGTGCGAAGCCGGATGCGGGCGTAGTCCGTGCGGGGGGCGTGTAGAAGCCTTCGCAGAGCAATGGGATCGATGAGCATCAAGGGCGAGCGCACGAACGAGAGCGCGATCACGACCAGCGCCACGGTTAGGGCACCGGGGAAGACGACCAGGAGCGCGGTCGCCGCGGCGCCGGCGGTGGCGAACACGACCATCCGCTCGGCGCTCAGGCTCCTGTCGGCGAGGTAGGCGCAAGCAATGCCGACCGTGAACGATGCGGAGGCACAGGCGGCAAGGACCAGGCCGATCGCAGCGGGGCTGAGGCCGCGCTGCAGAAGCAAGAGCGGGATGAATGGAAGCAGGGTTCCATCCGCCACGCCGAGCAGGACAAAGGTCCAGTTCAGGCCTCTGAACGGTGCTTCAGCGGGTGGAGTGGCCGGCGCCATTGGGTCGCATAGCGTGACAAATCACCATGGCGATGGCGACGGTTTAAGCGGAATCCTCCCGGTGCTCGTCATACGCGGACGCCACCGATTTCGGAACCACCATTCGCCAGGCGTCGGTCACGAGCTCGCGCATCTCCTGGCGCCCAAGCGCCGCCAGCCGGGCAAGCACCCAGTGGTAGCGCATATCGGACGGGATGGGATGCATGAACTTGTCCGGCGCACCGCCGATGAGCCACTCCCTCTGCTCCTTGGGAAAGGCGAATCCCATCACGGTCTGGTCCCTCGAGAAGGACAGGTACACGATGCGGCCGACGCGAAACTTCACGCGGCCGCCAACGAGGGCCTCATAGCTGCGCGGCAGGGTCTCGGCAAGCGCGCGCACCTCGTCGATGGTGACCATCTGGCACAGGTTTGCAGATCGCTCAGGAGAACAGCAGCGAGAACTCGATCGTGATCATGGGGTCGACCTGGATCGGGCTGTCGCTGCCCGGCAGCAAGAGGGCGAACTGTCGCGCGTCCACGATCGCCGATCCGGCGCATGCGAGCGTTTCGCCGCTGAGCCTGCAGTCTGCCTTGACGGCCACCGGTCTCGTCGCGCCGCGAATCGTGATCTGGCCGCTGATCTTCAGGTGCGCCACCTGGCCGCTTTTGGTCGCCGGCAGGTCCATGGGATCCGGCTTGAAGATCGCGAGGGGATAGTCCGTCAGGTCGAAGATGTCCAGGAAGAGCCCGTCCCGGTTGCTTGCGGGAGGCAGCGGCGGCGGCAGCTTGTCGACGCTGGTAAGGCCGCGGAGGTCGACCGCGATGCATCCGTCCTGCAGGTGCCTGCGGTCCGAGCTGCTCAGCAGGTAGCCGGCCACCTTGTCGGACCTCGCCACGGCCTCGTGTGGGAACTGAAA
>DASXSD010000211.1:0-25682 GCA_036506195.1 Candidatus Dormiibacterota bacterium
TCCATGGCTTCAAAAAGCTCGATCGCCCGATCGAGGTCGGCCAGCGCAGCGGTCCAGTCCGGGGTCACCTCCCGGGCCAAACTTCGCGCACGACGCCACAAAGTCTGCGCCTCACCATAGCGATCATTCATCGCGCGAGCACTCGCGAGCGCCTGGTCCCAGCCGGCTATCCCGCCAGGTAGATCGCCGAGCTGCGCCCTCACGGAGCCGAGAAGCCCCTGGATGAGCGTGCGCATCGGGGCCATATTCGTCACTGTGCTGAGCTCGCTGCCACGTTCCAGCGGTGCCTTGGCAGCGGGCGCGTCCTCCAGGGCCAGGCTCGCAGCGCCGTACATCACGTTCGAGGCCACCACACAGGCGAATGCTCCGAGCTCCTCCGCACGCGTGGCGCACTGCATGGACTGCGCAGACGCCTCGTCGAGCTCGCCGCGCTCGAGATGGATCGCCGATCCCGCGATCATCACGTCGACACGCGCGATGGCGTCGCCATTCTCGGCCAGCTTCTGGGACCGAGCGAGTGTCTCTTCAGCCGCGGCGAAGTCGCCGAGTCTCGCGTACGTCATGGCCAGGAAATCAGCGACCATCGCCGTGGACAGGGGATCTGCCTCGGCCTCGATGGAATCGAGTGCTTCCCGCATGTCGCGGGCTCCTTCGCGCAGGCGGCCGGTGAACGCGATGAATGAACCCATCAACGCTTTGGGAAGCGCGGCTGCATTGGGATCGCCGAGCGCCTCGCCGATCTGCGCCGCGCGATCGAGCGCCGCTTTCAAGGCCGGGCTGGATCCAGGCGCCTCGCCCCGCTGGCGGCGCAGGAACGCGATCCAGAAGCAGGCCTCGGCGAGCAGCCGCTGGTCGCCACCGTCCGCCCCGGCGACGGCCCGCTCCAGACGGTCGATGTCGGTGCCCGTCGTGTTGTACGTCCAGCCGGCCTTCGCGCCACCGACAGCCGCCCGCAGTCGCAGCTCGGACTGCGAGTCGTCGGCGAGCGCGTCCGCGCGCGCGAAGAACGCGCTGGCCTCCTTATTGGCGAAGCGCTCGAGGGCGTGCTCGCCGGCCTGGACGAAATATTGCGCCGCCCGGGACGCGTCGCCCGCCTGCTCGAAGTGCATCGCGATCACGCCGGCGAGCTCGCGTTCGCGCTCGCCATGCAGCGACAGGATCGTCTCCGCGGCGGCACGATGCAGCGTCCGGCGGTCCTGTTTCAGAAGTGAGCTGTAAGCGGCCTCCTGGACGAGCGCATGGCGGAACAGATACTCGAGCTCCGGCTGGAGAGCAGCGATCTCGATCAGACCGGTGGCCTCGAGAGTGCCCAGCTCGGCTCGTGCGCTCATGACGGCCTTGTCTCCAGGAGGCGCTCCAGGATCGTGACTCCGAACTGCCTGCCGATCACCGACGCCACGCGCAGCGTGCGCTTGCTCTCCTGCGGCAGCCGGTCGATGCGGGCGAGCAGCAGGCCCTGAAGCGTGTCGGGGATCTCGACGCCCGCCACCCGCTCGGTGGCAATCCAGCGCTCTCCCTCGCGGACGATGGCTCCGCGGTCGATCAGCATCCGGATGACCTCTTCGACGAAGAAAGGATTCCCCTCGGCCTTGGCCAGCACGAGATCTCGTGTCTCCGTGGGCAGTGATTCGATCCGGAGCAGGTTGGAAACGAGAGCCTTGCTGTCTTGCAGCGATAAGGGTTCGAGTCGGATCTCCGTGAGCGCTTCTCCGAAGACGTCGCGAGCGCCCGTGACAAGCCGCCAGCCGGCCGCCTTGCGCTCTACGCGAGAGCTGAGTACGAACAGCAGAGGCAACCCGGCGATCGTAGGCAGCAGCTGGAGCAGGGTGTCGACCGAAGCGGTGTCCGCCCAATGCGCATCGTCGCAGACCAGGACGACGGGACCGCGCGCGCCGACCGCGCGCAGGACCACGATGAGCGAAGCCGCGTATCGCTTGATGGCCTCGGTCTCGAGGGCCGAGATCCGTGCCTGCATCTCGGGATCGAGCCGCAGCGACAGCAGGTGACCGATGTAGGCATACGTTTCGGCCCAATCCTCACCCAGGAGATCCCGCACCGAGCTCTGCAGCGCCTGGGCGACCTGCGACTCGTCCGCCGACGCATTCACGCCGATCAGCGATCTGACCAGGTCCAGCACCAGGTGATAGGGCATGGCCTCGCCGTACGAGAGGCAGCGCCCTTCGATCCAGCGCACAGGGTTGCCCGTCTGCTCGACGCTCGCGCGGAGCTCGGCCAGCAGCCGGCTCTTGCCCAGTCCGGGGTCGCCGAGAACGCAGGCCACGCGCCCCTGTCCAGCCTGTGCGACACCGAAGAGCTCCTGCAGTCGGGCGAGCTGCGGGTCGCGGCCGACCATCGGTGAGCGGACGCCGAGCAGACCGCGAGTTCGTGTTCCTCCGGCTTTGAGGCCGGTGATCTCATAGGCCTGGACCGAGTTCGTCTTTCCCTTCAACTCGAGAAGGCCGACATCGAGCGCTTCGACGAGCGACGAGACGAAGCGGTGGGTGGCTGACGTGACCAGCACGCTGCCCGGCCGCGCCGAGGCCTGCATCCGGGCGGCGACGTTGACCGCGTCGCCCATCGCCGTGTACTCGTGGGCGGTGTCTGTGCCGACCACGCCGACGACGACCGGGCCGGTGTTGATGCCGACCCGGACGCGAAGCTCCCCTGCGCCCAGCGCGCGCTGCGTTGCGCCCAGCTCGTCGATGGCGCGGACCATGTCCAGGCCGCAGCGCACCGCACGCTCCGGGTCGTCCTCGTGCGCCACGGGAGCTCCGAAGAAGGCGAGGACCCCGTCGCCCATGAGCCGTGCGATCGTCCCGTCGTAGCGCTCGATGGTCCGGTTCATCCGTCTGAACGCCTCGCCGACGAGCGCAGTCCAGTCTTCCGGGTCCAGCTTCTCCGCGATCGAGGTCGAGCCGGCGATGTCCGCGAACAGGACCGTAAGCGGGCGGCGCTCGCTCGAGCCGGTCGGGGCGTGCGTGGTCGCGTCCGGCACCCTCATTCAGGGCAAATGCTAGGCCGCGGAAGCTTCCTCATGGCAGTCTTCCGCCGTGCTCACCGCCTTGCTGACCACCGCCCGCGAGGCATCGAACTCGTCCAGGGGAACCAGGAGCTCGTCCACCACCCGCTGGCGGACCTCGCGCGTGATGCGCGCGCCGACGCGCTTTGCCCACCGCCGCCCGAGCCAGCCGGCGTGCAGCTGCAGCAGCTTGGCGAGGACGTAGCCGGCGAGGAGGGTGGCCGCGAGCAATGCGACGGGCGCGGGCACAGGTCCGAGATAAGGCAGCTCGATCGCACCGACAGGCATGTCGTGGATGACGAAGAGCGACGCGAACCAGAGCACGGAGAAAATGAGGAGGGCGGTCACGGCATATTGGGCGATGCCGATGACGGACCACAACCCGCTCGTGGGCACCCGGAAGCCGGCCGCTTCGCCCGCAAGCGAGCGATCGACCGTGTCCGCGAGGCGACGCTCCAGTGACGCCGGCGCGCTCAGCGCGGACAGCGCGCGCCGAAGCGGCGCCGGAACCGACGGCAACGTCGAAGCGACGAGCTCGCGCAGGGGCTCGACCGCGGGCGCAAGCGAGCCGCGGAGCTGCCATCGCGTGAGGAAGGCAGCCGGGTCCGCCGCCGTTCGCGCGCGCCCGGTGAACCGGTAGATCGCACTCGTCAGGTGCCGGAGCGGTCCCGCGCCGCGCCGCCGCGCCGCGAAGCGTGTGGCGGCGACAGCCTGCCGCTCGAGGCCTGCGATGTCGACGACGGCGAGCGCGCCCTGTGCGACCGAGGAGAGGGCGCGCTCTCGGCGGACCGGCTCGATGAGCGGGGCCTTTGCGCCGTCCAACACGCCAGCGCCGGCGGCGAGGTCGCGCACGGCCTCGCGCGCCTCCGCGGCAACGCGAGAGACGACGACGCGCTTCGCCTCGACCCCCGACTCGAGCCATCCGCGCAGCTCGTCGATTCCGCCCGCGCCCTCTTTCGCGCGGGTCGCGACGACGTCGATGTCGCCTGCGCCGTCGCGACGCAGCTGGCTGCGCATGTCCTCGGCGACGCGGCTCGCGTCAGCTGGGCTGAGAAGGTCGCTGCGGTTGAGGACTACGATCTGGCGGCGAATGCGGGGTGCGAACTCCCGCAAATAGCCGCCGTGCATGACGTGGTCCATGTACTTCTCCGGATCGACGACCCACGCGACGGCATCGACGCGGGGAAGCAGAGCATCCACGCGTTCTCGGTGCTCGAGAACGATCGAGTCGAAGTCGGGAAGGTCGAGCACGACAACATCGCCGAGCGCGCCACCCGTGTGCTCTCGCAGCTCGCCAACGCCGAGCCACTGCAGCAGGCCCGTGAGCTCGCGCCCGCGACTGGAAGGGACCCACGCGACCGCGTCCGATGTCGTCGGACGGCGTGCGCCGGCCGGGCTCACGTTCTCGCCGGCGATCGCGTTCAACAACGTCGACTTCCCGACCCCCGTGCCGCCGACCAGGGCAAGGACATACGCGCTGCTTGGGAAGCCCAGCCGCGCACGCGCCGTGTCGCGCGTCGCGACGGCGGCGGTCGTGTCGAGCCCCAGCTCCTTTGCGGCCGTGATCGCCTCGTCGAGGTTTCCCAGGCAGCGATCGACGCTCACGGCGCCAAGCCGTCGACCGCAACGCGCAGCTTTCCAGCAAGCTCGCGCAGGCTTCCTGGCGGAGGCACGAGCGCCTCGAAACGCTGACGCTCGCTGGCGAACAGCTCAGTCAGGAGCGTCATGAGCCGCTCTCGCGCGTTGGCGATGAGCTCCCCCATCGCGCGTTCGCCGAAGATCGCCTCGAGGAGCTTCTGATTGAGGATTGCGGTGCCCGCGGCGATCCCCAGCTCGGTCCCGGTGAGGCCGGCGGTCTGGACGAACACGCCGAGCATGACGGCGACGCCGACGGCGTTAACGCCGAGCGCGGCGATCTGCGCGACGGCGCGCTTGCGACCGGCGTGCGACCGCACGTCTTCCACGATCCCGCGCATCCAGTCTCCCAGGCCTTCTCGTATGGCAGGTCCGAGTCCCGCGGACGCCGACCACAGCGCGTGATCGCGAGCGACCAGCTCGGCCGCATCAGACCGGTCGGACCAGGCCACCGCCGTCCGCCGAGCGGCTTCGGTCGCGTGCCGCAGCGCGAGCGCCTCGAGCGTGCTCGTCACGTCCGCCTCGACGATCGTCACGGGCGCGGCCGGCCGACCGCGGAACGCGCTCAGCAGCATCGCGCGCAGCCTGCCGATCCCGGTGGAGATGAACCGTGCCATCTGGTCTGCGCCGACGAAGTCGTTCCACCGTCGCAACACCTCGGCGCGCAGGACGAGCCCGCCCTGCAGCTCATCGCCCAGCGAAGCGAGCTCCTCGGAGTACATGGACGTGGCGATCCGCTGCAGCGCGTCGGCGTCGATGGCCTCGTGTTCGAGATCGTCGGCGACGGCATGCGCGAGGGGCGCGAGGCCTTTGAGCGCACCATGCAACGCGCGCGTCGCAATGGCGCGGCGCTCGCCGGCCTGCGCGGCGAGCCGCTCTATGCGCTCGAGAAGCGGGCGGGCCTTCTCACGCGCGAGTCCGCTCACGCGCGGATCGACGTCACCCTCGTCGATCGCGATCAGGTCCAGCGGCTGCTCGCCGTTTTCATCGCCGGCCTGGCCGAAAAGCCTCTTGGCGTCGGCCACGATCGCGGCCCGATCCTCTTCATCAACCGGCATGCGGTTCAACACCACCACGAGCGGAAGACCTCGCTCGCGCACACGGCGCAACACCTCCCACGGCACCAGGTCGGCGTAGCGCGTCGCCGTGGTGACGAACACGCACAGATCGCAGGCTTCGACAAGCACGTCGGCGAGCTCACGGTTGTCACGCTCGACCGAGTCGATGTCAGGCGCGTCGATGACGGCGACGCCGTCCGCGCTCGCTGGCGCCGCCGCTCGCCTCAGTCTCTCATCGGCGACGACGGCGAGACGGCCGCTGGCGAGAATTCGGCCCGTGTCGCTCTCGCTCGCGTAAAGAACCGCGTCAGTGGTCGTCGGCCGGAGCACGCCAACCTTGCTCACCTCCGCCCCGGCGATCGTGTTCAGCAGTGACGACTTGCCGGCACCGGTGGGTCCGAGGAGCAGTACCAGCAGCGGCGCGTCCAGGTCGGCGAGGCGGGGACGCACGAAGCCGTCGAGGTGGTCGTGCAACTGTCGCGCGCGTGCCTGGGCCGCGGGGTTCGCCGTCGGAAAGGCAAGGCGCCGCTCGGCGAGCGCCGCAAGCCGGTCGCACTGCTTGATGAGCTCTGCCGAGTCCACGGCCCGCACTCTACTTAGGGCGGACGAGGTTCGGACTGGTCAAACGACACGGAATGAGCCGTCCGGCGGTGACGCTGAAGCTCGAAGCCTGAGAATTTCGCATGTGACGCCCCGCGCTACGTACCGGGTTCAGCTTTCGAGCGAGTTCGCCTTCCAGCAGGCGGGCGAGCTGGCCGGCTTCCTGCGGTCGCTCGGCTTCTCCCACGTCTACTGCTCGCCCATCCTGCAGGCTGCTCCGCACAGCACCCACGGTTACGACGTCGTCGACCCGACCCGCATCAGCCTGGACCTCGGCGGTGAGGCGGCCTTCAAGACGCTGTCGGAAGCCGTGCGCGCCGCGTCCATCGGACTGGTAGTCGACATCGTGCCCAACCACATGGCGACCGAGGGCAGGGCCAACCCATGGTGGTGGGACCTCCTCAGCCACGGGCTTTCGAGCCGCTACGCCGACTACTTCGACATCGACTGGCGAGGGGCGGCGGCGACGCTCCATGGCAAGATCCTGCTGGGTGTGCTCGACGACCGCTACGGACGCGAGCTCGAAAACGGCTCGTTGGCACTCGAGCGCGAAGGCCACGACACGGTTGTGCGCTACCACGACCGGAGCTTTCCCATCTCGCCAGGCTCGTTCGACGTGGAAGAAATCGACGACATAGCGCGCGACCCTGATGCATTGGACGCCGTCCTCCAGCGCCAGCCATATCGCCTGGCCTACTGGCGGAGCGCGCAGGAGGAGCTCAACTACCGCCGCTTCTTCACCATCGACAGCTTGATCGGGCTTCGCGTAGAGCAGCCGCGCGTGTTCGAGGATAGCCATCGCGTGATCCTCGACCTGCTTGCCGGCGGTGCGATCGACGGTGTCCGCATTGACCACATCGACGGGCTGCGCGACCCGGCCGCCTACCTCCACCGTCTTCGCGCCGCGGCTCCGCAGGCGTACATCGTGGTCGAGAAGATCTTGCGCGCCGGCGAGGAACTGCCCACATCGTTCCCTGTGCAGGGAACCACCGGATACGACTTCATCACGGCGGTGGACGGCGCGTTCGTAGACTCCGCCAACGAACCCGCAATGACCTCCCTCTACCACGCCTTCACGGGCGAGGCACAGCAATTTGCCGAGGTCGTGTACAGGGCCAAGCACGAGATCATCGCGGCGGACCTGGCTCCCGACCTGATTCGCCTGGCGGGGCTGATGCTCGACGTATGCGAGGGCGACCGCATGCATCGCGACCGCTCTCACCGCGAGGTCCGCGATGCGATTGCCGAGATGGCGGCAGGGTTTCGCGTCTACCGCACCTACGTCACGCGCGACTCGCCGGCGAGCGAGTCAGACCGGATCGAGGTGAAGTTCGCGGCGGACGAGGCTGCCCGGCGCCGGCCCGACATCGACCCCGAGCTCCTGGCGCTGATCGCCGACACGCTTGTGCTCCAGCGACGGGGCGGCAGCGAGGAGGAGTTCACCGCCCGCTTCCAGCAGTTCACTCCCGCCGTGATGGCCAAGGGCGTCGAGGACACCGCCTTCTACCGCTACCACCGGCTCGTCTCGCTGAACGAGGTCGGTGGGGACCCCGGCACGTTCGGGCGCTCCGCTGAGGACTTCCATCAATGGTGCGCGCGGATCGCCTCGACGTACCCCGAGACGATGCTCACCCTGTCCACACACGACACCAAGAGGAGCGGCGACTCGCGGGCGCGCCTCAACGTCCTGTCCGAGATCCCCGCGGAATGGGAGGCGGCGGTGCGCCGGTGGTCCGAGCACAACGACCGCCACCGGCCCCACGGCTACCCCGACCGCAACCTGGAATACCTCGCGTACCAGACCCTCGTCGGCGCCTGGCCCATCGACGCCGACCGGCTCACGAGTTTCCTGAACAAGGCGGCGCGAGAGGCGAAGGTGCACACCTCGTGGACTAGCCCGGTCGCCGTGTACGAGGACGCGCTGGCCGGCTTTGTCAAAGCCATCTGTTCCGACGCTGAGTTCACCAGCGACCTCGAGTCATTCCTCGGCCGCACCCAACTCGTGGTGCTTGGCCGCATCGCGTCGCTCGCCCAGACCGCCCTTCTGCTCACCTGCCCCGGGGTGCCCGACGTCTATCAGGGCTCCGAGCTATGGAGCCTGACGCTTGTCGACCCGGACAACCGCCGGCAGGTCGATTACGCGGCACGGCGCGCTCTTCTCGCGGGCCTGGCGCAGCTGAGCGCGGAGGAGGCCGGCGCCCTGGAGGATGACGGTTCGACCAAGCTCTGGCTCATCGCGCGATTGCTGGGCGCGCGCGCCGAGCGCCCCGAACTCTTCCGCGGCTCGCGATACGTTCCGCTCGAGGCAACCGGCGCCAAGGCGCGTCACGCCCTTGGCTTCGTTCGCGACTCGCTGCTCGTGCTCGTGCCTCGCCTGCCGGCCGGGCTTGCCGGCGACTGGACGGGAACCGAGGTCGCCCTGCCGGAGGGTCGCTGGACCAGCCTGCTCACGGACGAGGTCCAGGAAGGCGGCCGGTCGGTGCCGGTCGGCACGCTGCTGGTGCGATTCCCGCTGGCGGTGATGGCGGCCGACGGCTGATGCACCAGTTCCGGGTCTGGGCGCCGCAAAGGCGCCGTGTCGACGCGGTCGTGGACGGCAGGCGGCTTGAGATGCGGCCCGCGGAAGGCGGTTGGTGGGAGGTCGATGACGCCGGGGCCGGAGCGGGCTCGCGGTACGGCTTCTCACTCGACGGCGGCGAGGTCCGGCCCGACCCACGGTCCCCCTCGCAGCCTGACGGGGTGCTCGGCCTCTCGGAGGTCGTCGACCACGATGCCTACGCCTGGCAGGACGGCGCCTGGCGAGGGTCGACTCTTACCGGATCGATCCTCTATGAGCTGCACGTAGGTACCTTCTCCCCCGAGGGCACGTTCGCCGGCGCCATCGCTCGCCTGCCCCACCTCGTCCGACTCGGCGTCGACACCGTCGAGCTCATGCCGGTCGCCGAGTTCTCCGGCGACCGGGGCTGGGGCTACGACGGTGCTGACCTGTACGCGCCACATCACGCGTACGGCGGTCCCGACGGGCTGAAGCGCTTTGTCGACGCCTGCCACGCGTCGGACCTCGCGGTCGTCCTGGACGTCGTTTACAACCACCTCGGCCCTGTCGGCAACTTCCTCGCCGACTTCGGTCCTTACTTCAGCGAGACGCACCACACGCCTTGGGGCGCGGCGGTCAATTTCGACGGACCGGGCAGCGACGAGGTGCGGCGGTTCGTGGTCGACAACGCGTTGATGTGGCTGCGCGACTATCACTTCGACGGCCTCCGCCTCGACGCGGTGCACGCGATCATCGATGAGTCGGAGGTCCACATTCTCGAGCAGCTCGCGTTCGAGGTCGCGCGGCTCAGCGCCGAGACACACCACCGCACCTTCGTCGTCGCCGAGTCGGACGCCAACGATCCCAGGCTGGTGCGCAGCCCCGAACGCGGCGGCTATGGCCTGGACGCCTCGTGGGCCGACGACTGGCACCACGCACTGCACACGGTGCTTACCGGCGAGCACATCGGCTACTACGAAGACTTCGGATCGTTCGCCCAGCTTGCCAAGGCGCTGCGTCAGGCCTGGGTGTATGACGGCGAATGGTCGCCGCGCCGGCGGCGCGTTCGCGGCCGCAAGCCGTTCGGCGTGCCAGCGCACGCCTTCGTCGTCGCCGCGCAGAACCACGACCAGGTCGGCAACCGCGCGGCGGGGGAAAGGCTCTGCCACATCGTGGAGGGGGGCTGCGCCAAAGCCGCGGCAGCGCTCCTGCTCACCTCGCCTTTCACTCCGCTTCTTTTCCAGGGCGAGGAGTGGGCGGCCGGCTCGCCCTTCCAGTACTTCACCGATCACCGCGACCCCGAGCTCGGGCGGCGCGTAGCGGAAGGCCGGCGCGCGGAGTTCGCCTCGTTCGGTTGGAGCGAACTGGTGCCCGACCCGCAGGACCCCGCCACGTTCGCCCGCTCGAAGCTGCGCTGGGAGGAGCTGGACGAAGCCTCGCACCAGGACATGCTCGGCTGGTATCGGAGCCTGGTCGCCCTTCGCCGGCGCCTGCCCCCGCCTGTAGACGAGCTCGGTGCGGATATCGACGTGGCGGTGGACGAGGCGCTGCGGCGCCTCAGCTTCGGGCGCCGCGGCGTTCGGGTTTGCGTCAACCTTGGTGACCGTGATTGGGAGCTCGAGTGTGAAGATGGTGAGGAGCTCGTGATGGCGTCTGACTCCTCCGCCGCCATCCGCGACCGGATGCTCTGCCTTGCTCGGTCGCACGTCGTGGTGCTGGAGCGATCGCTTGTCTGATCCGGCGCACCCGGAGATCTGGCCCGGCCGCGGCTACCCGCTGGGTGCGACCTACGACGGCGCCGGCACCAACTTTGCCCTGTTCAGCGAGGTCGCGGAGAAGGTCCGGCTGTGTCTGTTCGATGAGAGCGGCGCAGAGCACCGGGTCGCGCTGGACGAGGTCGACGCGTTCTCCTGGCACGCGTATGTGCCCGGGGTCGGACCGGGCCAGCGCTACGGCTACAGGATCCATGGCCCCTACGCCCCCGAGCAAGGCTTCCGCTGCAACCCGAGCAAGCTGCTCCTTGACCCGTACGCGCGCGCGATCGAAGGCGAGGTGCGCTGGAACCCGGCGTGCTACTCGTACAACCCTGGCGACGAGTCATCTCGCAACGACGAGGACAGCGCGCCTTATGTGTTCCGCTCGATCGTCCAGCAACCCCTGTTCGACTGGGGCGGCGACAGGCACCCGGAGACACCGCTTTTCGAGACTGTCATCTATGAGGCGCACGTCAAGGGACTGACCAAGTGTCATCCCGATGTGCCGGAGGACCTCCGCGGTACGTACGCCGGCGTCGCGCATCCCGCCGTCATCGAGCACCTCCGCTCGCTCGGAGTCACGGCGCTCGAGCTGATGCCGGTTCATCAGTTCGTGCACGACCAGCGCCTCGTCGACCTTGGCCTGCGCAACTACTGGGGTTACAACACGATCGGATTCTTCGCGCCGCACAACGAATACGCCAGCGGCGGTGTTCGCGGAGAGCAGGTCAACGAGTTCAAGGCAATGGTGCGCGCGCTGCACGAGGCGGGCATCGAGGTCATCCTCGACGTCGTCTACAACCACACCGCCGAGGGCAACCACCTCGGCCCGACGCTGTGCTTCAGGGGCATCGACAACCGCGCGTACTACCGGCTGGTCGGCGAGGGCCCGCAGTACTACTACGACACCACGGGCACCGGCAACAGCCTCAATGTGCAGCATCCCCACACGCTGCAGCTGATCATGGACTCGCTCCGCTACTGGATCACGGAGATGCACGTCGACGGGTTTCGCTTCGACCTCGCGGCGACGCTCGCCCGCGAGTTCCACGAGGTAGACCGCCTGTCCACGTTCTTCGACATCATCCAGCAGGACCCGGTGATCAGCCAGGTGAAGCTCATCGCCGAACCATGGGACATCGGCGAGGGCGGGTACCAGGTCGGCAATTTCCCCGCCCTATGGTCGGAGTGGAACGGCCGTTTTCGCGACACCGTACGCGATTTCTGGCGGGGCGAGCCTTCAACCGTCGGCGAGCTGGCGTCGCGCCTGACTGGCAGCTCCGACCTTTACCAGAACGATACGAGGCGGCCGGTCGCGAGCATCAACTTCGTCACCGCGCATGACGGGTTCACGCTGCGAGATCTCGTGTCCTACAACGAGAAGCACAACGAGGCCAACGGCGAGGACAATGCCGACGGCGAGTGGCACAACCGCTCTTGGAACTGCGGCGTCGAAGGCGAGACCGATGACCCCGCGGTGCTCAAGCGTCGCGCCCAGCAGCAGCGCAACCTGCTCACCACGCTTTTTCTCGCCCAGGGCGTGCCGATGTTGCTGATGGGCGACGAGCTCGGGCGGACCCAGAGTGGAAACAACAACGGCTACTGCCAGGACAACGAGATCTCGTGGGTCAACTGGTCGCAGATCGACCAGCCGCTCCTCGAATTCGTGCGCTGGCTGATCAACTTCCGCCGCCAGCACGTGGCCTTTCGGCGCCGCCGCTGGTTCCAGGGCAGGCCGATCCGCGGCGCAATTGACATCGCGTGGTTCAAGCGGGACGGCAAGCGGATGACCGACCAGGACTGGGTCTCGCGACACGCTCGTTCACTGGGCGTCTTTCTCAACGGAAAAGCGATCCCGGGCAAGGACGAGCACGGACGGCCATTCGTCGACGACTCGTTCCTCCTCCTGTTCAACGGCGCGGCGCGGCCGACCTTATGGTCGCCTTCCACGGCCCACGGCGAAGGTTGGCGTCTCGTCGTGGATACTGAGCGCCTGCAGCCCGAGCAGGAGCCTTCCGACGTCGGCGGCCGCATCCTCACGCGATCGCGCGCGGTCGCGGTCCTCCAGTTGCCCACCTAGCGGAGCTGTTCGTGCTCCCGGTCGGTCAGCTCAGTTGCCATCACTCGATGATGGCGGCGGCGCACCGTGCAATTGGCGGTGCCGCTCTTCCGCGTGCCTGCGCCGTCCAGTCGTTGCATCTCCGTATGACGCGAAATCGTCGATCTCGTCCTCTGGTTCTCCGTGTGTGTTGACCAGATGGTTTCGGAGGTCGGCCCAATCTGCATATGAGGGCCACGACGAATCGTGCGTGTGGCGAACGGAAACGTTAGCCACGGGCGCTGCGCCGCAGTAAGTCATCAGCCAGAGTTTCCACATGCTAAGAACGATCACGTCATCGCACCTGGTCGCTCCCAGTGTGCCGACGTACTCATGCCTTGCCTCGAGCGAGGCCTAGCTTCCGCCGCCTCCCTAGACTGTTGCTCCAAGACGCAGACCGAGGATTAACGCTCGCTCGGGCCCGTCAGCGCTGCTGACGTTCTTGCTCCTCCAGCAATTCGCGCTCAGCCCGAAGCCAGTTCTCCTCGTCGCTGCCGGCGTCCTCTGACTGGGAGATCTGATATGCCCGCTCGGCGATCCTCTCCCAGCTGACGTTCTCGTGCGCGGCACTCTCCGTGCCGTGCCTTACGTCTGACTCTTCTGCGGAGTTGGGATCATCTTCCATAGCTATCTAATGATCTAGCAGACAGTGGTCGAGTGCCGCGAAAACAGTGACCCCAGCGAACCCTTCCGGCTTGCGCCTTCCGAATCCACCGGGGCCACAGAGATCGTCGCACGTTGGGCCGCGGTGTCAATGCGGGAATGTGGCCAGGCGAGGATTTGTAGCCCCGTTTCCCTTCTATCGCTGGCAACGGTTGACGAAACCGTAGCCCTGAGACCACGGGTACGTCTGCAAGTGACATGGTCGGTATTTATTCTGCAACGACCTCGCTAAGCCTGCCGGATGTCGACCTGGAGGAAGTCGGTTTCACGATGTTCCTCCCCGCGTTGCCAGTTCAACGCGCGATGGAACAGCGGCCCTGCAAAAGCAAACGGGTGGTACTCGCCATTTTCCCCACACGGATCAACGCCAGTGGTCGCGATGTCCGTTACAAAGCGCTCGTCGACGACTCGTCCCAGCCAGTCGGCGCTAAGGCGGGACAGGTCGACACAGGTGATTACTGCCCTGCCTCCTGTCTGTACGAACTCGGTGAGCAGGTCGATCGACGGCTCGCCCCAAATGGGCTCCGTGTGCTCAAGGCCAGCCGCGACGACCTGTGCCTCGTACCACGCGCGTACGTCAGTCAAATGGATATCGCCGAGCACGATGCCAGAGAACCCTTCGGATCGAAGCCGGTCGAGCTCTTCGACCAGTCGCTGCTCCATCGCCGGCCAACTTGTGCCGATCAAGGCCAGTTCGACTCCAATCGCTGCAGCCTGAGCCTGGATCATTTCGATTCGAGTCGCATGGAAACGCACTCGGTCGGTCGCTGCCTCGTAGAAGGTGATCAAGCGCGTTACCTCCAAGCCTGCGGATCGAGCGCGTTGAAAGGCAAGAGCACTGTCTTTGCCGCCCGACCACAAGACTGCGTACCTCATAGTCACCGACTAACGAAGTGATTGAACCGTATTCGAAATTTGGCTCGGCCTTAGTGGACGCTCTTCGAACTCTAGTGGTCCCGCTGCCATCGGACGTCATCGATGCCTTGGGGCATCTACGGACCTTTCACCAGGCTCTCCTGACTCGCCAAAGCGGTCGTCTTGACCCTGTTGGAACCAGGCGAGGGCCGCCAGCCAGAAGCCAAAACAACGGGACCGGGAGAAACCGGTTCCGCAACGGTCCAATGGCGGTTTGAATCATGGCCCACAACAGGTCGCGATAGTGCCCCAGAGCGCCGATGGGTCGAAATGTGGGTGCATCAGGTGATAGAACGGAATGCCGACCACGGCGACCAGTAACGCCGGCGTAAGGTAAATCACCGCAATCGCCGCTCGATCCGACAGCCCGAGTCGCGATGCCCATAGCGACAGCAAGACGAATGCAACGTACCCGAACACGAAATACAAGAGGGCTCCGAGACGCCCCCAGCCCGCGACATCGAAGGCAATGCCGATTAGGGCGATGAGAAGTGCGGGAGCGATGAGGCCCAAGCCGACAGCCTGGCCAGCGTCTCGGGGAGCGTCCGAGCCGAAAACAGATCTAAACTGCTGCCGCTTCGCGGCCTCTTCCCCCGGGCTTGATGGTGCGACTAGGGAGACCTTCATAGGCGCACGCTGGCCAGCTTCGAATGCTGGGTGCTCATAGACGAGTCCGACTGGATTCAACTCAACTCGCAAGGCCTCTCGCGAGCGGAGAAGATACTCAACCGTGCCAGTGAACCTGAACCGCCGAGAGGTAATTAACCCCTCTTTAGTCAGGATCGCATGTTGCTCAATGGCGTCGGCCACGTCGTCAGGAATATGGATCTCGATTCCTTTGACGATCACGCTGCAAGTGCGCTGGTCCCCCCCGGAGTCAATTAGTTCCAGCGTGCCAGCTGCCTGGATCATGAGCCCAGCCGAAAGCTCTCGCACGTACCTACCCCACCGCCACGTGGCCCCCGCCGCTAAAGGGAGAGCGACGAACGCAATCCCGCCCGCGACGAATTGCCAGATGCGTTCTTGGACGATCGCGGCCACGGCCACACTGATTGCGCCCAAGCCCGCAAGACCAATGGCGATCCGTGGCCATGTCATGTAGCTCCGCAGGAGACGAACCTCGTCTGGCGTGATCGGCAACGTGCGGATTGTCAGGTTCTGAGATGGTGCCTGGTCGGCTGCCAAGGTGACCCCGCGCGCCATCGCTGCGGTCCCTGGGAAGTCATCACCTTCGACCGCCATCGGGCTGCCACCCAGGCTCTCGATTGCTGACTTTCGCCACCAACGGAGAGAGAGTCGGAAGGCGCGGGTGCCATCTGGCAAGAACGCATCAAGATGGCTAGCCTCCAACTGAATCCAGTGCAACTGGCTCATTGGCCATCGCCGCTGCACCCGAAGGACGTTGCGCTTGGTCAGTACGCCGCCGCTGACCTGAATCAGTGGATTGACCAACGGCGGCAGAATGCCCGCCAAAACGGTCGCCCCAATCACAAGCCCGATCAGGCCAGCTTCGTGATTCCCGGGATCCTCCTCAGGCAGGAGAGCGAGGCCCGCTCCACAGGAGCCAACGAGCAGGCCGATCAACAATCCTGGGCTGAGTAACAGCCAAGCCCGCAGCCTTGGCCGGACCGCCCGCGTCACGCCCGGTTGCTCTTCCATACAAAGTTCGGCCTTCTCGCAGCAACGCTCTTGTCATCAAGAGTTCAGCGGGGTCTTTAGACCCGCTTTCCGCGGGACCTTCGGACTATACACATCTAAATGGCGAAGTGGCTCGGGGACAGGGACTCGAACCCTGAACCTTGCGGCTAACAGATCGGTGTGCCCGTTCAGAAATCACGGTCTGAATTCGCCAAGCGCCGGTGAGTCCCGCAGTTGCCACGGTTTTGCGCGGGCGTTGCTGTACGAAACCGCAACTTATATCCGTGTGTGACAACCCGAGAATAGAGGCGAGTTGGCCTCAAGTTACAGCCCGACGAGACTAGCGCTGGCCGCGGCGAGCACTCCAACCATCAGGCTCGCAAACGTGTTCCGCCGCCGGTACCATTTTCCGGACGGCGTCGCCGAAACTGGCGCGGTGCGAGACGCCATAGACAATCTGGTGCAATGAAGCTGTACCACCCGACCAGGCACGCGGCCGAGATATTGCGCGACGGCTTTGGCGAAAGGAGTGGTGCGTATCTGACCGAGAGCGACCACAGCGGTGTGTGGCTGTTCGATCGACCAACCGAGGACCACAAGAGCGACGAGCTTGATGTAATCCTGGAACTCGAGATTCCTGAGTCGGTGGTGGCTCCCTTCGAATGGCCCATTGGCCTGCCCTATCGCGAGTTCTTGATGCCGGCAGCCCTCGTCAATATGTACGGTCCACCGCGCATCAGCGATACCCACAAGTCGTCGCCTCCTGATGGCCACTAGCGACGCCGCAGCTGAACGGCAAGGTCGAGCGGTCGCATCGTTTCGACGACAAAGAGTTCTATCGGCTGCTCGCCGGCGAAGTTATCGACGACGCCACACTCTTCAACACCAAGCTTCACGACTGGGAGCGCTTTCGACAGTCTGCTAAGCAGCGGCATAGGAGGTCGGATCAATGAGAGAGTTGCTACCCAAGCTCGCGACAGAGTTCGCAGGGACTTTCGTCTTCCTCACTGTCATCGGCCTATCCGGAGCCGCGGGATCGTTTGCGCCTCTTGCGATCGGAGGCGCGCTGATGGCGATGGTGTACATGGGCGGCCATGTGTCCGGCGCGCACTACAACCCCGCGGTCACGTTCGGCCTCTTCCTCCGCCGGATCATCCGATCGGAGACGATGCTTGCCTACTGGGTTGTGCAGGTCGCGGCCGGCGTGCTGGCCTTTGTGTTCGCGTACTTCGTCAGCGGAAAGGTCGCTGACGTGCACCCCGGCGGGGCGTGGCCTTCGGCCGTCGCCGCGGAGGTCGTGCTTACGGCCGCGCTGGTCCTCGTCGTGCTGAACGTTGCTGCGACCAAAGAGACGGAAGGCAACTCGTTCTACGGCCTGGCGATTGGCATGACCGTCGCCGCGGGCGCGTTTGTCGCAGGCCCGATCTCCGGTGGGGTGTTCAACCCCGCCGTTGGGATCGGAGCCACGTTAAGCTCGGCGATTCTGGGTTCTGGCTCCTGGTCAACTCTGTGGATTTACCTGGTGGGTCCCCTATCGGGCGCCGCGATCGCCGCGGGCGTGCATTACATCCAGACACCCGCCGCGGAAACGGTCGCGCCCGAGACGTCAGAGGTGACGCGCGCCTGAGGAATAGCCGCCGCTCAATGTCGGCTCCGCCAGTGCGCGAACGGATTAGAGCTCTTGGCGATCCCCGGCGGAAGAGTTGCGTGCTTGCTGATCCCGGCGGGATAGAGCGCCTTCGCGACCGGCGCTTGGGCGCTGGGCGGACGACCGCTGAACGTCGCGTTCGACACCGACGGCGCGCCTGAGGCGCCCGGGGCCGTGGACGGCGGCGCGGGTGCCGGCGTAGTCGCCGGAGGCGACGACCCGGTCGGGCTAGCCGAGGCCTCTGAATTCGGCAGCGTCGCGACGCCCGTCACCTCCGGCTTGCTCACCGACGGCCCGTAGACGAGGGCACTTGCGGTCGGCCCGGCGAGGCCGACGACGATGAGCGTTGCCACCGCGCCCATGGCGACAAATCCGGACACCGAACGCGAGCCGAGCTGGGATAGCCGCCCTGACACCGGTGCAAAGAACGGCACCTCTGCGATCAGCGCGCCGAAGCCGACCACCGGCCACAGTCGTCCGAGCGAGATGGCAAGAAACGCCCGCACGACGTACGGGTCGAAATGTGTGCCCGACCTGCGCACAAGCTCTTCGCGCGCGGCATTGACGGAGAGTGCCTTTCGATATGGCCGCCCGGAGGTCATCGTCTCGTAGCTGTCGGTCACGGCGACGATCCGCCCGCCCAGCGATATGGCGCGGCCGCGAAGCCCGGTCGGATAGCCAGTCCCGTCGTACCGCTCGTGATGGTCACGCACGGTGGCGGCCCAAGTACCGAGCCATTTGTGCAGGGGAGCGATTATCCGGTAGCCCTCAATGGGATGGTTGCGAAGGCTCTCCCGCTCGTCATCGTCCGGTCGCTCGGGCTTGTTCAGGATCTCCGGCGCCACCGCGAGCTTACCGATATCGTGGAGTAGCGCCGCCCACCGCAAGCGATCAGCGTCGCGCGGATGAAGGTGAAGCTCCTGGGCGACCAGGTCGGTGAACATGCGGACACGTTCCGAATGACCTCGTGTCCGCCTGTCGTGGATGCTCAGCGCGACCGCAAGCTCGAGGATGAGTTGAGCGCGAGGTCCGCTTTCCGGATCGGCCTTCTCGCGGAGCCGGCGCATGTCCGTTTCGAGGTGTCGCCTGTCAATTTTGCGGCGCAGGATCGCGAAGCGCGAAGGGACTGAGTCCGGAAAGGCAAGCGTCAGGTCGAGAAGCGTCGCGAGTGGCAGCATTCGCTGCAGCAAGTCGGCGCTCAGCATCCACGTGGCGACGATCGCCGCCGCGAAGACAGCCCACCAAACGACCGTGCCGACCAGGTCGACTGGCACTGGGACGGTACGGCTGAACGTGATGGCCACTACCGATGCCGCTGCGGCCGGAGCTAAGACGGCGGCGAGCTTGAGTGCAGCTCGGAGCGCAGGGCGCCGGCGCCAGCGCAGCTCGGCGGCCGGGTCGACGTCCGGCGATGGCGCCAACCCCATCGGTGACACTGATGGATCGGGTTGCGTAACCAGCTCTGGCGGATTGACTATGGCCATGCTCAAAGCACCGCGACCAGCATCCCCTGCTCAGGGCCCAAAGTCAAACACCAGGCACCGGTAGATGCCGCAGCCCCGCCGAGCGGCCCACTCGTTCCCGCAGCCGTTGCAAACGGCGCATTGCCGAAGCGAGAGAGGAAGCGATGTGTACGGCGAGCGTCGGTGACGAGCGACCTCACCCCACGCTGCATAGGTCGTGATTGCTTGTTTACGCCTGCCGCTTGAGGATTACCACTGGGATCAGGCGCTCGGTGCGCTTCTGATAGTCGGCATACGAGGGCCAGATCAGGGTCATCTCCTGAAACAGATGGTCGCGCTCGGCGCGGTCGTCGACTACCCGAGCAAGAGCCCTGAAGGTCTCGGTTCCGCCCGGCCGCGCAACCTCGACTTCGACCGCTGGGTTGACCTTGATGTTGCCAAACCATGCCGGATTATCGGGCGCACCGCCTTTGGAGGCGACGATTACATAGTCATCGCCGTTTCGGCCATAGACGAGAGGCGTCGTGATCTGGTCGCCGCTCTGTGCGCCACGGGCCGTCATCAGCAGGACGTGATCTCCCCACATTCCGACACCCAGGCCCTGTTTGGCATGAAACTCGGCGATCGTCTTCTGGTTCCACGCGGTGGCTTTCATCGCTCGGCCAACGCCCTCACCAATCAAGCCTAGTGTGGCCAGGGCGGCGTCCGGCAAGAATAGGCCGGTGGAAGGCCGGCGCTCGGTGCTGATGCCCGATGGAACGGTCGCCCCAGGCGGCAAGTCGCGCATGGACGAGGAACTGCTCCTCGAAGCCTTGCGCTGGATGATGAAGTCACGCCTCTACGACCAGCGCGTCATCGCTCTGCAGCGGCAGGGACAGTTCGGCGTGTACTCGCCGGGCATGGGCCAGGAGGCCTCGATTGTCGGCTCGGCGCTGGCGCTCGACCCGCAACGCGACTGGATCGTGCCCCAGTACCGGGAGCTGATGGCGACGGTGCATCACGGGCTGCCCCTCGAGGTGATCAGCGCCCAGTACCTCGGCAAGATCGCGCCCGCCCGCATCCCGGACGGCGTCAACGTTCTTCCGACCCAGGTCTCCATCGCCGCCCAGCTGCCCCATGCTACGGGCCTGGCGTGGGGCCTTCGCCTCCGAGGCACGGACGCGGTCGTGATGGCATATGTCGGCGACGGCGGCTCGTCCGAGGGCGACTTCCACGAGGCTTTGAACCTTGCCGGCGTGGTGCAGGCGCCGATCGTGTTCTTCCTCCAGAACAACCAGTGGGCAATCTCCACCTCGCGCCGGGTCCAGTCGGCGACCCGTAGTTTCGCCCTTCGAGCCGCGGGCTACGGGTTCGAGGGCGTGGAAGTCGACGGCAACGACGTCATGGCCGTGTACGACGTTGCGTCCGATGCGGTCGAGAAGGCGCGGAGCGGCGGCGGCCCGACGCTGATCGAAGCGGTCACGTACCGGATGAGCTTCCACAACACGACCGACAACCCAGCCCGCTACGAGGACCCAAGAGAGCACGAGGAGGCGCG
Organism: Candidatus Dormiibacterota bacterium; assembly: GCA_036506195.1. GTDB lineage: Bacteria > Chloroflexota > Dormibacteria > Dormibacterales > Dormibacteraceae > 40CM-4-65-16. Next base: position 20,565 of record DASXSD010000211.1, read on the forward strand.
GACGCGCGACCCGATCGAGCGCGTCCAGCGGTATCTCGCCGCGCTAGGGCTCTGGGACGAGGAGCGTGAGGCGTCGCTGACGGCCGAGGTGCGCGAGGAGAACGAGCGCGCGCTGCAGCTGGCGTACGCGGCCGACCCGCCGACGCCGGCCGATGTCTTTGCGAACGCGTACGCGGATGAGCCTTTACGCGTCGCGCGGCAGCGGTCGGAGCTGTTGGGCGGCGGAGCCTGAGCGTGCCCGAGCGCAACATCGTCGAGGCGATCTACAGCGCGCTCGTCGACGAGATGGAGGCCGACCCCCGCGTGATGGTGCTCGGACTCGACGTGGGCAAGCTCGGAGGCGTATTCCGGACAACGAGCGGGCTCGTCGAAAAGTTCGGCGCCGCGCGCGTGATCGACACGCCGCTCGCCGAGGCGAGCATCGTCGGCGCGTCTCTCGGCCTCGCGGTGGCCGGCATGGTGCCGGTGGCGGAGATCCAGTTCCTCGGCTTCACGGCACAGGGGTTCCACCAGATCGGGCCGCAGCTCGGCAAGTACCGCCAGCGCTCAAAGGGCCGCTATCACTGCCAGGTCACGATCAGGGCCCCGTTCGGCGGGGGCATCAAAAGCCCTGAGTTCCACTCCGACGCCGTCGAGGCGCAGTTCGTGCAGACGCCGGGCGTCAAGATCGTCATGCCTTCCAACCCGTACGACGCCAAAGGCCTGCTCATCGAGGCGATCCGCGACCCCGACCCGGTGCTCTTCTGTGAACCCGATCGCCTTTACCGCGCGGGGCGGACGGAGGTGCCCGACGGCGGCTACACCGTCCCCTTCGGCAAGGCGACGCTTGCGCGCGACGGAGATCACGTGACGCTCATCGCCTGGAGCGCCGCAGTTGATCTCTGCCTGCGGGCCGCGGACAGGCTCGCGGCCGAAGGAATCTCCGCCGCAGTCCTCGATCTGCGCACCCTCGTCCCCCTGGACGTGGAGACACTTTGTGCGCAGGTCGTAAGGACCGGCCGCTGCGTGATCGTCCACGAGGCTCCGCTCTCGGCGGGCTTCGGCGCAGAGATCTCGGCCACCCTGATGGAGGAGGTCTTCTACGATCTCGATGCTCCCGTGGCACGCGTCGGCGCTTTCGACGTCCCATTCCCAACCTCTTCGCTAGAGGATTACTACCTGCCGTCGGTCGATCGGGTGCTCGCGGCGGTGCGGCGCACGGTGGGCGTTTAGGCCCAATGAGGGTCCTCGTCATCGGGGCGGGCCTCTCCGGACTCGTCGCAGCCACCGAAGCGCAGGACGCCGGGCAAGACGTTGTCGTGCTCGAGGCGCGCGACCGCGTCGGCGGACGAGTTTTCACGGTTCGCGAAGGTTTCGCCGCGGGCCAGTTCGCCGACGTGGGCGCCGAGATCATCTACCACGGACAGAACAACATCGCCGACCTGTGCATGAAGCACGGCATCGAGCTGAGCTCGGAATTCAGCTTCGGCACCGATGTGCCGGACCTCGTCTTCCACGGCGAGCGGCTCAGCCGAGCCGCCGCCGCAGAGATCGCAAACGAGCTACGGGATGCGGTCAGGCGCACAAGTCCAGGCCATTACGAGTCCGTTGCCCAGTGGCTGCGGAGGGCTCGCGTCTCCGACGCCGCCGAGCTTCTGCTCACGGCGATCGCGCAGTCGACTCCCGCCGCGCCTCTGCGGATCGCCGACGCGCAGGAGCTCAACGTTGAGCTGTCCTGGGGCGAGGCATATCGCAAGATCAAGGGCGGCAACGACAACCTCCCGCTTGCGATGGCGCAGAAGGTCGATGTCCGGCTGAACCACCCGGTGCGCGTGGTCGGCTGGGAGGCGGGCGGAGTCACGGTCGAGTCGGACCATGAAACCTTCCGTGCCGACCGTGCCATCGTCACGGTCCCTGGACCGCTGGTGTCCGAACTCGGCTTCGAGCCTGCGCTGCCGGCAGAGAAAGTCCGCGCCATGCTCGAGCTCCGGTACGGAAACGCAACCAGGCTCGTCGCTCAGTACGCCGAGCGGGACATCGTGAAGCAGGCGATCGGGTCGGGCTGCTTCACCGACGGGGTGCCTGGCTTCGTCATGGAGCAGACCGTGCACCAGGACGGCGATCCGATCATCGTCGCCGGCCTCGCGGCGGGCGACGTCGAACCCTCGGGCATGACCGATGAGCAGATCCTCGACAGCGTCGACGCCACCCTGAGTGCGGCGGCCGGTCGCCCGCTGAAACGCCTCGCGGGATTCGTCAAGAGCTGGACCCACGACCCATGGTCGCGCGCCGTCGTCAGGGCGCCGATAGGCGATCAGCGGACGACTGTTCTGCCGCTAATCTGCGCGCCGCTGGGGGACCGGGTCTTCTTTGCCGGCGAGCACACGGACGGTCGCATCGGACCTGGAGGCATGGAGGGCGCGGTCAAGTCTGGACACCGGGTGGCGAAGGAGCTGCTGGCCTGATGGAAGAACGCGAGTTTCTGATGATCCCCGGCCCAGTGAGCGTGGACGACGATGTGCTCGAGGCGCTCGGCCGGCCGGTCCGCGCCCACTACGGCGAGGGATGGACGCGGCTGTACAAGCACGCGGTGGCCGGTATGCGCGAGGTGTTCAGGACCGAAGGCGATGTGTTCCTGCTTTTCGGCTCGGGAATGGCGGGCGTCGAGATGTGCGTCGCGAGCGTGCTCGCTCCAGGCGACGAGGTGCTGGTCGGCGCCAACGGGCTCTTCGGTCAGAGGATGGCCGAAGTCGCGCGAGTCAACGGCCTTGTCGTGCACATGGTCGAGCCTGCGGGTGCCGAACCGGTGACGGCCGCGATGGTGCGCGAGGCGCTCGAAAGGCATCCGGGCGCCAGGGCGGTCTGCGTGGTTCATCACGAGACGTCGGTCGGCGTCCTCAACGAGGTGGAGGCCATCGCGAGCACGGCCCGCGAGCACGGTGCGCTGACCATCGTCGACGGCATCTCGGCCGTGGGCGGAGTTCCATTCGACATGGACGCATGGGGCGTCGACCTGTGCGTCACGGTCGCCAACAAGTGCATCGGCGGGCCCATCGGCGTCGCCCCGGTGGCGGCCGGGCCACGAGCCTTCGAGGCGCTCGGCGATGGCCGTACCAAGGCGGCAGGCTGGTACCTGAACCTCGCCACGTGGAAGAGGTTCGCCGAAGAATGGGGCGACTGGCACCCTCACCCGACCACGGTGCCGACCAATGTCATCGAAGCTTTCGAGGTGGCGCTGAGCGGCCTGTTGACGGAAGGGGTGGAGAACCGCTGGCGACGCCTCGCCCGAGCCAGAGGCCGGGTCCGCGAAGGCCTTGAGGAGATGGGCTTCTCGATGCTCTCGCCGATCGCGAGCGCCTCGCCAGTGACCACGGCGGCGTATGGACTACCTGGAATGGACGTGCCCGACTACATGTCCTGGCTGCATCGCGAGCACCACATCAGGATCGGAGGCGGGCTTGGCCCGCTGGCGGGCAAGATCTTTCGCGTCGGTCACATGGGCCGTGCCGCGGAACCTGAGGCGATCGATCGGTACCTGCGGCTCACCGCCGCCTACATTGAAGAGAAGGGGCTCGGAGGGTGGGCGGCGTCCAAGCAACGAGGAGGCGAATGACGCGGCGTTTCCGCTTCGGCATCTGCACCGACCAGAACATGACCTGGGACAAAACCGTCGAGCGCTGGCAGCTCTTCGAAAGGCTGGGGTACGAGAGCGCATGGCTGTGCGACCACCTCGTCCAGCCCAGCCGTCCGGAGGGACCTTACTTCGAAGCGTGGACGCTTCTAGGTGGCCTGGCGGCGGTGACGAAGAAGATCCGCGTCGGCGTCCTCGTCACGTCGAACACGTTCCGCCACCCGCAGATCCTGGCCAAGATGGCTGTGACCGTGGACCACGTCTCCGACGGCCGGCTCGAGATCGGCCTCGGCGCGGGCTGGTACGAGCCCGAGCACGCAATGTTTGGCATCGACTTCCCCGAGCCGAAAGAGCTCGTCACCCGCTTCCGCGAGGCGGTCCAGATCATCGACCTGATCACGCGCGAGGACACGAGCTCATTCGACGGCACGCACTACAAACTGAGGGGCGCGCGATCGCGGCCGTCGTGCGTGCAGAAACCGCGTCCGCCCCTGCTCCTCGGTGCGTTTGGACCGCGCATGCTCAAGATCGTCGCCAGGTACGGCGACACCTGGAATGCGTTCGGGACGCCTGCTGAGATGCGAGAGCGAAACCAGATGCTCGACGACTACTGCCGCGAGATCGGCCGCGACCCCGAGACGTTGGACCGCTCGCTGTACTACTGGGTGCCGAAGGCGGACGAGGATCCGTGGGTCTCGAAGGAGTCCTTCTACGGCGTCATCGAGCCGTACATCGAGGCGGGCGTGAACCAGTTCATCTTCGACCAGCCACGCGACGAGCAGATCGACATGCTGGAATGGGCGGCCGCCGAGGCTTTGCCGAAATTCGCGAAGCAGTCGCCGCGCGTCCTGGAGCCCGCGAGCGCGGCATCGATCGACACTTCAGGCTGGAGGAGGCCACAGGACCACATCTAGCCCGATAGCTGGTGGACGTGCGAAGAGGTAGCAAAGTGGCTCCGGTTAGTGGACGCTCTTCGAACTTGGTTGCTGATACCGGGGCCGGAAATGCTTCAGACCATGGACCGTTGCCGGTTTTCTGCGAGCTTGCCGGCTGGGCCGGCGACGGTCTCGTGATTAAGGCCATGGGAGGTTCGGCTCTCGATCGGTGGGCCGCCGTGGACTTGAACCACGTCCCTCCGCGGTAACTTGCCCTGAGCGCTGCGCCCAACCCTCGCCCGATCTCGGGACCGGGAGCACTGCAGCCGGCATCATGTGGTATCCCTTCTGGTGAGGTCCCCAGTCGGTTAAGAGCCGCGGAAAGGGGCCTCTGGAATCGTGCCTGGTATTGGGTCTGAAGCCGCGCGACAATCAAGTCCGGGCCAAATAGGGTGCGTGCGGTACGGAACCGGGTTGACCGGACCGCGGGAGGGCTGACTTACGGAAACCACCGATCGGAGGGCCATCGTTTCCCGCGACGGGACCCGCATCGTCTATGAGCAAAGCGGCACCGGCCCTGCACTCCTGCTGGTGCACGGCGGGTTCGTCGACCGCCGCTTCTGGGGACCATCC
>DASXSD010000212.1:0-20718 GCA_036506195.1 Candidatus Dormiibacterota bacterium
CGGAAGCGGCCCGCCGTCCGCATGGCCAGTTGGCCGACGATGCCCGCGGCCGCGAACAGGGCGAGCGCGGCCGCGAGGAGGGTCGCGGCATCGAGAGAGACGATCGTCGGTGGGATCACGTCCGCGGGCAGCACGCTCGTCTGGACAACGGGCAGTATCGCCCACGCAAGAAGCAGACCTAGCGCCGCGCCGACGACCACGCTGTGGCACAGGACGACCACCTGCTCGGCAATCAGCGCTTGGTCGACCACGCGCCACGGCAGGCCGTTGGCCTGCATGATGGCCGACTCGCTGACGCGAGCCCGGGCGATGGCGAGGAAGTGCAGCCCAAACGTGATCACGACCATGGCCAGCGCCGCGACGAAGCCGATGACAAGCGCCGCGTCGAGGCTCAACCGGAGTGGGCTCTGCAAGGCCGAGGTCTCCAGCGTCTCCCGGTCGACGACACTCGCAGCTCCATGCGTCGCCTCCTGCACCGCGGCGCCGGCCGCCGCAGGTGATCCCGAGACCCGCAGCCATGCCTCGTTCGCATATACGTACGAGTTCTGAAGTCGCAACCGCTCGGTCAGCGACTCCGACGGAAGCAGAAGGAAGTCGTCCTGCCCCGGGTACACCGTGGGGAAGTAGTCGAGCATCCCGACGAGGCGCACCATCACGTCATTGGTGTTGATGTGCAGCGGGAATGTCTGGCCGGCGCTGACGCCGAGATCCTGGGCGGTGCGCGTCGACATCAAGCCCGGAAGCGGGGCGGACGAAGGTGCGGGGTGCAGCGCCAGCGTCCGGTTGGTGAGGTTCACAGGCATCCCCAGCCGCTGCTTGCCGTCGCGCTCGTGCGCGCTCACCTGCAGCGGCCCGACCCCACCGAACTCGCCGTAGACCTCGCGCCACCACTTACTGGCAACGGTGAAGTCCTCGACGGTCTCTGTCCCTGCCCGAAGGTCGCTCAACGCGATCTCGCCAAAACTCCGCGACCCGGTCGAGCTGACCAGAAGCGTCCGCAACCGGAGCGGGAAGTCCTTGGGGCCAAGCCCGGTCAGGGGCGCCTGGAGCTGAGACCAACCCTGGAAACCCATGCTGCCAAAGGTGGCGCGGACGATGCCCCCGGCGGCGTCTTTCAGCTCCGCGCTGAGTGACGCATCGAGGCCTGAGCTGTAGACCCACATGGAGAGGGCCGCGGGCTGTCCCGGTACCGGGACGCCGTCTGGGTCGTCGCGTACGAGGTCCTGCATCAGCCCGGCGACCGGCCGGGCCGCGAAGTCAGACCGCCACCAAACGGCGTTGGCGAACGTGTGGCCATCCAGGCCGAGCACGGTTGCCGAAACATCCGACCGGCCCGGTCGCCCTTCACCGCGGTAGACGAGCGACGAGGCTATGACGCCCGGCGTGGCCGCCACCGCGGCGTCGACAACGGAGGGGCCGGTGCCGAATCCGAAGGACAGTCGCACATCGGCGCCTGCCGCGTAGCGGGCTCGGTCGACGGCGTTCCGTTGGTCGGTCGCGAGATATGCGCTGGTGAAAAGACTCAGCGCGAGGGCAAAAGAAAGGAGGAGCGCGACCGGGGCGTGCTGGAGCGGTTCGCGTTCGAGGTGCCACCGGGCGAGCCGTGCGCCCAGCCCTCGGCCACGCGCGATCAATCGGGCGAGCAGCGGCAGCAGGCGCAGGGCGCCGGCGGCGACCAGGGCGAGCGCGACCGCCGGCAGGATCAGCGCCAGTGGGTCCTGGCCCGTCGCGACCGTGATGTGACCGGCCTGCAGCCTGTACTCCGCGATCAGCAGGAGACCCAGGACGGCGAGCACGAGGTCCAGGCGCCGCGATTGCCACCACGCTCCGGCGGGCGGCCCTGACTGCGTGCGCCTGACGTCAGCCACGGTCCGCAGCGTTGCCTCGCCGGCGAGCAGGGCGAGCACGGCGAGCGTTGCCAGCAGAGCGGCGCCAACGCTTGGGGCCGCGTTGACGAGGACGCTGATCTGAAGCACGGCGTCGCCGCCGAACAACCGGCTGCTGACAACTCCCACGGCCCACGCTCCGGCAAGCGCTCCGAGCGGCACGGCGACGAGCAGCAGGACGGCGAGCTGGATCATGAGCAGGTACCACGCCCGGAGCCGCGACCCGCCTCGGGCCCGCCAGAGGCCGATGAGCTGCTTGCGCGAATCGAGGTAGTGACCCGCCGCGAGCGCGATGGCGAACAGGACGACGGCGAGAAGCGCGATCTCGACGCTCAGGGCGAGCGCCTGCTGAGCCCTGAGCCTCTGGAGAAAGATTCGAATCGCATCTCCGAGGCCGGTGATGAAGGTCGCGTTCGAGATGACGCCATAGACCCCGTGCAGGCGCTGGAGGTGCGCCTGGATCGAATCGGCATCCGCCGCATGCACGCGGCGGGTGTCGGTGACGTGGAGCTGGTTGGCGTGGACCTGCACGTACGGGTACTCCGCGGCGACCTGGAAGAGGCTCAGGCGTCCGAGCGCGAGGTCCGTTCCCAGCTGCTGACCCGCCCAGTACGGCTCGCCGGCATCGCGCGGCTTGAAGACGGCGCCGATGCGTGCGCACCAGGCGGGCTGGCCGAAGGGCATGCCGCGCGCCACCCCGACGGAGCTCATGCAGTACACGTCGCCGGCCTTCAGGCCGAGCAGGCTCGCGCCCAGCTCGGAGACGGTCGCCCCCCAGGCTCCGCCGGTCCTGGCGTCGGCCGGCCACTGGCCGCTCGTCACGACTACGTGCTTTTCGAGGTCCTCGTAGTAGACCGCGGCGGGGAGCGGGTCGCCGACCTCCCGGACCAGCTCATGGCCGTTGAGGAGGACGCCCTGGAGCTGGTTCGACCTCGCGAAACGAACCGCGGGGATCATGATCGAGCCCAGCTCGGACTCGACGCGTCGGCTCGCGCCGGCCTGGAACGTATCGAAGGACTCGGTGTCGTCGACGTGGTCGATCCCGATCTCGAGGTTGGCGCCTGAGCCCAACGATTGCAGCGCCGCCCGCAGGCCCTCCTCGGCCGCCACGGACTGCATCAAGGGCAGGGCGACCGCAAGGGCGACCGCCGTGACCAGCGCGACCAACAGCACTCCAGGCATGGCGCGCCGCCGCGCCAGGTCGATCACCCCCAGCCGAAAGAGGCCCAGACCCATCCGCCGAAGTATGTCAACCGTGCCGCGCGGGTTCTGCGTCCAAGCGCCGCAAGTCGCCAAGGGATCTCGAAGCGCCTCTGAAATTCGCGCAGGAAACTGCCTTCAGACGCGTCAATCGGCTTAAGTGAAGACCTCGTTGCGTAGAACTGTGGGTCGGGGCTCGCTGGCGGCGGCGTTGGCGGCTGTGCTGGCGCTTGGCGCTGCTCTCCCGGCGCAGGCTTCGGACACGCTGGACCAGTCCCAGCTCTACATGTTCAGCCTGCAGAGGCAGATCCCGATGCTGGCCCAGACCTTCACGGCCGGGGCTCCGGGCCAGCTCGACCGGATCTCGCTCGGCGCTGACACATCCTCGTCGACTCGCCTGCGGGTCAGCATCCAGACCGTCACCGCCGGCGGCACACCTAGCGGCACGGCGCTCTGGTCGACAGACCTCACCGTATCGTGGGCCTGCTGCAGGGTGTTCCACGACGTGGCGGTCAACCCGACGGCCGGGATGACTCCAGGCACGAAGTACGCGCTCGTCGTGCAGACGCTGGCGGGCAGCTTCACCTGGTACAACAGCTCGACCATTGACGTCTACACCGGCGGGCGGGCGTACGTGGGATCGTCATGGCTGACCGGCTCGCAATGGGGCGAAGACTTCGCCTTCGAGACGTGGGTGCTGGGCGGCGTCAACCAGGCGCCCACAGTGGGCGCCGACCTCGGCGCGGTCGTCGTCAACGAGGGCACCGCGCCCACCAACACAGGGACTTACTCCGATCCTGATGGGGACCTGGTCACCCTTTCGGCCTCCACTGGCACGTGGAGCAAGTCCGGCACCAGTCGAGGCACCTGGACATGGACCGCGCCTGCGACGGATGAGGCACCGCCGCAGACGGTGACCATCACAGCGAGCGACGGTCAGGGTCACACAGCGACCACGAGCTTCACGTTCACGGTCAAGGCGGTCGCCCCGGTGGCGACCATCGTGGCCGACCCGCCGACCATCCCCGAGGGCACAGCCGAGCAATTCGTGGGTGCGGCGACGACGGCTTACGCCGGCGACGCGGCCGGGCTCACCTACGCGTGGACCGCCACCAAGGACGGAAACGCGTACACGAGCGGCGGGGGGACGGCATTCACGTTGACGCCTGACGACCAGGGCACCTACGTCGTGACCTTCACGGCGATTGACGACGGCGGCCTGTCGGGCACGGATTCAGTCACGGTGCTGGCCACCAACGCAGACCCGTCGGTCAAGATCACCAGCGTGTCAACGACGGCGACCCTGGTCGGGGGTACGATCGACTTCACCGGCACCTTCAGCGACCCTGGCGTGCTCGACACTCATTCGGTCCTGTGGGAATTCGGCGACGGGTCCACATCCACCGCGAGCTACGGCGCCGGCGGGTCGGCAGATCTCTCCGCCTCGCACGCCTATGCCTCGGCGGGCACCTTCACCGTCCGTCTGATCGTGACGGATGATGACGGCGGCGTTGGTTCGGCGACCGTGAGCGTCACAGTGCAGACGCCGCAGCAGGCGATGGCCGCGATTTCCGGGTACGTCGGCAAGCTGACGGGGCTCACCGCCGGACAGAAGAACAGCCTTATCGCCAAGCTCAACGCCGCATCGGCCGCTGCAGACCGGGGCGCCTTCAGGGCTTGCGTCAATCAGCTGTACGCCTTCCTCAACGAGCTGCAGGCCTACGTCAACACGGGCAGGATCTCCGCCGCCGACGCGACGGTCCTTCGGGAGGCGACAAACACGGTCGAGGAGGCGCTCGGCAGCCGCGGCCGGTTCCCGGAGCTCTAGGCGTCCTAGTTCTAGACTCGCCGGAGATTGTCGACTGCCAACACCGCCCTTCCAGCTGCCGACCTGCTTCCGGTCAGCCCCCGCGCCAACTTTCCCTATCGTCTCGTCCGGCTGATCGGCGTCCCGCTGCTGCGGCTCTGCTTCCGGTTTGACGTCACCGGTCGCGAGAACATCCCGCGCTCCGGCAACTACGTCGTCATCGCCAACCACCTGAACTGGCTGGACGAGTTCACCCTCCTCCTCCTGTTTCCCCTCCAGCCGCGGCTTCACTTCCTGGCCGATCCGACCATCCTCGTCACCCGAAAGCTCCAGTGGTGGCTGGTGCGCACAACCGGCGGCTACGTCCCGGTCGTGCGCGAGCGGCGCGGCGACAAGGCGCTGTTCAAGCACGTCGACCGCTGCCTCGAGCTGGGTGGCGCGGTGGCCATCTTTCCCGAGGCCAACTACGGCCCGAGGGAAGGCGAGCTGATGCCGTTCCACAAGGGCTTCGCCCATTTCGCGATCAAGGCTGGCGTGCCGGTGATCCCGGTTGCGCTCTCCGGCACCAAGGACCTGTGGTTCCGCAAGCCGATCAAGGTCGTCATCGGCGAGCCGATCTCTACCGCCGGCGCCGACCCGACGGCACTGACCGAGCTGGCCTTCGGGAGGATGCGGGAGATGCTTCCCGTCTACGTCGAGCCGCCCGGTCGGAAGCTCCTTCGGAAGCAGTTGACGCACCTTTTCTGAGCCCAACTTCGGCGTTTTGGTACTGGGGCGTACGGCTACGGAAAGTTGCCGACCATGTGGTAAGGTGGCTGCTTTCCAAGTCCTGAGCGCGCCTTCTCAACGTCGTCGCTCCGAGCTCAGGCCTGACCGTCCCAGGGGTAGGGCGAGATCAAGGAAGGAGCGAAAAGAAGAGGGTTGCTCCCGCTGTTTCGGGCGGTGCTCGTGTGGGTCGTGATCCTCGTGAGCGTCGTCCTGCCGCGGCTGGACCCGCCGACGCAACGGTCGGTGGCGATTGCGGTGACCCAGCTAAGCGCTTTCGACCGGAGCTCGGTGGTTCAGCAAGCCAGGGACGACCGCGTCCAGGCCGCGCAGGCCGCGCAGGTCCAGTCGTGGGCGCAAGAGTTGAAGCAGGGCCTGGCCGAGTACCAGGCGAAACAGCAGGCGCTGGCCGCTGCGCAGGCCCAGGCGGCGATCATCGCCGCGCGCAACAATCACCCGCCGCCGCCGCCGGAGATCGCCAAGGACATCACCGACGCGTTCAGCCCGCTCGGACCTCGCGCGGTGCAGTGGGCCATGAACGTCGCGTGGTGCGAGTCGCGATACCACCCGAACTCGGTGAACTCGGACAGCGGTGCGTCAGGGCTCTTCCAGTTCCTGCCCAGCACGTGGTCGGGCACGCCATACGCGAAGCAGTCCCCGTTCGACCCGCGGGCGAACTCGTTTGCCGCAGCCTGGCTCTACTCGCACTACGGCCCGCAGCGCTGGGTGTGCCAGGGGTGATACGGGCTTAAGCCCCTTTCCCTAACCCTCTTCCCCGATGGGGAGAGGGAACCGACTCCTCCCAGGGAGCTAGTCGGCGGTGACGGAGATCTCCAGCTCGTAGATCGGCTGCGGCCCCCCCGCGCCCTTGAGAAGCATCGGCTCGTGGTGCGTGACCTGGAAGCCTTCCGGCATCCGCGCGCGAGTCGTCTCCGACATGAGCACACGCGCCGGCCGCACCTTGGAGAGGTACGCGCTGTTGTTCACCGGCACGCCGATCAGGGTGAACTCCATGCGGTCGCCAGAGCCGACATGGCCGGCCACGACCTCGCCGGTGTCAAGTCCCATCCCGACCGCGATCGCCGCCCGGCCCGAGTCGACCAGCTCTCGGTTGAAGCCCTCGATCTCGCGGACCATGGCGAGGGCCGCGTTGAGCGCCCGCTCGGCGTGGTCATGCATGGGGTTGGGCGCGCCAAAAACGACAAGCATGCCGTCGCCCTGGAACTTGTCGATGTTGCCACCATGCTCGAGGACGACGCGGATCATGCGCTGGAAGTAGTCATTCAGGAACTGGACCAGCTCCTCGGCGTCCATGCTCTGGGTGAGCGTCGAGAAGCCGGCGATGTCGGAGTTGAGCATCGTCACCTGGCGCCGCTCACCGGGGATGAACGTGAGCGTCCGCCCGGAGCGCGTGAGGACGTAGTCCGTCACCTGCTTGTTGACGTGGGCCTCGAAGACCTGGCGCAGGAATTCGGAGCGCTCGTACTGGCGGGCGTTGTCGATGGCGATCGCCGCGAGGTCGGAGATCGCCTGCATGAACTCCTTGTCCTGCTCCTCGAAGATGGCCGCCCGAAACGGGCTGTCGACGTACACGGCGCCGATCACTTTGCCCTTGACGACCAGGGGCACGGCGATGATCGAGCGCAGGTTCTGCATGATCACCGACTGCTGGCCCTTGAACCGGTCGTCCAGGCTGGCATCGGTCGACACGACCGCTTCGCCACTGCGGACGACCCGCTCGATGACGGTCTTGGAGCCCAGGAACTGCCGCGCCTTCTCCTCGTCCGCCTCGCCTGCCGAGATCTGGACCGACATGACGTTGGTGTCGGCGTCGACCAGGACGATGAAGCCCCGCGCGGCCTTCATCAGGCTGATGACGCGGTCCATGACCTTGCGCAGGACGACGTCCAGGTCGAGCGACGAGCTGAGGTCGCGCGCGATCTCGTAGAGCAGGTGATCACGACTGCCCACGTCAACTTCGCGGCTCAACGGCACGGTGAGTCTAACGGTCGGATGGGGTGTTTCCAGCCACCGGTAAACTCGTTTCCCGCGTGGTAACCGACTCTTCCCAGGCGCAGATCGACGCCCTGCTCGCGCGCCTCAACCCACCCCAGCAGGAGGCGGTCACGCACGGCGACGGACCCCTCCTCATCTTCGCCGGCGCGGGCAGCGGCAAGACCCGCGTCCTGACGGCGCGCATCGCCTACCTGATTGCGTCGCGTCGTGTCTGGCCTGACCGCCTGCTCGCCGTCACCTTCACCAACAAGGCGGCCCGAGAGATGCGCAGCCGGGTCGAGGCGCTGGTCGGCGAAGGTGCCCAGAAGATGTGGGTGGGGACCTTCCATTCGACCGCGGTGCGGATCCTGCGCCGCGAGGCGCAGCGCATCGGCATCACCTCGAGCTTCGTCATCTTCGACGAGGACGACACCCGGGCGGCTTTGAAGCGGGTGCTGGACGAGCTGCGGCTGGACCCCAAGCGCTACCCCATCGCCTCGTTGAGCAACGGGATCTCGCAGGCCAAGAACGAGCTGAAGAGACCGGAGGACATCCCCAACCGCAGCTACGCGGACGAGATCCTGCGCCGCGTTTACGAGACGTACCAGGAGGTGCTGCGGCGCTCTGGCGGCCTCGACTTCGACGACCTGATCATGAAGCTGGTCGAGCTCTACAGCACCGACGCCGAGGCTCTGGCCAAATGGCGCGACCGTTTCCGCCATGTGCTGGTCGACGAGTACCAGGACACCAACCGCGCCCAGTACGTGCTGGTCAACCTGCTCGCGGCGGAGCACCGCAACGTCGCGGTGGTCGGTGACGACGACCAGTCGATCTATCGCTTTCGCGGCGCCGACATCCGCAACATCCTGGACTTCCGGAAGGACTACCCCGACGCCCACGTCGTACAGCTGGAGCAAAACTACCGCTCCAGCCAGGCCATCCTCGACACCGCGTACAGCGTCATCCGCAGCAATCCCGAGAGGGCACCGAAGCGGCTGTGGACCGAGCGCGCCGGCGGCGACAAGGTCATCGCCACACAGGCCTACAACGAGGTCGAGGAGGCGGAGTTCGTCGCCGACGAGATCGAGCGTCTGCGCAAGGTCGAGAAACGCGGCTACTCGGACTTCGCCGTGCTGTATCGCACCAACGCGCAGTCCCGCGCCTTCGAGGACGTGCTGGCGCGGCGGCGCATTCCGTACCGCCTTGTAGGCGGGATCCGGTTCTGGGAGCGGCGCGAGGTCAAAGACCTCGTCGCGTACCTTCGCTTCTGCTTCAACCCGCAGGATGCGCTCAGCTTCGGGCGCATCGTGTCGGTGCCTTCGCGAAAGATCGGCAACGTGACCGTGGAGGCGATCAACTCCTACGCGCGCCAGGTTGAAGCGGACATATTGGCGATCCTTGGTGATCCTGCGCGCGTGCCTGGGGTGCCGAAAACCGCGGTCGGACCACTGCAGGGGTTTCGGGCCCAGATCGAGTCGGTGCGCTCGACGATGGGCGTCCTGCGTCCGAGCGAGCTGATCGACCAGGTCATCGAGGTCATGGGCCTGCGCTCTCACTACCTGGACGGCACGCCGCAGGGCGAAGCGCGGCTGGAGAACCTGAACGAGCTGCGTGGCCTGGCCGAGAGCTTCGACGATCGCGACCCCACGCAGGGACTCGAGGATTTCCTCGCCGAGGTCGCACTCGTCTCCGACGTCGACGCCTACGACGAGAACGGGGAGGGCGTGACCCTGATCACGCTGCACATGGTCAAGGGACTCGAATTCCCGGTCGTCTTCATGGTCGGCATGGAGGAGGGATTGCTGCCTCATCAGCGCGCTCTGGACGAGCGCGAGGAAAATCCTCAGCTGGCCGGCGCTGCGACCGAGATGGCCGAGGAGCGACGGCTCGCGTATGTAGGAATGACGCGCGCGAAAGACCGGCTCTACCTCAGCTGCGCATTTCGCCGTCACCTCTACGGGCGCTCCCAGCCCGCGTTTCCGAGCCGCTTCCTGACCGACATCCCGCAGTCGCTGCTGGCGGCGCCGCAGGGCCAGGCGCCGGTGGCGCCTCCGAGACAGGGCTACAAGGAGCGGTACATCGAGCGCCAGGTCGAATCCGCACCCGCGGCGCCGCCGGTGCAGCGATTCGCGAGCGGTGATCGCGTCACGCATCCGGCCTTCGGCTCCGGCACCGTGGTCAAGAGCACGCTCACGCGGACGGACGAGGAGCTGGTGATCAAGTTCGACAAGGCCGGGCTGAAGATCCTGAGCGGCATGCTCGCGCCCCTGACCAAGTGACCAAGCAAAAAAGGCGTAAGACGGTCGACCCAGCGGTGCGCGTCGAAGAGGTCCGCGAGCTCATCCGACGCCACGAGCACGCCTACTACGTCCTCGACCAGCCGGAGATCTCGGACGCCGAATACGACGCGCTTTTTCTCGAGCTCAGACGGATCGAGGAGGAGCGTCCCGACCTCGTGACCGCAGACTCGCCGACCCAGCGCGTGAGCGGCGAGGCCTCAGACCAGTTCGCCAAGGTCCGTCACCGGTCGCCGATGCTGAGCCTGCAGAACGCCTTCGACGAGGCCGAGATCCGCGCCTTCGACAAGCGGGTTCGGGCGGCGGTGGGCGACAGGGTGGGCTACTGCGCCGAGCTCAAGATCGATGGCCTCGCGATCAGCCTGACGTATGCCAAGGGTCGCCTTGGGCGCGCGGCCACCCGGGGCGACGGGGCCACGGGCGAAGACGTCACCGCCAACGTTCGCACTATCCGCAGCGTGCCTCTGGCGGTCACACCTGCGAACGGTCTTCCCGATGTGTTCGAGGTCCGGGGCGAGGTCTATTTCCCGATCGCGGGCTTCGAGAAGCTCAACCGAGAGATGGAGGCTGCCGGCAAACCGCGCTTCGTCAACCCACGGAACACGGCCGCGGGCAGCGTGCGACAGATCGACCCCAACGTAACGGCGAGCCGCGACCTGCAGGTGTTTATGTACACGCTGGATCCCGCGGGGCCGTGCAAGTCGCAGTGGGACGTGCTCGGCACCCTGGAGTCGATGGGGTTTCGGGTCAACAAGAATCGGCGCCGCCTCGATGGCATCGACGAGGTCATCGACTACCACGCCGAGTGGCAGCGCCGCCGGCACGAGCTGGCGTACGAGATCGACGGCATGGTGGTCAAGGTCGACGGCTTCGCGCAGCAGCTGGAGCTCGGTTTCGTCGCCAGGTCGCCGCGCTGGGCGATCGCGTTCAAGTACGCGCCCGAGCAGGCTGAGACCGTGGTCGAGGACATCGTGTGCTACGTCGGCCGGACCGGAGTGCTCACCCCGGTCGCGCACGTGAAGCCGGTGGTGGTCGGTGGCGTGACCATCCGCAACGTGACGATGCACAACGAGGCGCAGGTCAACGAGAAGGGTGTGTACGTGGGCGCGCACGTCGTCATCCATCGCGCCGGTGACGTGATCCCCGAGATCGTCAGCGTCAAGAAACCAAAGACCGGTTGGAAGATGCCCGAGAAATGTCCGGTGTGCGGGGGAGACGTCGTTCGCGAAGAGCCCTACATCGCGCACCGCTGCATCAACCCGTTCTGTGGCGCCCAGCGGCTCGAGCGGTTGCGACATTTCGCGGCGGTCATGGACATCGAGGGGCTCGGCTACGCGACCGTCACCCAGGTCATCGATAGAGGCATCGTCGAAGACCCCAGCGACCTCTTTCGGCTCAGCACGGACCAGGTCAAAGAGCTCGAAGGATTCGCCGACAAGTCCGCGCAGAACCTCGTCGACCGGATCGCGGCGTCAAGGCGCCCCGACCTTGACCGTTTCCTATCCGCCCTCGGCATCCCGCAGGTGGGCTGGGCCACGGCCGAGCTGCTGGCGGGTGATTTTGGCTCCATCGACAAGCTGAGCTCTGCCACCGAAGACGAGCTGCTGCGCGTCGACGGCGTCGGACCGAACATGGCCCACGAGGTCTACACGTTCTTTCACGGGCCGGGCGGCGAGCTGGTCAAGAAGCTGCTGGCGGCCGGCGTCGCGCCGCAGGCGGTGGAGGCGGTCGGGGACGGCCCGTTCACGGGCAAAACCTTTGTCTTCACCGGGACGTTGGAAACGATGAGCCGGCCGGACGCCGAGGCTCTCGTGCGCAAGCTGGGAGGTAAGGCGGTCGGGAGCGTGAGCTCGAAGACCGATTACGTCGTGGCCGGGCCGGGCGCCGGCTCGAAGCTGGAGAGGGCACAGAAGTTGAAGCTGAACATCCTGGACGAAGAGCAGTTCAAGGCCTTACTGCCGAAGTGAGGAAAAGTCCTCCCCGTTCATGGGGAGCTGGCCAGCAGGGCCGGAGGGTCGTGTTCTGGACTCTGCTGGTGGTCGGCGCCGTCTCTTTCTACTGGGGCTGGTTCGTGCTCGGCTTCCTGGGCGAGCCCTCCGCGGTGGACCGAGTTCGGGTGGCGCTGCTCGTGATCGGCGGCGGCTCGCTGGCGGTCGGTTTGGGCTGCAGCGCGACCGCGACCTGGATGCTTTTCGCGCGCCGAACCTAAGCCAAGTGTCCCGCGCCCGGAAGGGCCGGGCGCCTTCGACGGCCTAGGCGGCCGGGCGCCTGCGGCGCTGAAGCCTGCGTCGACTCCTGCGCGCGCTCGGTCACGCATCTACGGGATGCGCTCCCTCGCGTGCTCGTCGTCTCCTTCGCTCCGACCGCCGATGCCGCGAACTGCGCTCCGGCCCTCCGGTGCGGGACACTAAACCTCGCTATGCCGCTCTCCAAGGACGAAGTACGCCATGTCGCCATGCTCGCGCGGCTGGGTCTCGAGCCGGGCGACGAGAACTACTACGCAGAGCAGCTGAGCGGCATTCTCGAGCACATCGACCGCCTGCAGCAGCTCGACACCGAAGATATACCCCCGACGGCGCAGGTGGTCGAGGTCGCAAGCCGGCTGCGCGATGACGAGCCGCGTCCATCGCTGACGCAGGAGGAGGCGCTGGCCAACGCGCCGGCTGCGGTCAACGGCATGTTCCGCGTGCCCTCGATCCAGGAAGAGACGTGACCGACGACCTCACGCAGCTGACGGTCAAGGAAGCCCTGCGCCTCCTAAGGTCGGGCTCCGTTTCGGCTGCCGACCTGGTGGCCGCCCACGTGCAGCGGATCGAGCGTCTCGACCCACACGTCAAGGCGTTTCTGCGCTTCACGCCGGAGCTCTGGGAAAAACAGGCAGACGAGGCCGATCGGATGATCCGGCAGGGCGAATCGCGACCGCTGCTGGGGATTCCGATCGCCGTCAAAGACGTGCTTTGCGTGCGCGGCGTGGAGACGACCGCGGGCTCGCAAATCTTGAAAGGATTCAAGCCGCCCTACACGGCCACCGCGGTCCAGAGGCTGTTCGACGCCGGCGCGGTGATGATCGGCGTGACCAACTGCGACGAGTTCGCGATGGGCAGCTCGACCGAGAACTCGGGCTACTTCCCGACGCGGAACCCGTGGGACCTGGAGCGAGTGCCGGGCGGTAGCTCCGGCGGCAGCGCGGCGGCGGTCGCGGCGGGGGAGGCGATGCTCGCGCTGGGGACGGACACGGGTGGATCGATCCGCCAGCCCGCGGCGCTGTGCGGCGTGGTCGGCATGAAGCCAACGTACGGCCGCGTCAGCCGCTACGGACTCATCGCGTTCGCGTCGAGCCTCGACCAGATCGGTCCCTTCGCGCGGTGCGTCGACGACGCCGCGATCACGCTCTCGATCATGAGCGGGCTCGATTCGCTCGACGCCACGTCATCGGACCGGGCGCCGATGGAGGTGCTCGGCAACTTCGGTGGCGGGGTGAAGGGGATGAAGCTCGGCGTCCCGCGCGAGTACTACGACGTCAAGGGCATCGAGCCCGGCGTGAAGGCGGCGATTGACGCGGCGCTGGCAGTGCTTCGCATGCAAGGCGCCGAGATCGTCGACGTTTCGCTGCCTCACACCGACTACGGTCTCGCGGCGTATTACATCATCGCCCCCGCCGAGTGCTCGTCCAACCTCGCGCGCTTCGACGGGGTCAAGTACGGCATGTCCGAGGTCGATGCGCCGAACATCACTGAGCTCTACCTCGAGACGCGGCGGAAGGGTTTCGGCGGCGAGGTGCGGCGCCGCGTGATGCTGGGGACGTACGCGCTTTCGAGCGGGTACTACGACGCTTACTACCTGAAAGCGCAGAAGGTCCGGACGCTGATCAAGCGGGACTTCGACGAGGCGTTCAAGAAGTGCGACGCGATCGTCAGTGCGACCTCGCCGACGGTCGCGTTTCCGATCGGGTCCAAGACCCAGGACCCCCTGTCGATGTACCTGTGTGACGTGCTGACCCTGGGCGGGAACCTCGCCGGGCTGCCGGGGATCAGCGTGCCGTGCGGCACCTCCGACGGTCTGCCGGTGGGGCTGCAGATCCTGGGTCCGCAGTGGGGTGAGAACGTGGTCCTACGTGTCGCTCGCGCATACGAGATTGCCAGCGACATCAAGGCCGAGGTCGCGTCCGTTGTCTGATGGCTGGGAGGTCGTCATCGGCATGGAGGTCCACGTCCAGCCGAAGACGCGCTCCAAGATGTTCTGCGGCTGCGCGATCGCCGAGTTGAACGCGGCGCCGAACACACACGTCTGCGAGATCTGCCTCGGCCTTCCTGGCGTGCTGCCGGTCCCCAACAAGACGGCGGTGGAGGCCTGTCTCAAGGCCGCACTGGCGCTGAACTGCGAGATCCCGCGCCACACCAAGTTCGACCGCAAGAACTACATGTATCCAGACCTGCCGAAGGGCTACCAGATCAGCCAGTACGACTTGCCGATGAGCGTCAGCGGCTACCTGGAGATCGGCGACCGCAAGGTCCGGATCCGGCGCGTCCACCTCGAGGAGGACACTGGCAAGCTCATTCACGCCGGCGACAAGCTGCACAAGGCGTGGGAGTCGTACGTCGACCTGAACCGCGCGGGCGTCCCGCTGATGGAGATCGTCACCGAGCCGGACATTCGCTCGGCTGACGAGGCCCGCGACTACGCGATGGAGCTGCGCACGCTGCTCCGCACCGTCGGCGCCTCCGAGGCCGATATGGAGAAGGGACAGATGCGCGCCGAGCCGAACATCTCGATCCGGCGCGCCGGCTCCGACGAGCTGGGGGTGAAGACCGAGCTCAAGAACATCAACTCCTTCCGCGCCTTGCATCGCGCGATCCTGTACGAGGTCGAGCGGCAGCGCCAGCTGCTTGAGTCAGGCGGCAAGGTGGTCCAGGAGACTCGCGGCTGGTCGGAGGCCGAGCAGCGCACGTTCGCGCAGCGCAGCAAGGAGTTCGCGGAGGACTATCGCTACTTCCCCGAACCGGACATCCCCCCGCTCGAGCTCGACCGGGCCTGGATCGAACAGCTTCGCACCGGGCTGCCCGAGCTGCCAGCTGTACGCCGCGGCCGGCTGGTCGCCGAGCACGCGCTCCCTGCAACCGACGTCGCGGTGATCGGCGCCGAGCGGGAGCTGGCCGACCTTTTCGAAGGCGCCGTCTCCACGGGCGCGCCCGCCAGGCAGGTCGCGAACTGGATCGTGGGCGAGGTCGCGCCGTCGGGCAAGCTGCCGTCACCTGGAAATCTCGCCGAGATTGTCAAGTTGGTCGGCGACGGGTCGATAACGCGCGACCAGGGCCGTGAGGTGCTGCTCGAATCCGTGCAGACGGGACGCACGCCTTCGGAGATCGTTGTCGAGCATGGCTACAAGCAGGTGAGCGACGAGTCGGAGCTGCGCGTGCTCGCCGCGGCGGTGATCGATGCGAACCCCAAGGCGGCGGCCGATTACCGCGGCGGGAAGAAGCAGGCGATGCAGGCATTGATGGCCGACCTGCGCAAGCGTGCCCCGCAGGCGAACCCGAAGGTGGCGAACGAGCTGCTGCTGAAACTGCTGGGCTAGAGAGATGCCCAGGCACGTGGCCCTGCCTCCGGACCTGCACGTGCACACAGAGTGGTCGTATGACGCCCGGAAAGGATCGATGGAACGCAGCTGCGAGCGGGCGATCGAGCTCGGGCTGCCGGCCATCGCTTTCACCGACCACGCCGACTTCGTCAAGGTCCACGAGGACCAGTACTGCGTCGACATCAACGGCTACCTGGACTGCGTGGAGCGCTGTCGCGCGAAGTTCAGCGGGCTGCGCATCCTGAGCGGGGTGGAGCTCGGGGAGCCCCACTGGTTCCCGGAGGAGACCGCGGCCATCCTCGCGGCCGGGCCGCTGGACAACATCCTGGGGTCGGTGCACTGCATCCGGGCCGGCGGCGAGGTGGTCGACGCGAGTCAGTTCAAGGATCGCGAGAACCTCGACGTGGCCGCGGCGACACGCGCTTACTTCGCCGAGGTCCTGGCCATGCTCGAGGGAGGCCAGCCGTTCGAGACGCTGGCACATCTCGACTATCCGAAGCGTTACTGGCCCCAGGGCGCCGCGGGCTACGTGGAGAAGGATTTCGAAGACGAGATTCGCGCGGTGCTCCGCGGCGCGGCGCGGACCGGACGCGTCCTCGAGGTGAACACGACGCGCGGCGACCGGCTGTGCCCGGACCTGACGGTCGTGCGGTGGTGGCGGGAGATGGGCGGGCAGGCCGTGCAGTACGGAAGCGACGCGCACAGCCCAGACAGGGTCGCCGCGGGATTCGAGGTCGCGACCCAGATGGTGGAGTCGGCGGGCTTCAAGCCGGCCCGCGACCCGGTCTCGTTGTGGCGCCGCTGATCCTCCGACCCTCGTCGCCCGCCCACGGCGGCGCGAGCGTGGCCCGGGAGGACGGCAAGGTCTGGCTCGTGAACTACGCGTTGCCCGGTGAGGTCGTCGAGGCGGAGCCGCGCGGACGCCAGGGCGGCGTGGCCGTGGCTGCCGCGACGC
Organism: Candidatus Dormiibacterota bacterium; assembly: GCA_036506195.1. Taxonomy (GTDB): domain Bacteria; phylum Chloroflexota; class Dormibacteria; order Dormibacterales; family Dormibacteraceae; genus 40CM-4-65-16. The sequence goes on from DASXSD010000212.1 coordinate 16,484, forward strand.
GGGTCATCCAAGCATCGCCGCATCGAGTCACCGCGCCTTGCCCATATTTCGGCACGTGCGGGGGCTGTCAGCTGCAGCACGCCGGCTACAGACACCAGCTGGAGCTGAAGCGCCAGGTGGTCGAGGAGGCCTGGGCGCGGGTGGGTCTCCGCCTCCCTCCGGACACCGCCGTGCTCGGTATGGAGGATCCGTGGCGTTATCGGATCCGCGGCGAGTTCGAAGCCGTCGCCGAGGCCCAGGGGTGGCGTTTTGGGTTCCACCGCATGCGCTCGCACTCGGTGCTGCCGGTCGACAGCTGCGTCATCCACGACTCGCGCATCGAGCGAGCGCTGCCCGCGTTCGCGCAGGCGGCGAACGAGCTCGGGCTTCGCGACCTGCAGAACCTTCTTCTGACCGTGGAGCCCACGGGCAAGGGCCTGCTTTGGCGCCTGCGCTTTCACGGACGCGAGCCGCGCTGGCCGCGCGACCAGCTCGCGCACCGCGTCGGGGAACTGCTGCCGGAGGTTTCGCTGCTTGACGACTCCATGACGCTCGAGTTCTGGGGCCTCGCGTTCAGGGTCCGCAGCGACACGTTCGTGCAGACGAACTACCGGCAGATGCTAGTCCTCTACCGCGCGGCGCTCGACATGCTGCAGCCACGACCGAAAGAGAAGATTCTCGACCTCTACGCGGGGATCGGCACGATCTCGGTCGCGATCGGGCGCGAGGCAGCGACGGTGACCGCGATCGAGGAGAATCCGCACGCCGTGCAGCTGGGCCGGCTCAACGCGCGCATCAACTCGGCACGGGTCGAATACCTGAAGGGCAAGGTGGAGGACGTGCTGCGGGGGATCCGGCTCGGGCAGCACCAGGCGGTCATCCTGGACCCGCCGCGCGCGGGGTGTGAGCCGGCGGCGCTGGCGGAGTTGATCCGGCTAGGGCCGCAGCGCCTGGTCTACGTGAGCTGTGAGCCCTCGACGCATGCGCGAGACATCGTTGGATTGGTGCGGGGAGGCTACCGGGTCAGGCGCGCCGCGATCGTCGACATGTTCCCGCAGACCTACCACATTGAGTCCATGGCCTTGCTGGAACGTTCGTAGCCCCCAGTCCCCATCCGACCCGGGCGCTTCGCGCCGGGGTCACCTTCCCCTCAGGCGGGGAAGGAAAGTCGGTCGCGCTGCTGGAGCGGTCTTAGACCCGGTCCAGACGGCGGGCGAACTTGACGACGGAGATCCGAAGCCTTCCAGGGCCGAGCGACCTGACGACCATGGTCAGAATCGGCCTCAGCAGCTGCATGTCGGGCCAAACGGAACGTGAGCTGTGACGGTTACGCCCGAGTTCAACCCCGGCAGCTTAAAGGAAAGGGACCCGCCTACGTGTGGCTGTGTACGAATTGCGCCAGCCGGCCCACCCCAACCTCGAGATCCGCTTCCGAGCTCGCGAGGCTGATGCGCACCGCATCCATGGCCACCTCTCCGAATGCAGTACCGGGGGCGACGCTGACGCCGCGCTCACGAAGCAGTGCGAATGCGAAGTCGCGCGCCGGCATGCCGCTTGGGCCGACGTCCGCCATCGTGTAGAAGGCTCCGCTTGGCTCGGCAATGAAGAGCTCGGCCTCCTTCAGCAGCCCGCTGACCAGGTCGCGCCGCCGCCGGTAGGCGGTCACCATCTCGGCCACGCAGTCCTGCGGGCCCTCTAGCGCGGCCTCCGCCGCGACCTGGGTAACCGTCGAGGTGCAGGACGAGCTGGACTCCAGGACCTTGGTCGCGGTGTCGACCAGCTCTCCGGGGCCAACCAGGTAGCCCAGGCGCCAGCCCGTCATCGAGTAGGTCTTCGAGAAGGTGAACACCGTCGCGATCCGCGGATCTTCGGGCGCGAGGCTCGCTGGGCTCGTCCACGAGCCGTCAAATACGATCTGGTCGTAGCACTCGTCGCTGAGCAGCCACAGGTTGTGACGCTGGGCGAGCTCGATCATCGCCGCGATCGTGGCCTTTGGGTAAACCGCGCCGGTAGGGTTGTTCGGGCTGTTGACCACGAGGACCTTGGCGCGCGAGCCGATGAGCCGGGCGAGCGCCTCGAGGTCAGGCTGGAAGCCGGCAGCCGGAGGGCACGGGTAGTAAACGCCGCGTGCCCCGAGCCAGGGCAGCATCATCCGGTAGTTCGGCCATCCTGGGTCCGGGAGCAGCACCTCGTCGCCCTGCTCGCAAACCGCGGCCAGAATGACCGCGATCGCGCCCACTCCGCCGGGCGCGCACGCGATGCCCTCGGTCGTGGCCTTGATCCCGTTGACCCGAGCGAGCTTCTCGACCAGCTTCTCGCGCAGCCACAGCAGGCCCTGGGTATGCGTGTAGAAGGTCATGTTCTCGTCGATCGCGCGCTTGCCGGCTTCCTTGACGTGCTGGGGGGTGGGGAAGTTGGGCTGGCCGACGTCGAGCCGGATCGTGCCGGGCCGGCGGATGGCTTCGTTGGAGATCTCGCGAATCCCGGAGTGAAGCATCTCGGCCGGTCCGTGGGCGAGGGATGGGATCACGGTCCCAATTCTCGCTGCTGGGGCTAGTAAAGCCTGGGGCTGTGGTGCAGCTTGACGACGGCGAGTCGCAGACGTCCTGGGCCGAGGCTCATGATCACCAGTCGCAGAACGATCCGTAGCAGCACATCAGGCTAAACGCGGCCAGGGCGGAGTCGGTTACTCAAGCAAACGGGCCACCATCGGCTGCGTTGAACCGACCGCAAGTAGACTATCGGCGGGGACCGCCACACCCGACCCAAAGAATGCCGCACGCCCCTGAGACCTTCGTCCACCTGCACAACCACACCGAGTACTCGCTGCTCGACGGGGCGAGTCGCATCCCCGCGATGGTGGCCCGGGCGGCCGAGCTCGGGATGCCGGCGATCGGGCTCACCGACCACGGCGTCATGTACGGCGCGATCCACTTCTATAAGGCCTGCAAGGACGCCGGGATCAAGCCGATCGTCGGGTGTGAGGTCTACGTGGCGCCGCGCTCGCGCCTGCTGCGCGAAGGCCGGGTGGACCGTGACCCCAGCCACCTGACGCTGCTTGCGGCCAATCGCGAGGGCTACCTGAACCTGATGCGGCTGTGCACCGTCGGCCAGATGGAGGGCATGTACTACAAGCCCCGGATCGACAAGGAGATCCTGGCCGAGCACTCCAATGGGCTCATCGCGCTGTCGGGGTGTCTGCAGGGCGAGGCCGCCAGCCGCATTGTCGACGGCGATATCGACGGGGCTCGCGAGGCGGTGGCTGCCTATCGGGACATCTTCGGCAAAGACCGCTTTCTGCTCGAGGTGCAGCGGCATGGCATCGACAAGCAGGTCGAGGTGAACGGCGTGCTTGCCAAGTTCGGCCAGGAGTTCGGCCTTCGCCTCTGCGCGACCAACGACCTCCACTACGTCCACAAGCACGACTCGGAGGCGCACGACGTCCTTCTGTGCTTGCAGACGGGGGCGCGCTTCAACGATCCCAATCGCTGGCGGTTCTCGACGCAGGAGAACTACCTGAAGACACCCGCCGAGATGATCGAGGCGTTCGCGGATCTGCCGGAGGCGCTGGCCAGCACGATCGAGGTCGCGGACCAGTGCGACCTCAAGCTCGACCTCGGCGCCACATTGCTTCCGCCCTTCGATGTGCCCGACGGGCTGACGCCCGACCAGTACCTGCGCCAGCTCGTGCTCAAAGGCCTGGAGTGGCGATTCGGCAAGCCGTCCGCTGAGGCTCAGGAGCGCGCCGAGCAGGAGCTGTCGGTCATCAAGGCGACGGGCTACGCCTCGTATTTCCTGATCGTCTGGGACTTCTACAACTTCGCGCGGCAGAACGGTATCGTCGTCGGCCCTGGCCGCGGCAGCGCCGCAGGAAGCCTGGTCTCCTATTGCCTCGGCATCACCAACCTAGACCCGCTGCGGCATGGCCTGATCTTCGAGCGCTTCCTGAACATCGACCGGGTCTCGATGCCGGACATCGACTGCGACTTCTCGGTCGACGGTCGCGAGCGGGTGATCCGCTACGTCTCCGAGAAATACGGCGCCGACCGCGTGGCCCAGATCATCACGTTCACGACGATGGCCTCCAAGGCAGCGATCCGCGACGTCGGCCGCGTCCTCGAAGTCCCGCTTCGCGATACCGACCGCATGGCCAAGCTGGTGCCGGTCTGGCAGGGCCGCTCGAAGACGCTCGAGGACACCGTCAAAGAGGTGCCGGAGTTTCGCGAAGCCTACGAGTCGAGCGAGGAGGCGAAGCG
>DASXSD010000213.1:0-10220 GCA_036506195.1 Candidatus Dormiibacterota bacterium
CGGCCAAAGAGGAGAGCATCGGCCTGATCGAGGTTTTCCACCGCGTGACGATGTAAGTCTTCGTCCGGGGATATAGCACGATGGTCGCAGCAACCGTCCAGGGTGACGTTGATGGAATACCGCAGGGGTCGCATCGCGCAAGCGTACCGATGGCCAGGCTGATCAGAAGGTTGGCTAGAGTGGCGCCGATGCGCGAATACCCGATTGTCGATGGCCATCTCGACCTCGCCGAACTCACCACCCTGTTCGGCCGCGATCTCACAATCAGCGCGGCCGCCACAAGGGCTGGTGGGCTTTATCCGCAGGCCACCGTCTCGCTACCCGATATGAAGGCTGGCGGCGTGGCGGTGGCTTTGGCAACAGTGACGCCCGGTTTCCGAGCCGCTGATGTCGGCGAGAACTTCCAGCCACAGGCGGCCCTGTACCGAACCCCAGCTGAGGCAGAGAGACAGGCCCTGTGCCAGGTCGCGTTCTATGAGGCTTGGGAGCGGGACGGGATCGTCCGAATCGTGCGATCAGTCGCCGACCTCAACGACCACATGAAAATGTGGCGGGACGATCGCAAGCCTGGCCTGGTCCTCCTTATGGAGGGCGCCGATCCGATCGTCGACATCGACGATCTGCCGCTCTGGTGGAGCCGCGGACTCCGCGGCATCGGGCTGACCTATGGCGACACGAGATATGGCACTGGCGTAGCAGGAGGCAGCGAGACATTCAAGCGCGGCGGCCTGACTCCTGTGGGGGTCTCCCTGCTGGAGCTTATGGCTGAGACCGGATTTTTCTGGGACGTGTCGCACTTGACGGAGGAAGGGGTTTGGGAAGGACTCGACCTTTTCCCGACGCGCGTCTGTGCCTCACACGCCAACGCTCGTGCTCTTGTGAAGACCGATCGGCATTTGAGCGATGGCGTCATCCGTGAGTTGGCGGCGCATGGAGGGACGATCGGGATCGTTTTATACAACGGTTTCTTGGAGTCACGATGGCAGCGCGACCCGTCGATTGCCGTCACGATCGAAGAGCATGTGCGCCGTCATGCCGAGCACATCGCCCGCGTCGCGGGTTGGGAGGGCGTCGGCGTGGGATCCGATCTGGACGGAGGATTTGGCGCCGGCGCGATTCCGGTCGAGATGGACACCATCGCAGACCTAGCCCGGATATCTGCGGCAGCACCAGTCAGCGAGCGCGAAGGGATGTTGGGCGGAAACTGGCTGAAGTTCCTGCGATCGTCTCTTCCTGCTGTCGCACAACCTCACGGATTGTGAGCACCGCAGAAACCGACTAGATTGACAAAGGTCCTGTCGGGTTCGGGAGGCGTGTCCATGGAGGCGCGAAAGGGAGGTGCTATGAAGCGTTTTCTTGTCGGATTCACGGCAGCGGTGGCCACTCTTGGCTTCGGAGGCGTGAGCGCCCTCGCTGACGGCCCCGGTTACAACCCGCCGCCCCAGGCTGTAGCGGTCTGCGACGCGGGGCACGGTGCGTTCGGAGCATTCAGCGACCCCTCACTGCATTTCGTTCCTGGCAACGGCCAGCCGCCGTACTTCGGTGACGACGTTCTCGGATCGGCCCGCGCCGGGCTCACCGGCCAGGTCAACTCGGACGCCTCAGCGGCCTGCAACGCGCGGTAGCGAAATCTAGGGCCAGGGCGCTGAGCTGGCGCCCTGACCTCGACATAACCACTCGGCTGCGACAACTGAGCCACCGCGACGGTGGCGTGATTCCGCATCCACAGGATGGTGTGACCATGCCGGCGACAACGACCACGGCTCGCGTCAACGCAATCGAGCTCGACTTAGGTTGAGCCAGGCCACGCAACCTCTTCTTGACGAGCTCGTCGGCAACGCCCACGGCAACCTCGTGCGCGTGAGGGAGATCCTCGATGAGCACCCCGAGCTGCTGAACGAGAAGGCGACCTGGAACGAAACACCGATCCAAGCTGCCACGCAGATGGGCAATCGCAAGATCATCGACGAGCTCATCAACCGCGGCGCGCCGGTCGATTTCTTCACCGCGCTGGCCCTCGGCCGCACGGAGCAGATCGAAGACGAGCTGAAGAGAAATCCAGCTGCGGCGCAAGCGCGTGGCATCCACGACCTGGCGCCGCTCTACTTCGCGGCCATCGGCGCGCAGGCAGAAGCGGCCCAGCGCCTGATCGCCGCGGGCGCCGACATCAACGCGCCGGCGCAGGCCGGGGCGCCGATCCACGGCGCGGTGATGGGCGGCTCGGTCGAGATGGTGCGCCTGCTGCTCGACCATGGCGCCGATCCTTCGCTGCAGGACTACGCGGGTCGCGACGCGCGCGCGCTGGCGCTCGAGATCAAGCGGGCCGACATCGCCGAGATGTTTGGCGGATGACGGATCTCGCCGCCAACCGCGCTGGGCGCATGACCGTCCGTCAGCGGCTCAAGCTCGTCCGTGGCGAGGCTGCGTTGCTCTTCCTCACCGGCATCGGCCTCGTCGTCTCGATCGCTCTCGGGCCCAACCTGGTCGGAGCCTTCCAGGACCTGGGCTTTTTCGGCGGCTTCGTGGTCACCCTGTTCTTCCTGGTTTGCGCTCTGATGACCCTGATCGGGGCCTTCGGTGTCGTTGTCGTCCTCGGGGACCTGGTCCTCGGGCGCGTGCGGTCAGTGGTCGGCCGGCCGACGCTGAGGAGAGAAAACGTCAGGACGAACGCGCTGACCCGGCCGATGCCGAGCTCATTTGCATACCCGGGTCAGTACAGGTACAAGGTGATAGTCGGCGACAAGGAGTTCGACATCGACTCCAGGGTCGCCGACCATCTGTCACGGGACAGCCGGCAGATCCGCGTCTACTTCGCGGCCTACTCAGGCGAGATGCTGAGCCTCGAGCCGCTGGAGGCGGCCCAGGAGGCTAGCTGACCTCGGGCACGTCCAGGCGGTCGAACGTCTCCTTGTTCACAAACTTGAACAGCTGCAGCTTCTTGCCACCCTCGTGGACCTCGGCGATCGCCGCGTATCGCTCCTGCCGCTTGCCGCCGCTTGTCGTGCGGACGCTGCGCCGCTTCTTCAATTGGTCGTCCGGGATCTCGACTTTCTTCTTCGTTTTGAGGTTGAAGAACTCCACTGCAGCCTCCTCGTGAAATGAACGGACGCCGCCCCACAATACAGGCTCGGCGCTACTCGCGTTCGGCGACCCGGTATCCGCGCTCCGGGTTCCAGGACTCGATCGCCAGCCTGTTGCCGGCCTCGTTCAACCGCGTGATGACGGCTTCGTCGATGTCGATGCGAAAGGTGTGACCGTCTCCCTCACCCCGAATCTCGACCGCGCGGCCCGCGATTTTGGCCTCGCCGCGCCACCGTCCGCCCCTGGTGGGATCGTGCGTCGGCCCGTGGATGGCGACCCGTGGATCCCGCTGCAGGTCCATCGCCTTGACCGCACGCGGCATGGAGCCGATCTGCAGATGCTCATCGCTGAACTGGACCTCGGTGCCGCTGATCCTCGGCGAACCGTCGCGGCGCAAGGTCGCCATCGTCAGGTGCTTGCGCGATGCCATGAGCTTGCGGACCCGGTGCGCGAACTTCGGCTCCGCAGCCTCGAATTCAGCCCAGGACGCCACTAAACCGGAAAGACGCCGTGCTTGCGGTCGACGCGCGGTGACGTGCGGGTCGCGTACGCGCGAAACCGTGCGATCAACGTCTCGCGCAGCTGGTCGGGCTCGACCACGTCGTCGACGATCAGGTTGGAGGCCAGCTTGTAGAGGTCGACGTCGTCGCGGTATTCGTCCTCGAGCTCTTTGCGTTTGGCCGCGCGCTGGTCCTCAGGCAGCTCGGCGAGCTTGTTGTAGAAGACGGCGTTGATCGCGGGCTCTGGGCCCATGACGGCGATCTGCGCCGAGGGCAGAGCAATGACCGCGTCCGAGTCGAAGGCGGGGCCGGCCATCGCGTACAGGCCCGCGCCGTACGCCTTGCGCACGATGACAGAGATCTTCGGCACGGTTGCCTCGGAGACGGCGCTGATCATCTTCGCGCCGTGGCGGATGATGCCGCGCTTCTCGACGTCGGTGCCGATCATGAACCCGGGCACGTCGGCGAGGAAGAGCAGGGGGATCTCGAACGCGTCGCAAAGCCAGATGAAGCGCGCCGCCTTGTCGGCCGAATCGTTGAACAGGACTCCCCCTTTCTGCATCGGCTGGTTGGCCAGCACGCCGACCGCCTGGCCGTCGAGCCGGGCGAAGCCGGTCAGCAGCTCCTTTGCGAACAGCTTCTTGATCTCCAGCCAGCTGCCCTCGTCGATGATCGCGTCGATCACCTTGCGCATGTCGTAGCCGCGGTTCGGCTCTTCGGGCACGAGCTCGGCAATTGGCTTCGGGCCGGCGCGCGGCGGCTTGCCCTCGCAAGTTGTGGGCTTTTCGCCTGAACGTTGCGGCATGTAGCGGAAGTAGGCCCTGGCGAACTCGATCGCCTCCTTGTCGTCGGCTACCAGCGCGTCCCCGCATCCGCTCTCGGTGCAGTGCATGCGCGCGCCGCCCAATTCCTCGAGAGTGACCTTCTCGCCGACCACGACCTCGACCATGCGTGGCGAGCCGAGGTACATCGAGGCGTTGCCCTCCACCATCACGACGACGTCGCAGAACGCGGGGATGTAAGCGCCGCCGGCGGCCGACGGCCCGAACAGCAGGCAGATCTGCGGCACCACGCCCGACAGCTGGACCTCGTTGAAGAAGATGCGTCCGGCGTGGCGGCGGCCCGGGAACATGTCGATCTGGTCGGTGATGCGCGCCCCGGCCGAGTCGACCAGGTAGAAGAGCGGAACCCTGATTCGCTGTGCGGTCTCCTGGATGCGGACGATCTTCTCCACCGTCCGCGCTCCCCAACTTCCCGCCTTCACGGTCGGATCGTTGGCCATGACCGCGACCTGGCGGCCGTCGATGGTGCCGAGGCCGGTCACGACGCCGTCGGCCGGCAACTCCTCGGCGAGCACGTTGGCGAACAGTCCGTCCTCGACGAACGAGTCCCTGTCCAGCAGAAGGTCGAGCCGCTCGCGGGCCGTCAGTTTGCGCTGTTCGCGCAACTTGGGCAGGTAGCGCGTGCCGCCCTTCCGCGCGTGGTCGCGAAGCTCCTTCGACCGAGCCGTCACCTACTTCCCCTTGAAGTCCGGCTCGCGCTTCTCGAAGAAGGCCTTGATGCCTTCGCGTGAATCTTCGGTCTGCGACACGACGAGGAACTGGCCATGCAGGTAGTGAAGCGCCGCGCGAAAGTCCATGTCCTGCTGCCTGTAAAGCGAATCCCGGCCGAGGCGCATCGCGATCGGTGACTTCTTGGCCAGGGCTTCGGCGATTTCGTTCACCGTGGGGTCCAGCAGCTCATGCCCGACGACGCGGTTGACGACCCCGAGCGACTGGAGCTGGGTGGCGGTCCAGCGGTCGCCAAGCATCTCCATCTCGAGCAGGATCTTGCGCGGGATGTTCCGGGACAGGACTGCCTGGATCATCATCGGCCAGATCCCGACGTTGATCTCCGGCGTGCCAAAGGTCGCGGTGTCGACGGCGACGAGAAGGTCGCATGAACACGCGAGACCCAGTCCACCCGCAAGGGCGTGGCCGTTGATGCGACCGACGATAGGTTTGCCCAGCTCAGCCATGAGGACGAACAGGTCGACGAAGAGGTCGCGGCTGCGGAACTTGTCGAGGCCGCTCATCTCGCCGTCAAAGCTCGTCAGGTCGGCCCCGGCGCAAAAGACGCGGCCGGCGCCGGTCAGCACCACGACGCGGACCTCGGCCTCCTCCTTGCACCACCGGAAAGCGGCTGCCAGGTCGCGCAGCATGGTCGCCGAGAGGGGGTTGCGCTGGTCAGGCCGGTTGAGGGTGACGGTGGCGATGTGCCCGGTCGTGCTGAGCAGCACCTGCTCCAGGGCCGGAACCTCGGTCACGCCGTCAATCGTAGGTCCCCCTCCGGCCCGAGCCGCAACGCGCCTGGAGCCGCCTCCCCCGGCAAGCGGGGGAGGAAACAGCCTCGAATCTGGCCCCAGGCCACTAAATCTCGCCTGGCGGGGATGCATTAGGCGATATGACTGCACTCCTTAACAAAAATACTTTGCCTGTGCCATTTGGGGCTTCCACAATTGCACCGAACCTGCAACCGATCCTGTCACCCAAAGTTAGGCCCGCAATCGCTTAAAGCACACATTCCGCCCGCCCCCCAAACGCATGAAGGTCAAATCACGAGATCTCGTCGCGGCAACCGTCGGGAACAACCACGACTCGTCGATCGACATCGACAAGCCGATCTTCACGCTCAGCGTGGCTTCCGAAATCCTCGAAGTGCATCCGCGCACGCTGATGATGTACGAGCACTTGAGCATGATTTCGCCCAAGCGCACCGTTACAAATCGAAGGCGCTACTCGCGCCGGGACGTGATGAAGCTCCAGGCCATCCAGACGCTGACCCGAGAGCACCACGTCAATCTCGCTGGCGTTCGCTACATCCTCGCGCTCTTGAAGCGGCTTCACAGCGCGGGAGTAGAACCCCCGGAGGACCTGAAGAACCTGGACGTGACACAGCTCGACGTCTGAGCAACCACGTGGTTTGAGGGAGAAGCAACAAAGAGGCAAATGTCAAAGAAAAGAAGGCGTCTAGAGATCAAAGTCGACCCGATCCCGGCGATGTACATGGAGGAGACGGCCTCCTGCCCCGTCTGCGGCCGCGACGCCCAGGCCATCGGGCGGCGGCACGTTCAGATCGTGTTTCGCTGCGACGGCTGCAAGGTCGTCTTCAAGCGAAACCGGCACTGGCCGTACATCTACTAGGACTTCGTGGCCGACCCCATTTGACTTTCGCGCGAGTGCCGGCACTCGCGGCATTGGGTTGGAAATGAAGTCCGCGAGCGCCGGCAGTCGCGGTAATTAGCGTTCGCCTCGTACCCTAGGTAGAGGCTTGAGACGGTCGGTAGGGCGTTCCGCCCTCTACGGAGTGCTGCTGGGACTCGCGACGGCCGCGGTGGCCGAAGCCGTCCGTCCACGCGGGGGAACCACGCTGCTTCTCGATTGGGAGCAGGTGCGCCGCATGGCTCGGGCGCGCCTCGAGAACCCCACCATGGATCCCGCGCAACTTACGTCCGCTGCGCTGGGCTATCGAAAGCTCGCCAACCAGCTCGAAAATCCTCTGCTCAGCTTTGTCGGCGGACTGCCCAAAGGCGCCTCGATCCCGCGGTTCGAGGCACTCGACCGCGAGGGCTGGATCGACCTGAACCTAGCCATCCTTCGCCGCGCTGTCGATCCTGTGCTGGAGGCCGGCCGGATGCCGAACTCGCTCATCGTCGAGGTCGGCAAAGCCGGCGTCGATCGGTACGTCGGCGCCATGCTCGCGTTCCTCGGCCGGCGCGTCCTGGGCCAGTACGACCCGCAGCTCATGGCCACCGAGCCGATGGGCGGCGAGGGTCTTTACCTGGTCGAGACGAACGTGGTCGACTGGCAGCGCCACGCGAACCTGCCAGAAGAAGACCTGCGCCGCTGGCTCATCCTCCACGAGATGACGCACGCGTGGCAGTTTGCCGCGCATCCCTGGCTGCGCCGTTACATGGAAGAGTCGATGCAGGTCCTGATCGAGTCGGTGACCACGAAGGGACCGGCGGTCGCTCGCTACGCCGCATTCGTCGGCGTCCTGCCCGCGCAGTGGCGAGTGATGCGGCGCGTGCAAAGCACCATGTCGGTGGTCGAGGGCTACAGCAACCTGGTCATGAACCAGCTCGGCCGCAAGCTGCTGCCAGGCTTCGACCGCCTCGAACAGGCATACCGCGAGCGAAGCTCGGGCCGGAGCGCGCTCGAGGTGCTGATCTGGAAGCTCACGGGCCTCGACCTCAAGCTTCAGCAGTACCAGCGAGGAGAGGCGTTCTGCCGCGCGGTGTTCGATGAGTACGGGATCCACGTTCTGAACCGCGTCTGGGATGGGCCGGATGCGATGCCGAGGCTGAAGGAGCTGAGCAACCCGACCGCCTGGCACCGCCGGACCTCGGTCTAGTCGCGGAGCTCTTCCTGCGCCGTCTCCTCGCTGATCGGCATCACCGCCACGGGAAGATCGCTGATGTCGAAGTACCGCACCGCCTTGTTCAGGCGCTTGGCGATCCCGACCTGGACCTTGACTCCGAGTGAGAGCCGTCCGAACACCCACACCTCGTCGGATCGCGACAGCAGGTTGTTCATCGCCTCCCGGACCACGTCCTTGTCGACCGTGTGCATCAGGTAATAGTCGAAGAGCATGAAGGGGCTGACGGGGACCAGCCCGGAGTCGAGCACGAACTTCTGGATGTGCGCCCGCCAGTAGAAACTCTTGTTCGACATGGCGACGTAGACCAAGCGTTTTGGATGCCGCAGCGTCTCTTCGGCCTGGTCGCGCGCGCTGGGCTTGGTGGTGGGTTGAAAGATGCGTTCGAGGATGTCCTCGGCCGCTTTGCCGGTGATCGCCATCTAACCCCTAGTCGAAAGGTGAATAAGTGGCGGCTATCGTATCAGCCGTGCCGGCAGGGTCCCGTTTCGACCTCTCGGGGCGCGTCGCGCTCGTCACCGGGGCGAGCCGCGGCATCGGAAGCGCCATCGCAGAAGCCCTTGCCGAGCACGGCGCCCAGGTCGTGCTGTCCAGCCGCAAGCAGTCGGACCTGGACACCGAGGCCGAGCGGATCAACGCCCTTTACCCCGAGCGCGCGACGGCCATCGCGGCGCACGCCGGTCGCCCCGAGGACCTCGAGCGGCTGGTCAAGTCCACGATGGAACGCTTTTCGCGTATCGACATCCTGGTCAACAACGCCGCGACGAATCCCTACTTCGGGCCCGCCCTGGGTGCCGAGATGGCCGCCTGGGACAAGACCTTCGAGGTCAACCTACGCGGCGTCTTCCTCCTGACCAAGCTCGTCTACGAGGCCTCGATGGAGGCGCATGGGGGCGCCATCGTGAACGTCGCCAGCATCGGCGGTTTGCGCCCGGGCATCGGGCTTGGCGTTTACAACGTCACCAAAGCGGGCGTGATCATGCTCACGCGCCAGCTCGCCCGTGAGCTAGGCGGCAAGGTCAGGGTCAACGCCGTCGCGCCGGGCCTCATCAAGACGCGATTCGCGGAAGCTCTGTGGGGCAACCAGGAGATTCTCGACCGGGTGCTTGCTCAAAACCCCATGGGCCGCGTAGGGGTTCCCGACGAGGTGGCCGCCGCGGTCCTGTTCCTGGCTTCGGACGCCGCTAGCTACGTGAACGGTGAGGTGCTTGTCGTGGATGGGGGCGGCGGCGGCGAGGTTTAGGCTCGCCTTCGCTCGGTCCCTGAACCAGCGCTGCGTCAACCTCGCCGTCGCCATTCGCCGACGCGACCTGGCGGCTGTGGATGAAGTCCTCGAGCTCCTTCTCGTACTGGTAGGCATGACGGTCCGGCTCGTAGCGGAGCACGCGACGCTGCTGGACGAAGTCTTCGAACGCAGTCCGCGTGTCCCGGCCGGCCCGAAAACCCAACTCGCGGGCGGCCTTGGCGGTCGACAGCGTGCGGCCCCAACGCAGCAGGTCGAGCAGCTGCGGCGAAAGGAACGCGATGCCCGCTCGGCGGATGGCAAACGCGGCGACGCCGAGCCCGAGCGGCGGCAGCAGGGGCGCGTGAAGCTTGCCGGCCGCGTCGAGCAACGTGGAAAGCGGCTCGTTGCCAGGCGCGGCGATGTTGTAAGCGCCGGCCGGTCCGCGCTTGGTCGCAAGCACCATCGCCTCGATGCAGTCATCCCGGTGGATCAGCTGGATCGGCGGGTCGTACCCGATCACGGTCGGCACCACTTCGAGGTCGAGGTAGCGAGCGAGCGGTTGCGGCTCATCCGGGTTGAGGCTGTTGCTGATTCGGAGCGTGAGGATCGTGATGTTCGGGTTGCGGACGCCGAAGTCGCTCACATAAGACTCGACCTCCACGATGTCGCGCACGAACTGGTGTCGCGAGTTGGTGTCGAGTCGATGGTCCTCGCGCAGGCCGGTCGGCAGGTCGAAACGCGACCCGTACACGTGACCTGACGACTTGACGACAAACCTGCGGACCGGGCTTCCTTCGCCGGCGCAGCCGGCCAGCAGGTTCAACGTTCCGATGACATTCATCTCGTGGGCGCGCGCAGGGTCCATGTCGAAGGAGTCGATGCGGGTCAAGGTGTGGACGACGGTGTCGATGCCGACGGCGCGGACGAGCTTGCCGATCAGCGAATGCCGGATGTCGAGCTTCAGGTAGTCGGCGCGGCCGAGGTCGTAACGAGGCTCG
>DASXSD010000214.1:0-20273 GCA_036506195.1 Candidatus Dormiibacterota bacterium
GACCGCGTCGCTGCCGTTGTTCCAGTTCAGCAGCGCGTAGCCGTCGCCTCCGTAGACACCGACCCAGCTGCCCTGCGGCGACTGGCTGTAGCCGAGCCCGGCCGGCGTCGTCGCCGAGGCCACGTTGGAGGGCGCCGAGTCACCCACGCTGTTGCTGGCCAGGACCCGATAGAAGTAGGTCGTCGCCGGGCTGAGCCCGGAGTCCGTGAAGCTGGTGGCGTTGCTCGTCCCCACCTGCGCCCAACCACTGTTCCCGTCCGGAGAGCGCTGCACCTTGTAGCTGGTGGCGCCGCTCGCCGCGTTCCAGCTCAGGCTGATCTGGGTGGCGCTGGTGGCGCTCGCGGTGAGCCCGGTCGGCGGCGCCGGCATGGTCGGCGCACCGCCGAGGAAGATGCCCGACAGGACAGCGTTGCGGCCGCCGGTGTGAGTCACCGTCACGGAGACCGCGCCGCCGGCGGCGACGTTGATGGGCGCGTTGACCCAAGCGCCCTGGGTGAAGTCCGTGCTGATGGTGGCCGTGCGCGGGCCCGAGCCGTCGTCGACGGTGACGTTCTCCCGCCGAGCCAGGTTGTCCCAGTCGACCGCGTAGAGGTGCAGGGTGCCGCTGTACGCGCCGGTGAAGACGAGCCGGAGCCTCACCTGGTTGTCGTCCGCGAAGCACGCGGCACGTCGAGTGGTGGCGTCGGGACTCTGCAAGGCGCGTACCTCGGTCGTCCCGCTGCTCCACTGAAAGCGAGAGCCCTGGTCGAGGACCAAGCTCGACTGGGGTAGGGCGACCAGGTCGCTGCCGCCATTCCAGCCCAGCAGCGCGTAACCGTCACCGCCGTAGGCGCCGACCCAGTTGCCCTGCGGCGACTGGCTGTAAGGCAAGCCGGCCTGGGTCGTCGCCGACGCCACGTTCGAGGGGCCGGAGTCGCCCACGCTGTTGGCGGCCAGGACCCGATAGAAGTAGGTCGTGGAGGGCGCCAGCCCCGAGTCGGTGAAGGCGGTGGTGTTGCTGGTCCCGACCTGGGTCCAGCCGCCGCTGCCGTCGGGAGAGCGCTGGACCTTGTAGGACGTCGCACCGCTGGACGCGTTCCAGCTGAGTGCGATCTGTGACGAGCTGGCAGCGCTCGCGCTCAGCCCCGTCGGCGTCGCTGGGGGCGCCGGGGGCGTCCCGTTCGTCGTGATCGCGAAGTTCTGCGTGGTCCATTGCGCGAGGCCGAAGACCCACTGGCCGGTGATCTGGTTGCTGCCCCAGACGACGCCCGGGTTGACCGGATCGGGCGTGGCGCCGGAGTAGTCGCCCCACCGGCACGGGTTGGAGGTGCAGTTGCCCTGGAACAGGACCTCCTCGGTGGCGGCGCTGCTCGAGCCCAGGAGCACCTCGCCCGCGTCCATCTGCCCGGGCGGCGTCGTCTTCGTCCGCGTCTGGGCGCCGATCTGCGCGAGCAGCGAGGAGCTGCCGCGGTTGTATTCGATCATCGCGTCGTCGCCCGAAGACGAGGGCGAGATGGCGGCGTTCCAGTAGAAGTCGGTCGCGCTCGCGAGCTGGCCCTGCTGACGAACGGTCAGAGAACCCGGAAGGAGCTCATACCACCGGACCATCGAGCGACCGGAATTCCCGACCGTGTGCTGGGTCCAGACCGCCTCGGCGCCGGCGCTCGGATCGAACTGCGCCACCGCCTGCGTGAGACGGCCGTCTAGGCTGTCGATCAGGTAGCTCGTGCCGGGCTGGGGCACGTTTGGGGGCACGCCGTAGGCGCCGACAGAGATGTCGCCGTCCGCCACCAGCGCCGGTCCTGGCGCCAGGTGCCAGACCATCACCTTCGACTGGGGGCTGACGGAGGGGTCGTGCGCGGCGACGATGAAGCCGTTGGCGGAGGAGTCGGCGGTGTTGGCCGGCACCGGCGTCGCGGCAAGCGTGCCGTCCGCGTTCTTCAGGAGGTGCGTGGCGTCCGCAAAGTGCGTCGTCGTGACCGACCCGCTGCACGTGGACTGGCTCGCGGCCGGCTTGGGGATCGCCCAGACGTCGCCTGTCACGAAAGGCAGGTCCGATTTGCTCGTGTCGAAGACGTTGGTCCCGATCATCACGAAGTTCGCGTCGTGGCCGAGCTTCGGGTAGTCGGGGAAGTTGGTGCCGGTCTGCACCCCGTAGCGGCACCAGCCCCCCGAGAGATCGGTCGGGTCCGCGGTCTTCGACCATCCGAACAGGATGTAGGAGTTGTTCAGGTTCGAGGTGAACCCGATCGCGGCGTAGAACCAGCGGTTGCCCTGTGGGTCCCACTGGACCTGTGGGTCGCTGGTCAGCAGGCCGGAGAGCGCCGCCGTGAAGGTCCCGAGGTCGGCCGAGGCAAGCAGGTTGAGGTTGTTGCGGTCGTAGACGCCGACGAGCTGGTTGACAAACTCCAGGTACCTGGTCGGCCCGATCGCGCCGGTGGAGTCGGGCGGCGTCGGCTGGTATCCCTCGTCGGCCGCGGCCAACCCGGGGCTGTTGAGCCCGTTGAAGAGGGCCGGCGAGCTGGCGGCCGGTGACGGTGCCGGCGTCGCCGTCTGTGCGCCCGACTGTTCAGCCGCCTTGAGCTTGGCCTTCCGAAGAGCCGCGGGGTTCAAACCCAGGAACTGCTTCGCGTGGGTGCCCGGAGGTCGCTGCCGCTGCTTGCTCGGGGTCAGCAGGGAGGCCTCGACCTGGCCGGCGGGCAGTATCTTGCTGCCGGCGACGGGACGTGCGCCATGCGTGGCCGGCGCAGCGGCTACGGGCGTGGCGGGGGCGGCGAGCACGGCGCAGGTGGCGATTGCCATCGCGGCCAGCCGACGACCTGCCCCGGTGCGGCCCACAAGCACTCCTAACGCGCGCCCCGCGACGGATTTGCGGTGTAGGTCGCTGATTATGGGCTACGCGTGGTGCTTTTACTTAACAAAAATCAACAGGGAGGTCCATGAGGTAGCCCAGGTTGGCGTTGAGGACCGCGAGCCTGGGATCCAGGCCCTCCGGCACGACGACGGTGCCGGCCGCGGCTGCCACGACCACGCTCTGGTGCGGTGAGTAGCTGAACACCACGTCGCCTTCGGAGAGCCCCGTGACCTCGGCTCCAACCGCCACCACCCGGCCGACGTTCGCGTATCCGTAGGCCAGCGGGGAATCTTGGGTCGCCGGAGCAAGTTGGTACTGATGTGATCACTGGGGAGACCACGACGGGGACCCGGTATCGCGCCACGTGGAAGGGCGCGGTGCTTGCAGAGAGCGCCCGCACCGTTGCGGTGGAAGGCAATCAGTATTTCCCGATCGACGATGTACGCCTGGAGCACATGCGACCCAGCGCCTCGCACACGACCTGCCACTGGAAGGGCATCGCCAGCTACTACGACGTGGTCGTCGATGGTGAGGTGAACCGCGACGCCGCGTGGTACTACCCTGACCCGAGCGCAGCGGCGATTCGCATCAAGAATCGAGTTGCGTTCTGGCACGGAGTCAAGGTCGAACCACTAGCCTCTTGAAGCTCGGCGACATCGACATCGCAACGCGAGTCGGGCTGGGCACGAACCGGCTCACCAACACTCCCCAGAACATCGCGCTCGTGAAGGGCGCGGTCGCCGCCGGTGTGCCGATGATCGACACCGCCCACCTCTACACGGGCGGACAGAGTGAAGAAACGATCGGCGCGGCCGTCTCAGTGTTCCCCGACGGATCCATCGTCGCGACCAAAGGCGGGTTCCGCGGCGCGCGCCCGGACGTGCTTCGGGAGGAGATCGAGCAGAGCTTTCGCCGCCTGAGGACTGACAAGATCACGCTCTACTACCTGCACCGGGTCGATCCGCAGACTCCGCTCGAGGAGAGCCTCGCCGTGATCAAGGAATACCAGGACCGAGGCAAGATCCGATTCGTCGGAATATCCGAGGTCGGTATCGAGCAGGTCGAGCGTGCCCGGCGAGTGCTGCCGATCGCGGCGGTGCAGAACCACTACAACCTTTCCGAGCGCAAATACGATCCGGTCGTTGACTACTGCGCGCGCGAGAGCATCGTGTTCGTTCCCTTTTTTCCATTGCGGGGGTCCGGTGGCGGCGCGTTGAAGGAGATGGCCACCCGGCATCGAGCAAGCCCCCAGCAGATTGCTCTCGCGTGGCTGCTGAGGCGCTCGCCGGTCATGCTGCCGATCCCCGGCACGCTGTCAGTCGAGCACTTGAAGGAGAACCTGGCGGCGTCACAGATCGAGCTGACCGACGCTGAGTTCAAGTCCCTGCGCTAGCCGGCACAGTGTGCTGAAAACGGCAGGGTTTCAGGATTCATAGCCTCGTTTCAGCACAGTGTGCTGAAAATGGCAGGGTTTCCGGATTCATAGCCCCGTCTCAGCACAGTGTGTCGCGATTGCCGTCCGAGTTGCTGTGTCGGCGGTGAATCGACAAACGATCGTCATCCTCGGCTCCGGGATGGCCGGAGGCGTCGCCGCCAAGACGCTGCGCGAGGAGGGTTACGACGGCCGCCTTGTGCTGATCGGCCACGAGCCCACGCCGCCCTTTGGTCGCCCGCCTCTGTCCAAGACGTACCTCCGCGGCGAGGAGACGCTGTCAGGCTGGCTCGTCAGAGCTGAAGACTGGTACGAGGACAACCGAGTCGATCGGATCCACGCCACCGCCTCCGGTGTCGACGTGGCGGCGCGTCGCGTCGAACTCGAGGCCGGTAGGTCCGTGCCTTTCGGAATGCTCCTGATCACCACCGGCGGCGAGAACCGGCGCCTCGAGGTCCCCGGCGCCGACCTGGACGGTGTCTTTCAGCTCAGGACGGTTGCCGAGAGCGACGCGATCAAGCGGGCCGCCCGACCTGGGGCTCGCGCCGTGGTCGTCGGCATGGGATTCATCGGTTCGGAGGTCGCGGCCTCGTTGACCCAGATGGGCGTCGAGTTGACGGCGGTCTTGCCCGGAAGATCACCACTCGAGTCGGTCCTCGGACATGAGATCGGCGAGGTCATGGGCGGCATCCATCGCGACGCCGGCGTCGAGCTCGTGACCGGGAACGAGGTCGTCCGTTTCGAAGGCGTGCATCGCCTCCAGCGGGTGATCACCAGGAACGGTCGCAACATCTCGTGCGAGTTCGCCGTGGTCGCGGTCGGTATCCGGCCCAACGTGGAAATTCTTCAGAGCTCGGGGATATCGCTCGACAACGGAGTCCTGGTCGACGCCATGTGCAGGACGAACATCCCTGGGATCTTCGCCGCCGGGGACGTGGCCAACCATCAGCACCCGCTGTTCGGCCGCATCCGCGTCGAGCACTACAACAACGCGGAGAAGCAGGCGGCGGCCGCGGCCAGGTCGATGCTGGGCTCGGACACCGCCTACGGATACGTGCACACGTTCTGGTCGGACCAGTACGAGCACAAGCTGGAGTACGCCGGCCACGCCCGCGGCTGGGACCGCTTCATCGTCCGCGGCTCAGCGTCAGAAAGAAAGATGGTCGGCTTCTACCTGAGCGATGGGGTATTGCGGGCTGCCGTCGGCCTGAATCGAGGGGGTGATCCAGAGGTCGATGAGCACGACGAGCTGGCCGCCGCTAGCCGGCTGATCGCGAGGCGGGCGAGGCCGCACCCGCGTGCCCTTGCCGACGAAGGCGCCGAGCTCGACGCCCTGCAAACATAGAACCCATGTCAAGGACCGTCGACCTCAGGAGGCACACCGACGCCGATGGCGACACGCTCACCCCCGACGGCGTGCGCATGGCTGTGGAGATCGGCAAGCGCCTGCAAGAGACCTACGACGTGGTGGTCTCGTCCGGCGCGCAGCGCGCAACCCAGACCGCAGCGTGTTTGCTCGCCGGCATGGCTCGCCCGGTCCCCGGCGGCTTGGTCGTCAACAGCGGGTTCCGTTCCAGCGTCGAAGAGCGCTGGTTCGCCGCGGCGCGCCAGGCCAAGGGCAAAGACCTGGAGGCGTTTCGCGCTGTGGATCCGGACCTGGTGGAGAAGGAGTCGACCCTGCTGGGTGGGGTGTTGAGAGAAACGCTCGAATCGCTCCCCGAAGGCGGTCGCGCCCTGGTGGTGGGTCACTCGCCGACCACGGAGGCGGCCGTCCTCGGGCTGACCGGCCAGGTCGTGGAGCCGATCGCCAAGGGCGAGGGCGTCAGGGTGGTCGAAGACGCGGGTACCTACCGAATCGAACCGCTCGATTGACCTGACAGTCTCAACAACCGAGGAGTGGAACTGGATCGGTCGGCACACCGCCGACCTCAAACTGAAAATGGAGGTGCGGGGCGATGGACAGACCCGTGCTGCCGACGAAGCCGACCTTCTCGCCCTGCTGGACCGATTCGCCAAGAGTGACGGACACCTGCGACATGTGGGCGTAGATCTCCACCAGCCCGTAGCTGTCGGTGATCTCAACCCGGAGGCCGAAGTAGTCCGCATAACCGACGGCCGTCACCTTGCCTCCCGCCGCGGCGCCGATCGGGGTGCCGTAAATCGCCAGCACGTCGACGCCGATGTGAAAGTGGGCGTAACCGCCGTAAGGCGGCTCCAGCGCAAACGAGGTCGGCCCGAACTTCTGGATTATCGACGCGCCCGGGATCGGGCAGATCAGGCTGCCAGGGCGAATCGAATCGGCAGGTACGCCAGTGATCAGGTTCGGACCGATCTCGGGGTCCACCGGGATGACCAGCACCGAGCCGGGCGCGAGTTCCGGACCATGAATGTGATTGAAGCCCAGGATGGTCGTGACGTCCACGCCGTACCTGGCGGCCAGGCTCTCGGCCGAATCCCCGGTTTTGACCACGGTGACGACGCCTTGCACCGGTGGCAGGAGAAGAGTCTGTCCGACCCTCAGCGGCAACCGCAGCCCGGGATTTGACCACGTGATGTCTCTGAACGGAAGGCCGAAAGAGCCCGCAATGCTTTCGAGCGTGTCGCCGTCCTTGACCGCGTAGGCAATCGGCTTGCGGTTGGGCAGCGGCGACGTCGGAATCGACATTGGCTTGACGATCGTGCTGTCGCGGTCAAGCGTCACGTCGCCGACCGCACCTCCGTCGCCTGCAGCCTGGGCGTCGAGAGCGGCCGGCCTGGCAGCGACCGAGAAGTAGGAATTGACCGAGGTATAGCCGGACATCGCCACCGCTATCAGCATCACAGCGGCATGGCCGGCAAGACGATAACCGCGCAACCCCTACCCCCAGGCTTCAGTCTGGCCGGCGCGACGAAGGCTGTGCCACCGTAACAAACGGGGTGCGGAACCGTCAACGCACCCGGATGCTGACCCCTTGCCTGTTTTCGCGTTGCGGCCGCGAAGTCAGTCCAGCTGCCAGCGGTGGTCGGGATCGACGGTCACGAGCCAGCGCCGCGTCGGCCCCGCCATCACATTCAGGTAGTAGAGGTCGTAGCCAGGACCGGCGGCCACCGGGTGGTAGCCGCGGGGCACCAGGACCACGTCTCCATCGCGAACCTGGATCGCCTCGTCCAGGGAGCGGTCTTCCGTGTAGACGAGCTGCACGGCAAAGCCGTCGGGTCGGGCGAGGCGATGGTAGTACGTCTCCTCGAGATACGCCTCGCGCGGCAGATCGTCTGTGTCGTGCTTGTGCGGCGGGTAGCTCGACCAGTTGCCGGCGGGGGTCAGCACCTCCGTGACCAGAAGCGACTCGGCCGCGCGATCCTCCATCAGGATGTTGTGGATCGTGCGCTCCGTCTGGCCCGACCCTCGGCGAAACGGTTTGATCCCGGCTGCCTTGATCAACGCTGCGTCGGAGCCCTTCTCCGCGGGCGCCCAGCAAAGCGCGACCTCGCATATCTCGCTTTTCGCGGTGATCGATACGCGTTGGCCGGGCGGGATGTAAACCGCGTCGGGCGCGCCGTCAAACACCGAGGCGCGTGAGCCGACATCCATCCAGCTTTGCGTCGACGAGACCACATCGGCGGTGCCGGCCAGAAAGACGGCGCAAACCTCTCTGCCGCCGGTGGAACGCTCGACGTGGGCGCCCCGACGCAGGCTGTAGACCTCGAACCCGACGTAGGTCCAGCCGGCCGACTGGGGCGTGACGATCGTGAGCGGACCGTCGCCCTGGCCTTTCTGTGGTCGCCGAAGGACGAGGCCGCTCACACGTGCCAGCGCCGGCGCGCCACCCCGCGTTCGTGCTCGGCGCGCGCCTTCTTCACTGCCGCGCTTTCGCTGACCTCCGCGACAGGCACCTCCCACCAGCTGTCGTAGCTCGGCACGCTTTCGTAGCGGTCGACCGCGATGTAGATGACCACGGTGCGATCGACCTTCCTGGCCGCCAGCAGAGCGTCGCGAAGCTCCTCGATGTTGCCGGCGCGGAAGACATGCGCACCGAGGCCCTCGGCGTTCTTCGCCAGGTCCACGGGCAGCCGCTCGCCATCCCTGTGCTCGGCGTCGTCGCCCAGCGAGCCGTCTGAGCGGTACCGATAGCGGGTGCCAAACCCTTCGGTGCCCTTGGCACGGGAGAGCCCGCCGATCGATGCGAAGCCCTCGTTGTCGACGAGGACGATCGTCAGCTTCGCGCGCTCCTGGATCGAGGTGACGATCTCCTGCGCCAGCATCAGGTATGAGCCGTCGCCGACCATCACATAGACCTCGCGCGACGGGTCGGCGAGCTTGACTCCGAGCCCGCCCGCGATCTCGTAGCCCATCGTCGAGTAGCCGTACTCGACGTGGTAGCCCTTCGGGTCGCGGGTCCGCCAGAGCCTGTGCAGGTCGCCCGGCATCGAGCCCGCCGCGCAGACGACGACGTCAAGCGGCGCTGAGAGCTCGTTGACCGCGCCGATGACCTCCGACTGGGCTGGCAGCGGCCCGTGGCCGAGGCTGTACAGGCGCGACACCTCGCGTTCCCATTCGGCGCGCATGCGCTCGTACCTCTGCCGGAAGTCGCCGCCCACCGTCCAGTCGCTCAGGCGCACCTCGAGCGCTTCCAGCGTCGCCTTCGCGTCGCCCGTGAGCGCAAGGCCGCCGAGCTTGTGGCTGTCGATCTCCGCGATGTTGAGGTTGACGAAACGGACATCCGGGTTTTGAAAGGCCGTGCGCGACGCCGTCGTGAAGTCGCTGTAGCGCGTGCCCACGCCGATGATCAGGTCGGCCTCGGCCGCGACCCGGTTGGCGCCCGGCGTCCCCGTGGCGCCGACGGCGCCCAGGGCGCCGGGGTGATCGAAGGGCAGCGCTCCCTTGCCCGCCTGCGTCTCGGCGACCGGGATCCCGGTGCCGTGCACCAGGCGCGCGAGGACCTCCGTCGCCTCGGAGTAGATGACACCGCCGCCGGCGATGATCAGCGGCCGCCGCGATTCGCGCACCATCGCCGCCGCTTGTTCCAGCTGTGAGGAGTCTGGCAATGGTCGCGAGATGTGCCAGGTCCGCCGGTCGAAGAACGCCTCCGGGTAATCGAACGCCTCGGTCTGCACGTCCTGCGGCAACGCGAGCGTGACCGCGCCGGTCTCGGCCTGGCTCGTGAGCACGCGCATGGCCGCCAGCGCGGCCGGAATCAGCTGCTCAGGGCGCTGGATCCGGTCGAAGTAGCGGCACACGGGAATGAAGGCATCGTTGACGCTCACGTCGCCGCGCGATGGGCTTTCGAGCTGCTGCAGAACCGGGTCGGGGCGACGCGACGCGAAGGTGTCGCCGGGGAGCAGCAGCACCGGCAGGCGGTTGATCGTTGCGGCAGCGGCCCCGGTCACCATGTTCGTCGCTCCTGGGCCGATGGACGTGGTGCACGCAAAGGTCGCCAGCCGGTTGCGCATCCTGGCAAAGCCGGCGGCGGTGTGGACCATCGCCTGCTCGTTGCGCGCCTGGTAGTAGGTGAGGAGCTCGGGGTCCTGGGCCAGCGCCTGGCCGATCCCGGTGAGGTTGCCGTGCCCGAAGATGCCGAAGCACCCGGCAAAGAATCGGTGCTCGACGCCGTCGCGCTCCACGTGTTGGGCCGCGAGAAAGCGCACGAGCGCCTGCGCCATCGTCAGCCGCATGCGTTATCCGGGATCGGGAAGCATGACGTCGCGCACCAGGGCGTCGAGGTCGCCGCACGCGGCGATGAACTGGCGCAGCGTCCGCACCGTCGGCGGGTAGGTGTCGAACTCCTCGACGGTCAGGCCATCCTCGGTGTAGGCGCGCATGAAATCGGGGAAGTTCGCGAGCAGCCCTTCGACGATGCGCGGGTCGACCGGATCGTCGATCCGCGGACGCACCTGGACATCGCTGGCGTTGAGACGCTTCTGCCACGCCGACGGCGGCGAGACCACCGCGTCCGCGCCGATCAGCTCGCTCCAGTGCATGTGGTTGCGAAACGCCGCCGACAGCAGCCGCAGCCGGTAGCCGCGCTTCTTGAACACGTCGTACGTCTTCTTGAAGACGGCGACGCCTCCCCACTCCAGCCACCCGGGATCGATCGCGATGCCGCGCTGTTCGAGGACGACTTTCAACCAGTCGTCGAGGCGGCCGACCATGATCGTGCACACGGTGCCCATCGAGTTGATCTCTTTGCCTTCCGCCTCGCGCCGGCGCAGGCCCCGCTCCACCGCCTCGGCTACGGCGATGCACTGCGGGAGCGTGAAGCAAACCGTGGCGTTGATGGTGATCCCGCGGTAGGTCGCTTCCTCGATCGCGGGGATGCCGGCCTTCGTGGCCGGGATCTTGACGATCATGTTCCGCGCGAGCCGGTTGAACCGCACTGCGTTGTCGAGGATGGCCGCCGTGTCCCGATAGAGTCGGGGGTCGGTCTGGATGGAGAGCCGGCCGTTCCGGCCGCGATGCTGCGAGAAGGCGGGCTCCAGGAGCCTCGCCGCCTGAACCGACATCTCCTCGACGAGCTTCCAGCCGACCTGGTCTTCGGTCGCGCCGGGGAGCTCGTGCATGAGTGCCTCGATCCGCGGACGCCACTCATCGATGTGCTTCTTGAGGATGGTGACCGCGATCACCGGGTTGCAGGTGGCGCCGACCGCGCCGTGCTCGATGGCGTAGGTCAGCTCGTCAAGGTCCGCGGAGTCGTTCCACAGGCACGTCGGCGTGGTCTGCGTCATCTCGTGCAGCGGGCTCTTGTACGTGACCTCGCGTCGAGCTACCACCGCGTCACGACCACCTTCTTGCGAGTGTAGAAGTCGATTCCATCCGTGCCGTGCACGTGGAGGTCGCCGAAGAACGATCCCTTCCACCCGCTGAATGGGAAGAATGCGAAGGGCTGCGCGATGGGGACGTTGATGCCGGTCATGCCCGCCTGCACGTGGTCGCGAAACTGGCGCGCCGCGCGGCCCGACTGGGTGAAGATCGTGGCCATGTTGCCGAGCGCCATCTGGTTGGCCTGGGCGATGGCGTCGTCGAGCGTTGCCGCCCGAGAAACGGACAGCACAGGACCGAAGATCTCCTCGTGGCCGACGGTCATCTCGGCCGTCACCCGATCGAGGATGGTCGGGCCGAGGAAGAAGCCGCGCCGTTTCATCTCGCCGCGCCCGTCGACAACCAGCTCGGCGCCTTCGGCGACTCCTCTGTCGACATAGCCCGCCACCTTGTCTCGGTGATCCGCGCGAATGAGCGGGCCGACCTGGACGCCGGGCTGGTCACCCGGACCGACGACGAGCCTGGTCGCCGCGTCCTTCAGCGGATCGAGAAGAGTGTCGGCGGCGCGTCCGACGGCGACCGCGACCGAACCGGCCAGGCAGCGCTCGCCCGCGTTACCGAACGCGGAGTTGAGGATCGCGGGCACCGCGACCTCGGGGTCGGCGTCGGGCATGACGACGATGTGGTTCTTCGCCCCACCGAGCGCCTGCACGCGCTTGCCGCTGGCGGCCGCGGTCTGGTAGACGTGCCTCGCGACCGGCGCTGAGCCCACGAACGAGATCGCCGAGACCTCCGGGTGCTGGAGCAGGGCATCGACCGCCTCCCGCGCGCCGTGGACGATGTTCAGCACGCCCTCCGGAAAGCCGGCCTCGAGGAAGATCTCGGCCAGGCGCTGGCCGCCGAGCGGCGTTCGCTCAGAGGGCTTGAGCACAAAGGTGTTCCCCGCGACGACCGCGAGCGGGAACATCCACAGCGGGATCATCACCGGGAAGTTGAAGGGCGGGATGCCGGCGCACACTCCGACCGGATAGCGGTAGAGGTCCTGGTCGACTCCGCCCGAGACGTCGCGCAGAGTGCGTCCCTGCAGCAGCGTCGGCGCGCCGCACGCGAAGTCGACGACCTCGATGCCGCGCCGCACCTCGCCCCGCGCCTCCTCGAGGGTCTTGCCGTGATGGCGCGTCGTGATCGCCGCAAGCTCCTCAAAATGCTTCTCCAGCAGCGCTTTGAAGCTGAACATCAGGCGCACGCGTTCCATGAGCGCGGTCCGCGACCAGGACGGAAAAGCACTGGCGGCCGCACGGACGGCTGCGTCGACATCGGTCGCGCCGGAGAGCGGCACCTGCTCGATCTCCTCGCCGGTCGCCGGGTTGAAGACCGGCAGCGACGATGTGCCCTCGGCAGGAGACCGCCACTCGGCGCCGACCAGGTTGCGTATCACCGTCTACTCCATCTTCCTCCGGTGATCCGGCGAAAGTAGTCCAGGCTCTGCCGTGCGGAGGCGACGGGTCCGGCGTCCGGTGCGGGCTCTGAAGTCAGCGCGGTGTCCTGCTCGAGCACGAACCAGCCGTCGTAGCCGGTCTCGCGGAGCCGCGAGAGGACGGCCTCGAGGTCCAGGTCGCCCGCGCCAAGCGGTGTGTAGAGGCCGTCGTGCACCGCCTGGGCGTAAGAGGCCTCGCCACGGTGAAGGCGCTGGGCGATCGCGGCGCTCACGTCCTTTATATGTACGTGCCGGACGCGGCCTCCAACCCAGCGGGCGAGCGCCGCCGGGTCGACGCCGCCGAGGAAAAGGTGCCCGGTGTCCAGGCAAAGGCCGACCTGGCTCGTCTGCAGCAGGCGTTCGACGTGGTGCGCCGAGGCGACAGCGGTCCCCGCGTGCGGGTGAAAGGCCAGCTCGAGGCCATGGCGGCGCGCGATGCCGCCGGCTTCTTCGAGCCTTTCCACCAGCCGCACCCATTCGTCCGGGCCCAGGCTTGCTCCCGGGTCATACGTGTCGCCCGGAAACGCGGCGGCGAGGACGAGCACCGACGCGCCGCCCGCCGCGAGCAGCGCCGCCTGCCGGTCGATTTCCTCGCCGGGGCTGCGCCCGCCGTCGTGGAGGACCGTCGCGAGAAAGCCCGCGACCAGCCTCAAGCGATGGCGGTCGAGCAGCGCGCGCAGCTCCCCGGGGCCGGCCGGCAGGTAGCCGGGCGGTCCGAGCTCTGTCGCCTCGAGGCCGAGGCTTGCCATCTCCGTGAGGACCCGCTCGGGCGGCATGCGGTACCCCCATCCCGGCAGCTCGCTGACGCCCCAGGTGATCGGCGCCCCCGCAACTTTCACGAGAACTCTTCCACCTTGACCGGCCGGTGCTCGCGCATGGAGCGATCGGCGGCCAGCGCCACCACCAGGGCGTCGCGCGCCTCGGCCACGGTGCACGGGCTTTCCGATCCATCGCGGATGGCGGCGAGAAATGCGTGAAGCTCGTCGCGGTAGGCGGGCCCGAAGCGCTGCACGAAGTCGCGATAGCCAGGCTGCCGCGGCGCTTGCATGGCCGGTTCGATGGAGCGCAGCGGTGTCCGGTCGTCCCAGCCCACCGCGACGACGTCGCGCAGGCCGAAGATCTCCATGCGGACGTCGTAGCCGCGAGGATCGTTGCGCGTTGCGGTCAACGCGCCGACGATCCCGCCCTCGAAGCGCAGCACCGCGGTGGCGGCGTCGACATCGTCGTGGCGGGCGAAGACCTCCGCATGGGCCTGACCGCCGGCGAACACCTCGGTGATGAGGCTGCCGAGCACCCACGCCCCGATGTCGAAGTCATGGATCGCGAGGTCTTTCCAGATGCCGCCGGAGCCGGCGATGTAAGCCTCCGCGGGCGGCGCGGGGTCATGCGTCGCGAGCCGCACCACGTGGATGTCACCAAGCGCCCCGGACCGGCATGCCTCGCGCGCCGCGCGGTAGCCGGCGTCGAAGCGGCGCTGGAATCCGATCTGGACGAAGATGCCCGCGCGTTCGACGTGGCGGATGACCTCGTCGGTGGTGGCGAGGTCGAGGGCGATCGGTTTCTCGCAGAAGGCAGGCACCGACGCGTCGGCCGCCATGTGCAGCAGCTCGGCATGGGCGGACGTCGGCGCCGCGATGACCACGGCGTCGACGCCCTGTGCCAGCAGCGCCTGCGGGCTGTCTGCCTGCTCCGCCGACAGCTCGGCCGCGATCCTCGCCGCCCGCTCCGCGTCCGCGTCGACGATCGTCAGCTTCGAGACCAACCCGCTGTCGCTCAGGTTGCGGGCGTGCAGGGCCCCGATCCGCCCGGTCCCGATCAGTCCGACGTGCACCGTCTCAGCATCATCCGTTGTAAGGCCGTCAGACCCCCAGGTATGCCTTGCGGATCGCGGGGTCGGCGGCCAGCTCGGCCGCCGCTCCGCCGAGCGCGATGCGACCGTTCTCGAGGACGTAGCCTCGGTCCGCCGCCTCCAGCGCCAGCAGCACGTCTTGCTCGACCAGCAACACCGACGTCCCCGCCTGGTTGATCTTCTTGCAGACCCCGATCACGGTCTCGACGACCATCGGCGCCAGTCCCAGCGACGGCTCGTCGATCATGAGCAGCTTCGGTCTGCCCATCAGACCCCGTCCGATCGCCACCATCTGCTGCTCACCACCTGAGAGCGTTCCGGCCAGGCGCGGGAGCTTGTCCCTCAGCGCGGGGAAATACGTGAGGACGTCCTCCACATCGCGACGAATCTCCGCGGCCGGGCGCCTGTAGGCCCCGAGCCGCAGGTTCTCCTCCACGGTCATCGGGGCGAACAAGCGCCTGCCCTGGGGAACGTGGGCGATGCCGGCGCGCACGACCTGCTCGGGCCGCCTGCCGGTCAGATCTCTGCCGTCGAACACCACCCTGCCTGACATCGGCCGTACCAGCCCGCTGACGACGCCGAGCAGCGTCGACTTGCCCGCACCGTTGGCCCCGATGAGCGCCACCAGCTCACCGGCGTGGATGGACATGTCGACGCCGAACAGGACGGGGCCCGCTGCGAAGCCGGCGGTCAGGCCGCGCAGCTCGAGCAGAGGTGCAGATGCCTCAGCGATCTTGGTCTGGTTCTCCTCTTGCCTGGCGCAGCCGCTTCGCGTACTTCTGGCCGAGATAGGCCTCGACCACTCGGCTGTCGTCGAGGACGTCCTGCGTGCGACCCTCCGTGAGGACCTCGCCAAAGTTCAGAACCACGATGCGCTCGCATACGCCGGCGACGACTGGCATCACGTGCTCGATGAGGACGATGGTGATCCCGCTCTGGTGGATTCGCCTCACGACGTCCAGGGCCTGATCGCTCTCGACGGCGTTGAGGCCCGACATCACCTCGTCGAGCAGGAGAAGTCGCGGCCTGGTCGCCACGGCGCGCGCGAGCTCCAGCCGCTTGCGGTCGGGGATGGTGAGACCGGCCACCGGGAACGACGCCTTGGAGGCGAGACCGACCAGCGCCAGGACCTCGTCCGCCCAGGCGAAGGCCGCGGCAGGCGCCATTCGTGCCCGGCTGCTTCCGAAGAGCGCGCCGATGGCGGCGTTCTCGCGCACGGTCATCGAGGCAAAGGGCTTGACGATCTGAAAAGTCCGGCCGATGCCGAGGCGCGCGACCATGTGCGGCGGCTCACCGTTGATCTGCTTCCCATCGAAGTTGATCTGCCCTTCATCGATTCGATGCACGCCGCTGATGCAGTTCAACAAGGTGGTCTTGCCCGCTCCGTTGGGTCCGATGATGCCGAGGATCTCCGCCTCCTCGACCACGAAGGTGACGCGCTTGAGCGCCTTCACTCCGCCGAATCGCTTGCTCACCGCCTCCAGCTCTAGAAGGGGCACCGTCACACGCTCGTTTCGCGCAGCGAGCGGCGGATGTGGGCCAGGGAAAGGGCGCTCTGGCCGCCGAAGAAGTCGACCACGCCGCGCGGAACGAAGATGATGGTGATGGCCAGGATCAGGCCCAGTCCGATCTGGGAGAGAACGGCGACCTCGCCGCCCATGCCGGCCAGCCAGAGGATCAGCGACTCCAGCACGATCGCGCCCGCCAGGGGCCCGAACAAAGTGCCCGCGCCGCCGGCGATCGCCATCAGGATCATCTCGACGTTGTATTCGATCGGAAAGACGTTCTCCTGGTTGATGAAGCTGTTCCACTGGGCGAAGATCCCACCCGCCAGGCCGGTCAACGCCGCCGCCAGGACGAAGGCTGCCACCTTGTGCAGCGTCGTGTTGACGCCGATGACCGCCGCCGCCTCCTCGTTCTCGCGGATGGCGATCAGGCCATATCCAAAGCGGGAGCGGAGGACCAGCCAGTTGGTCGCAACCGCCAGCGCGGCGGCGCCCGCCATCAGGTAGAAGAACAGCCAGTCCGCACGCCGGAAGATGGGCGGAAACAATCCGGTCGACCCGCCGAAGAGGTCGATGTTCTTGATCACCTCGCCGATCGCCACCCCCATGCCCAGCGTGGCGATCGCGAAATAGTGGCCTCGCAGGCGCAGCAAGGGCAGACCCACCAGCGCCGCGAAAAGGGCGGGCACGAGCGGAGCCAGGGGCAGCGCCAACGCGAAGGGCAGGTGGCCTCGCTCGGGGTCAGTCAGCATCCCCACCGTGTATGCCCCGAGGCCGAAGAAGGCTACGTTGCCGAACGCGGCGTAGCCCGTCAGCCCGCCGATCAGGTTCCAGGCCGTGGCCAGCACGATGAACATGGCGATGGTGGTCTCCATGCGCAGGATCGACTTGTTGACCAGGAAGTCGATGCCCAGCGATTCGGGGTCGAGGCCGGCGTCGGCGGCCGGGGGCGTGAGGGTCACCGGGAGCACCAGGACGACCGCCGTTACGACGAGCAACGCGACCAGCAGAAGCCGCCGCCGAAAGACTGTCACGCCGGACGCCGCCCCATGATGCCCTGAGGGCGGAGCACCAGCACGAGGACGAGGACCGCGAAAGCGATCGCGTTCGCCCAGCCCGCGCCCTGCGGGATCTGCGTCTGGGCCAGCACCTCGATCAGCCCGAACAGGATCCCGCCGACCACGGTCGCCGAGACCCGGCCGAGTCCGCCGAGGATGACGACTACGAACGCCTGCAGGGTGTAGGGCTCGCCTGCCGTCGGCGTGATCGAGTAGATCGTGCCGATCAGCCCACCCGCCACGCCCGCGGCGGCCGCACCGACGCCGAACGTCAGGGCGTAGACGTGCCGCAGGTCGATGCCGACCAGCTGCGCCGCGTCTCGATCCGCGCCGACGGCGCGGATGGCAAGCCCGATGCGGGTGCGGTTCATGAGGAAGCCGATGGCCCCCGCCACCAGGAGAGCGACCGCGAAAGCCGCCAGCCTGATGTAGGGAACCTCTACCGCGCCGACCGTCATCCCACTGCCCGCGTAGCTCGGCGCGACGGCACGGAAATCGCTCGTGAAGAGAAGGAGGATCAGGTTGACGGCGATCAGGTTGATGCCGAAGGTGAGCAGAAGCGTGAAGAAAAGGGGCGCCCGGATCACGCGATTGATGAGGATCCGCTGGACCAGGTAACCCACCGCGAAGAGCGCGACGGCGTCGATGGGCAGCGACACGAACGGGTCCATGCCCGCGTTGGTGAAGAGCCACCAGGTCAGGTAAGCCCCGAGCATGACCAGGGCGCCGTGGGCCAGGTTGACGATGTTGAGCACGCCCCAGACGAGCGAGAACCCGATCGCCACCGCCACGTAGACGCCGCCCAGCAGCAGACCCAGGACGAGCTGTTGGGCGAACAGGCTCATCCGCTCGCTCGACACCCGGTTCTGAGGGGAGGTATCCGGCCTCCCCTCATCTCGCTTACCGCTGGCTCCAGCTGGGGGTTGGGTACTGTGGCTGGGCGTTTGCGATGGCGGCGGGATAGACCGTGCGGTGCTTGCCGTCCTGGATCTGCTCGACGACCATGGGCTTGGTCACGTTCACGCCGCGGCTGTCGAACTTGATCTCACCGAAGAACGTCATCACGTCCAGCTTCGCCAGTGCGTCGCGGACCTTGTCCGCATCCAGGCTGCCGGCGTTCTCGATCGCCTTCTGCAAAGCAAGGCAGGCAGCGGTGGATTCGGCCACGTGGTAGTCGGGGTCGTTGTCGGTCGAATACTGCTGCTTGTACTTGGCGACGTAGTCCTGCACGGAGAGGAAGAAGGACGGCTTGTACGTCACCTGCGGAGTCCATTGGGAGCTGCTGAAGACGTAGTTCGCGTCCTTGCCGAGCGCGGATACGAAGTCGGGCGTCGACGGACCCACCGTGTACGCGAACAGCTTCGCGTCCAGTTTGAGATCCTTCGCCGCCTTGTTGATCGCGAGGGCTTCGGCGAGATGGCCTGAGTTGACAACCATGTCGGGGCTGGTGGCCTTCGCCTTGGCGACGAGCCCGGAGACGTCGGTGGATCCGTTCGGATAACGCTCGCTGAGAACCACCTGGAAGCCCTTGCTCGGGGCCTGGTCGACGGCGGCTTTCGCCACCTCCTGCGAGAAGTTGTCGTCCGCCGACAGCATCGCCATCGTCTTCGGCTTCGGGTTGAGGGTGGCGGCCATGTCCAGGATGACTCCCGCGTACTTGTCGGACGGCGAGAGCACGGCGAAGACGTACTTGTATCCCTTGTTGAAGATGGCCTGGGCCGCCCCGTTCGCCTCGACCATCGGGATCCCATTCTTGTCCGCGATGACCGCGTCGCTGGCGGTGGTGGCGCTGCCATATGGACCGAGCAAGAACTGCGCCTTGTCCTCGGTGATCAGCGACTGCGTGTTCTGGGCCGAGATGTCGGGTTTCGACTGGTCGTCCTTGTAGACCAGCTTTACCTTGTGCTTGACGTTGTTGACCGTGATCCCACCCTCGGACTTGTTGATCCAGTCGAGCCAGAGATCGTAGCCCTGTTTCGCAAGCGCACCCTCCTTGGCCTGCGCTCCCGTGATCGACATCGGCACGCCGATGACGATGTCCGCCCCGGTCGACTGGCCGGCCGGGCCACCGCAGGCCAGAGCCGCCAGGGCGATGACGAAGAGTCCCGCCACAATCCGCGATTTAGCGCTCATGCGGGCTAGCTTAGTCCTGAACTGAAGGCTGGAGCGAACGCCTTGGCCTAGGGGTCAGGAAGATCAGCAACCCCGCCAGCGCGAAGGCGGCGGCCGTTAGCGCGAAGGCCAGTCGGTAGTCACCCAGGCGGTCAAAAAGGAGCCCCGCCGCGAGCGGACCGGTTGCGCTCATGAACGCCGAGGGCAGGTTCTGGAACGCGGTGATCGACCCGTACGCGACGCGTCCGAAATGTTCGGCCAGCACGCCGGCCCGCAGCGGCGACACCGCCCCGAACGCCAGGCCATACACGACCACGAACGCGGCCACCCAGATCGCGGGTCCGGCAAGGATCAGAAACAGCACGCCGAGACCGAGCCCCGCCGTGCACGCCGCCAGCAAGCCCTGCGGCCCGGCACGGTCGCTCGCCAGGTTGAATACCAGGCGTCCCGGCAGGCTCAGCACGCCGGTGAGGCCGACCACGGCGGCGGCGGCGGTCGGCGGGTAGCCACTGTTGATCAGGAAGGCGACCGCGTGAGCGAGGACCACGCCGAAGGCCGCCGAGCTGAGGCCGGCGGCCGCGGTCAGCAACCAGAACGTGCGTGTGCCGAGCGCCGCGCGCAGGCGCACGCCTTCGATCGGGGCGGTGACGTCGGGTGCTGCGCCAGACTCGCCGTCGGCGTGAAGGCCGAGGTCTTCGGGCCGGCGCCGGACGAGGAGGGCGTGGACCGGCAGCGCCACCAACAGTGCGCTCACCGCCAGCACCTGGACCGCCTCCCGCCAGCCGAGCTGGGCCACGAGCCAGCCCGCGGCGGGGATGTAGATCGGCGAGGAGAGTCCTCCGATCAGGGTGAGCACGGCGAGCGCGCGTCCGCGGCGGCTGTGGAAGAAGTTGGCCACGACCGTGAAGGTCACCGGGTAGAGGGTTAGCGCCATCGCCAGCCCAAGCCCCAGCGACCAGACCGCGTAGAGCTGCCACAGCTCGGAGATGCGGCTCAAGGCAAACAGGCAGGCCGCGCCCAGCACCGAGCCAAAGGCCATGGGCCAGCGGGCGCCGACCTGGTCGATCAGCCGGCCGACCGGCACCCCGAGCAATCCCCAGACCAGGACGCCGCCGGAAAAAGCTGCGGAGACGGACGCTCTCGACGCGCCGAGGTCACGCTCGATCGGCAGCAGCAGGACGCCGAAGAGGTACTGGGTGATGCCGTAGGAGACGATGGTCGCCAGGCCGAGCCCGGCCACCAGGTACCAGCCGTAGTAGAGCCTGCGCACG
>DASXSD010000215.1:0-7815 GCA_036506195.1 Candidatus Dormiibacterota bacterium
TCGCCGTCAGACGAACGCGAATGCTTCGTAGATCGGGCCTCGCGTGAACCAGTCGCCCGAGAACGGGACGTGCATCGCGTTTTGTTCCCACGGATCGTTGACCCAGTAGTCGCTCGCGCCATTCATTCCCGTGATGGTCACGAAATGCGTGCTACCGCTGGGCAGGTTCATGCCCACGATCACGGGATGCCCCGCCGACACGTGCGCCCGGATCCAGGCCGCGCTGGGGTTGCGGTTGACGATGGTCGTGCGCCCTGGAATGTTCAGCGCCGAGTTGTAGATCGCGCCGCGGCCATCGAACCACCCGCCGTGACCGGCAATCGTGCCGGGCGTGACCGAGCGCATCCCGAAGTGTGAATAGACCATCGCGAGACTGGTGAGGAGGCAGCCGATCTGCCATACCGGATAAGTCACGTAGCCGACGTTGCGCGAAGCCCAGCGTCCATCGCGCTGGTTGTAGTAGGCGCCCCACTCGTTTCCGCCGGGCTGCGCGTCGAGGATGAGGTTCTCATTGCTTCCGCCACCGCTGCCCGCCCCGGCGAGGCCGCGGGCGATGTCCCAGCCGGGCCACGTCGCAGATGGCTCGAGGCGCGGTGCGCTGCCCCACTCGTGGACTCCGCCCTGGCGATCGAGCACCCAGCCTCCGGGATCGTCGGGCTTCGCCGCGTTCCACGCGACGATGGAGTCGGCGACGTCCCGGCCCGGCCATTGCGCGGTTGGCTTCACCTCGGGCGCACCGCCGAATGGATGGATGCCGCCCGAGTAGTCGAGTGTGTATCCCTGCACGAAGAGTGCGTTGCGGTCGTCGCTCAGGACGACGCCGCGCGCCACGTCTTTCGCCCATCGAGTGCTGCCTAGGATCTCGGGCGCGCCTCCAAACGGATGCACGCCTCCATAGCCGTCGAGCGTGTAGCCCTTGACGGCATCCGGTGTGCTGCTCGAGGTGAGCACCAGGGCGCGCGCGATTCCCTTGCCCGGCCAGGTCGCGTTGCCGGCGACGACCGGCGCACCGCCGAATGGGTGGATCCCTCCGTCCGCGTCGAGCAGGTAACCGGCGGGCAGGCTGCTCGAAGACCACGGCGCCATCACGACCTGCCGAGCGCCGATCCAGTGCGGCCAGTACACGCCGCTGTCAACGGGAGGCGCGGCGCCGAGCGGATGCAGGCGGCCCCAGCCGTCCATCACGTAGCCGCTGGCGCCGTCGGGAAAGAGGGCCAGGCTGAACGCGATGTCCTTGTTGGGCCAGGAGGCGGTGGTGGCGAGGGCCGGCGAGCTGCCCACGGGGTGGACGCCTCCCCAGCCGTCCAGCACGTAGAGGTGATCCTGGTTGTCGACCAGCGGCGTCCGCGACGCCGCGCCTTCGATCCAGGCCAGGCCTCCGGCGCCCGGGCGCAGGCCCGTGCCCGACACTAGATACAGGACGGAGGCCGAGACCATGACGAGGACGATCGAAGAGGCGCTCGCGAACGATGCCAGCCGCGCTCTGCGGGCCCACATGGCGCGCGGATCGTAACCGATGCCACGCGCATCTTGACCCGCAGCCAGCGGGTCGCGGTCTCGGTCGCCTTTCTGGCCTTTGGCGTCGCCGCGGGCAACCTGATCCCCCGCCTCCCTGCGCTGAAAGACAACTTGGACCTCAGCGACGGCCAGGTCGGGTTCAGCCTGGTGGTCTACTCGCTCGGGGCCGTGGTCGGGGCGGCCGCGTCCAGGTTGGTCCTTGGGCGCGGGTCACGCCTCTACGTGCGCGTCACGACGGTCGCGCTGGCGGCCGCGATCGTCCTGCCGGGGCTGGCCACCACCCTCTGGCTGCTCGCGGCGGCGTTTTTCGCGGTCGGGGTGTGCGCCGGATTGACCGACGTCCTCGCCAACGCCCAGGGCGCGGAGCTCGAGCGCGTCGCCGGCAGACCGCTGATCAACGGGTTCCACGGCTTCTGGAGCCTGGGCGCCGTGCTCGGGTCCCTGGTCGCGAGCGGCGCCGCGTTCCTGGATGTCGCGCCATGGCTCCAGTTCCTCGCCGCCGGGGCGGTGATCGCGGCGGGCTCGGCGCCGTTCCTGCGACATCTGCCCGACACGAGGTCAGGCGCCGAGCGCGCAGCGCCGCCCGGCGCGTCGCGGATGTGGCTGACCGGCCTCGTGATCGCAATGGCCACGATCACGTTCGCCGCGATCATCGTCGAGGGCGGCACTTCGGACTGGAGCGCGCTCTACCTCCGCGAGCTGAGCCACGCCGACGCCGGCGTGGCGGCACTTGGCTTCGGCGCCTTTTCCGTGGCCATGATGTTGGTGCGTTTTCGCGCCGACCTGCTGACTGCGCGCACGAGCCCCGCGATCGTGATGAGGATCGGGGCGATCACGTCCGCCGCCGGTCTCGCCATCGCGATCGCCGTTCCCGCGCTGCCGGGAGCGTTGGCCGGGTTCGTGCTGACAGGCATGGGATGCGCAGTCCAGCTGCCCTTGGCGTTCGCGTCCGGCGCCAACCTCGGCCGAAGCGGGACGCCGCTCGCGATCGTCATGGTCTCCGCCTACGCCGGCGCCGTCGTTGCGCCGGCGCTCATCGGCACCGCGGCCGACCACTTCGGCCTCCGGCTGGCGATGCTGATTCCGCTCGGGTTCGCGGTCGTGGTCGCCTCGCTCGCGGGAAGCCTGGGCTCCCGCGGCGAGGTTGCTGTCAGTCCTCTGCCAGCCGGCAGATGAAGCGGATCACCGCCTCGATGCCGCGGTGATAGTTGTCGATCGCGAGGTGCTCGTTGGGTGAGTGCAGCGCGCAATCGGCCTGCGCGATGCCGCTGATCAACAGGGGCGCACCGACGGCCTCCTGAAAGTCGACCGCGACCGGGATGGAGCCGCCGACCCTCACGAGCGTGCTCTCGTTGCCGAATGCTTCGTCGAATGCGGAGCGTAGAGCGCGCGCCGCGGCGTGGTCGACGTTGCTGGTGACCGGCGGCGCGCTGCTCAGCAGGTCGACGCTGATCTCGACGCCGGGCGTGCTCAGCTGGTGCACCTTCTTCTCGAATGCGGCAAATATCGACTTCGGATCCTGGTCGGGGACCAGGCGCATGCTGACCTTCGCGAACGCTCGCGCCGGGATCACTGTCTTCTGGCCTTCGCCGACGAACCCTCCGAGGATTCCGTTGACGTCGAATGTAGGCCGCGCGCCGGATCGCTCGAGGCCGAGAAACTGGTCCTCGCCTTCGAGCGCTTTCGCCCCGGTGATCTGCTTGACCGTCTTGACGTAGCCCGCGTCCTTTTTCTTCCAGGTCGCGAGCTCCTCGTCGCTCGGCTTGCGCACGTCGTCGTAGAAGCCGGGGATGGTGACATGACCGTTTCGGTCCTTCAGCTCGCCGAGGACGCGGGCCAGTGTGTTGACGGGGTTCGGCGCCACGCCGCCATAGGTGCCCGAGTGGAGGTCGACCGCGGCGCCCTGGGCGTGGAGCTCGGCGTAGACCAGGCCGCGGAGTGAGGTCGCCAGGGTCGGATGGCCTTCCTCGTCCATGCCGCTGTCCCAGATGAGGACCGCGTCGGTCCCGAGGCCGGCGCCCCTCTGGCGCAGGAACGAGGGGAGCGACGTGCCCGAGATCTCCTCCTCGCCCTCGATCAGGAAGCGAACGTCGACAGGTAAGCCGCCGGCCGCAACGAGGTGCTCGACCGCCTTCACGGTCACCATGTGGTTGCCCTTGTTGTCCGCGGCGCCGCGTGCCCACACGTGGCCGTCGCGAATTTCCGGCTCAAACGGTGGCGATGTCCATTCCTCCAGCGGGTCGGGGGGCTGGACGTCGTAGTGCCCGTAGATCGTCAGGTGAGCCCGGCCGGGACGGCGCTCGGAGTCGGCGATGACGACGGGCAGGCCGTGCTGGACCACGTCGACGACCTGGGTCTTGAAGCCCATTTGTTCGAAGCGATCTCGCAACCACTGCGCGTTCCGCAAGCAGTCGTCACGCCGGTCAGGCAGCGTGCTGATCGATGGGATGCGAAGCTCCTCGATCAGGTCGTCCAGGTCCTGCTTGCGGGCGGCCCTCGCCACCGCGAGCGCCGACTCGAGCAGGGTGCGCGTGGAGGCCATGTCTACGACTTGCCGCGTGAGCGCTTGATCTGGGCGGCGTGGTCGTGCGCGTGCGCGGCGTAGATGCGGAGCCAGTCCTCGGCGCCGTAAAGGCCGCTTTCCGTGTGCGTGCCGATGATCTTCCATTCGTCGTCGGTCATCCGTTCGAGCAGCTGCGCGGTGGTCTCGCGCGCCCAGCGCATGGCTTCAAGGGAGGGCTGGATCGGACGGTCTGCCGTGAGCATCTCGGCGAATGCTTTCTCGTCGTAGCCATGGATCACCGGTTCGGGTTCCACAAGCAAGCGCCGGATCCGGAGCGCGGACATCATCTCGCTGTCGCCGAGGTGGTGGGCGATCTGCCGCGGCGTCCAACCGCCGTCTGCCGAGCGATCGAGCTCGTCCTCGGCGACGCCTTGCAAGGCGTCGGCAACCGCACGGTAGCCGTCGCGATATTGCTCGATCAGCAGCTCACGTTCTTGTGCGTTCATCGGCTCGAATCTTCCTCCTTCCGGCGCGCTTGACGGCGATCTGGTAGGCCTCTTCGAGCAGCGGCGACAGCGTATGGAGTGTGGCCTCGCTCGGATTCAGGACGCAGACCCAGTGGTTGCGACCGTAGACGGGGTGGGGCATCAAGCGATCGATCACGGTGAAGTCGTGCTTCCCTTCGCCCGCGAACAGAGATTGATAGGTCTCCTTGCTGACACCGATGTTCAGCCGAAACACGCCTGGCCTGTCGAGGTGCGAGGCGTTGTCGAAGTCGCCGTAGTCCTGGGTCACGATCGTCGCAAATGGAAACCGATGCGCATCGCGTTCGTGAATGAAGAACGTGTCGCCCCATGAGACCTCGGGGGCGCCGTTTTCGCTTGACGCGACGACGACGTCCACGTCCGCGAATTGGCTTGCGATGTAGCGGGTGATCGAGCCCTCGTCCAACCTGCCGTCCTGAATGCCTTTCCACCGATTCAAGTCGCGCGCGCCATGGAGCCGCCGACAGGAATCGAACCCGTCGCGGCCACGATCAAAATAGCCGGTTTGTATTCAGATAGCGCGCACCGACGCGCACGAAACCGCGCTACTACGCGCCCCGGTTGGGGTCAGCGTTGGGGTCAGCCGCTCGACCTCACTCTGCGGCTACAAGAAAGCTCCGCAACCCGCCAAGCCTCCACTATCAGCTCCGGGGAACTGGCCATGTTCCACCAAGATCCCACCGTTCAGGAGGTCGAAGACAATAAGGCCCCGGTCATGGCCATCCTGGACGCCCTGGGGGATGAGCCCGTGGATCTGCCCGGTATCGGTTTCGGTGACCCGCGTGCCTGCGACGAAGTCAAACGTTTTCGTGATGGCTGCCCGCTCTCCGATGGACTTGCCGTTCTCCAAATTCGTGGTGATGCCGGTCCAGCGTTCGTGGCGAATCACCTTGGTCAAGGTCCCTTGGTCGTCGAAGAACCGCTCTCGTGTCACCTCAACCTGAAGGACGTGATGGAGCGGGAAGCCGCAATCGGACTCGGTGAAGTCGTCGACGAAGCTGAAACGGTCAGTGACCACTGTGGCTGCTGCAGCCGGGGTGGCCGATGCGAGCAGCATCAGCGCTACGATCGGAAAGGCTACTGCCATGGATGCGCGCAAGCGCACAGGACGGATCGCGAACACCACGAGCCTCCTCGGCAGCATTAGGCGCGCTTCACGCCGGTCCGGACCGGGTCCCGAAGGGTCGGGACACGTGATGGCCCGGGCGTCTGCCGCGCCAAGCATAGTCCCTCAATTCACGGAGTCAAGCCCCGATCAACGCGAGGAAAACACATCATTTACCTTCGCGCACCGCTTCGAAGCGCCCGAGATGGAGCCTGCGCGACAAGAACTTTCACCGGCCGTGCTATTCAGTCCGGTGTTGGTTCGAATCCGCCCACTACTTGGCGGCCGCACGGTCACCGAGGAACCTGACGATGATTACGACACACCAGCGAAACCTCGATGGGATCACTTAAGCGTCGTCGATTATCCCCTCGCGAAGGAGTCGTTTGACCTCAGTTGTCGGGATCATCCGAGTAAAGCCGGTCGGCAGCGCCTCGATCTTGCCGGCCGCGATCATCGCCTCGAGCTCACGGCGACTGATCCCAAGCCTTGCGGCGGCCTCGCCGAGGGATAGGACGTACACAGCCTCGCTTGGCGTCTCGTCGCGCTGAGGCAAAGGCGTGACGGGCACGTAGCGAGCCACGGGCGTCGACACGGTCTCTGGATCACGCGCTAGCGCGGTTGCGGCCTGCTTCCGGGCTGCATCCACTCGCGCCCGCTGCCCTCGCTTGTCTGACCGACCCTTCACGGCGACATATTGCTGTTTTTGTTATGGCGCTTGAGAACAATTCGCTTCACAGGGCGGGACGTCGGGGCCGCAGCTTCCTGAATGGATTCCAATTAGGGAAGGTCATTCAGGAATTGGGGACGGGGGCGGCCCGCCCATCACGTCGGGACTTCAGCCGCCACTGTGCGCCCTAGGACGGCCGTCCTGGCGTCGGGCCTCTGGCGCCGAGCTCTAGCTACTTGCGCAGGGAGCC
Source organism: Candidatus Dormiibacterota bacterium (assembly GCA_036506195.1). Lineage (GTDB taxonomy): Bacteria > Chloroflexota > Dormibacteria > Dormibacterales > Dormibacteraceae > 40CM-4-65-16. The sequence continues at coordinate 6,592 of DASXSD010000215.1, forward strand.
GTCTGGGTTGAGCGGGATCATCGGCTGTAGCAGCGTCTCCGGCGCCGGGGGAAGTGATCGGCGGCATCGTCGGCGTGTTGCCCGGCATCAGCGGCGAGCGACTTTTTCGCGGACAACGCGGGGCGATGTTAAACCCGCAGGCGTGGGTAAAAGTAGTTGCGGCTTTTGTTATGAGCGATGGGCGATCGTGATCTTGTCAGGCGGGCCGTGCGGCAGTTCCTAGGACAGCCCCGCCGCCTGACGGCAGGGGGCTCTCCCAGCCGGAAACAGTTCTACGGCTCGGCCTGGCCCCTGAGTGACTCCGGCATGGCAAGAGCGTAATCAGGCGACCATCAAGCCGCTGCCGGGCGGGCGGCGAGCTACCTGTTTAAGGGGTGCGGTCCCAGCCTTGGCGGACCCGGAACCAGTAGCCATCGGATCCGGCCATCCGCTCGCGGAGACGGCGGCGTCGAATTTCCTGGGTACTGCGCTCGAGGTCGGCCTGGGAGCTCTGATGGCGGCGAACTGGGAAGCCTGGTACGTGCTGTACGCGGTCATGGCCGCGGAGTTCAAAAAGCATTGGGGTCAAATCGCCGTCCCAAGCCCGATTCTGAATTCGCCCCATGGAGCCGCCGACAGGAATCGAACCCGTAACCTGCTGTTTACAAAACAGCTGCTCTGCCAATTGAGCTACGGCGGCGTCTTGAAAAAAGAGCGTAGCGGAACCTGCTTCGAGGGCCGGGCGGGCCGCGGTGTGTGGCCGGCCGGCTGCGGCTCCTTAAGGATTCGGACTAGTATTTCCTGAATGCCTCCATTGTGGTGGCGTCCGCTCTCGGCGACTGAAAAGAGGGGTGCGGCGGCCGGCGACCGGCTGCTGAACTGAGCCAAGGGGTGTGGGCGTGAGCTCGCGACGGAGGCCCGGGCAACCGGGCCGCCGATCCCTTCCGGCGCCAAAGGGCGTTGCGCCAGGTGGTACGTTTTGACCAGAAATCGTGCGCATTTGACTTACTTGACAGTATTTTTTCGCTAATTCGTGGAACCAATTCCGGGCCGGGCTAGTATCCGACCTTGCCCGCCGGCGACGGCGGGCTTCGCCGTCAAAATAGGATTGAAGAGGGTGGTTTCGTAGATGCGTCATCGGGCGATTCGCCTGCTGGCTGCCGCCCTGGCTGCCAGCGGCACGCTCGTGCTGAGCTCCGTAGCTGCGCTGGCCGATCGGCCACCGCAGCCGATCGACGACGACGC
>DASXSD010000216.1:0-8442 GCA_036506195.1 Candidatus Dormiibacterota bacterium
GACGCCCTCGAGCGCTTGCGGGACAAGGACGCTCCACTGGTTGAATCCGAACAGCCGGGCCGAGATCTCCATGACCCACAGGAAGGCGGGCGACTTGTCGACCGTGATGAAGTTGGAGGCGTCGAGCGAACCGAAGAAGAACGCCTTCCAGCTCCTGGTCCCGGCCTGGACGGCGGCCGCGTAGTAGGCGTTGGCCCAGCCGTTGCGGTCGAGGCCCCAGACGTAGAGGACGAAGGTCGCGGCAAGCATCGCGGCGAACGAGACTCGGGTCCAGACGGTGCTCGACGCGCGGACCGCGACCGACCGCGGATAAGTGATGGCTGCCATGAGCACGAGTCTCTACAGCCGGCATCAGGGCGAACTGGGAGCACGCTTGGAAGTTGCTGAGACGGGAAAGAGCCCACAGAGCACTTCGCCGGACGCCGCTATCCTCGTCACGTTGATCGTCTCCATCGGCGACCTGGTGACTGACGTCAGGATCGTTCCCGACGGCCCGCTCGAGCCAGACGACGACTCGCCGGCGAGGATCACGATCGCGGGCGGCGGCCAGGCCGCGAACTTCTGCGCCTGGACGGTTGCCTTCGGCGAGCAAGCCAGGCTCGTGACCCGCGTCGGCGACGACGAGGCCGGCCATCGGCTCGTCTCCGACCTGGAGGCCAAGGGGGTCGAGGTCCGCGCGGTGTGGTCTGGGGAGCCCACCGGCATCGTGGCGGTGCTCGTCCAAGCGGAGGGCAGGCGCACGATGGCAACTCAGCGCGGCGCAAGCATCGGGTTGAGCCCTGAGGACCTGGACGAGTCCTGGTTTCGCGACTCCAGGCTCCTTCACGTGCCCGCGTACTCGCTGTTCGTCGAACCGATCGCGAGCGCGGCGCGCGCTGCCATCCGGGCTGTACGCGACGCCGGCGGCATGCTCGCAGTCGACCTCTCGTCCGCGGCCGGCCTGCGAGCGTACGGTCCGTCCCGCATGGCCTATGTGCTCGCCCGCGTCACGCCCGAGGTCGTCTTCGCCACCGAGAGCGAGGCGGCGACGCTTGGGGTGCCTCTGGAGAGCCTGGCCCAGGTCCCGGTGCTCAAGCTCGGCGCCGCGGGCTGTCGCGTGTTCGGTCGCAACATCGCGGCGCCCGCGGTGGATGCGGTGGACCCCACCGGAGCGGGCGATGCATTCGCCGCCGCGTTCTGCGTCGCCTGGATCCGCGGCGCCGAACCCCTCGAGGCCGCGGAGCGCGCCGTCCAGGCGGCGTCCGAGTCGGTCCAGCTGGCGGGGGCGCGCCCGGCCTGAACGTTCTGGTCCAGCTTTCAGGTGAGGTCGCAGCAGCCCTGGAGGCCGGGCGTCCCGTGGTCGCGCTCGAGACATCGATCGTCGGCCAGGGACTTCCCTCCCCTCACAACCTGAGGGCGGCGCGGGGTTGCGAGAGCGCGATTCGCAGGGAGGGTGCCGTCCCGGCGACGATCGCACTTCTTGACGGCAGGCTTCGCGTCGGGCTCGACGAGGCGGATCTCGAGCGCATCGCCTCGGCCTCGGTGAAGGTGTCCTCACGCGACCTCGGACCTGCCCTCGTCCACAACACTGCCGGCGCGACCACGGTCGCCGCGACGATGCGGATCGCGGCCATGGCCGGGATCCACTTCCTCGCCACCGGGGGGATCGGCGGTGTTCACCGGGGCCGCCCTGACGACGAATCGGCGGACTTGCTGGAGCTGAGCCGATCTCCGGTTGCCGTGTTCTGCTCCGGCGCCAAGATCATCCTCGACCTCGAGCTCACCCTCGAGCGCCTGGAGACGATGGCGGTCCCGGTGCTGGGTTATGGCTGCGACGAGTTCCCGGCCTTCTACACGAGCCACAGCGGCTGCCCGGTGAGCGCGCGGGTCGACGGCGCACAGGACGCGGCGCGCTCTCTCCGCGCCGCGTGGGAGACGGGAGCCCGCGGGATCGTGGTCGCCATCCCCCCGCCGGCGGAGCTCGACGGCGCAGAGGAGATCACGCGGCGCGCGGTCGCTGAGCTCGGCGACACCCGCGGCGCGGAGGTGACCCCACGCCTGCTGGCGAGGGTGGATGAGCTCTCAGGCGGGAGGTCCGTGGACCTGAACGTGGAGCTCGTGGTCAACAACGCGCGTGTGGCGGCCGAGGTGGCCCGCGCCTACTCCACACCCCAGTGACCCCTGATGAGCGCTACACACTGCTCGTAGCGAGCCTGCGGACGGCGCAGGGAGTGAGCAGCGTCACCGAAGGCAAGGGTTTTGGCTCGTCGGGTCAGCTCAAGGTGGACGGCCGGATCTTCGCGATGCTCGTGCGAGGCGAGCTCGTCCTCAAGCTCCCGCGTGCGCGGGTCGAGGAGCTGGTCAGAAGCGGCGAGGGTAAACACTTCGATGCCGGCAAGGGCAGGCCTATGCGCGAATGGTTCGTTCTCTCGCCCGAGTCGAAAGAGGAGTGGGAGCCACTTGCCTCAGAGGCCTACAGCTTTGTGAGGAGCAAGGGTTAGCCCATGCCTCCGCCGGCTTCGCCGGCCCAGGTCAGGTCTTGACCTTCTGACCGCGGACCCTGCGCCCGCCCCGCCTGTCGGGCTTCCCGCTCCGCGTGTACTTGCGGACGCGCGGCGCCATCATGTCGCACCACGCGACCGCCATCTTGCTCAGCTCCTGCGTCTTGGTGTCCACCTCGGCCATGTCGGCAAAGCGCATGAAGCGCGCCGAGGGCCCCGTGCCTTCCAGACTCGGGAAGAAGCCCTTGATCTTCGCGCCGCGGTTGAACATCAGGCTCGCCGTCCTCTGGTCGTGCCGCACGAAGCTCGCGAAGTCTCCTTTGCACGCGAACTGGACGGTGCCGTGCTTGAGGTACTCAGTCATGCGATCGTCGGCCCACATGATCACGTCGCGGAGCCGACGCAGCAACGGCTCGGCGGGCTTCCCTTTCAGCCACCTGTCGACGTCGGGCTCTCGTCTCGCCATCAACTGAAAATAAAAAACCGGCGGGCCGAATGGCCCGCCGGCTCGTAACTCTACTTCGCTCTAGCTCTGCCGCATTGTGAGCAGGCCGAAGGACGCGCCCTGCGGGTCGCTCAAGATCGCAAAGCGGCCGCCCGGAAAGTCCTGGGGCGGAAGCATCTCCTTCGCACCGAGGTCGATTGCCTTCTTGTACGTCTTGTCGACGTCGTCGGTCGTGAAGTACACCTGCCAGTACGACGGGGCATCCTTGGGGATCATCGGGTTCATGTCCATGCCCCCGGCGATGCTTTGCCCGTCAATCTGGAACTCGGTGTAGTCGCCCTGGCCCTCGCCCATCGGGCTCACCTTCTGGGTCCAACCGAAAACGCTGCTGTAGAACTTCTTAGCCTGGTCGAATCCGCGCGAGTTGAGCTCGGCCCACCCGTACGAGCTGGGCTTACCCATCACCTCGGCGCCGAACATCTCCGTCGGCTCCCAGACCGAGATGAACGCTCCCGCAGGGTCCTGGAACACGGCCATGCGGCCCTGCTTCATGACGGTGAACGGCGGGGCGACGACCGTGCCGCCGGCAGCCTGGACCTTCTTCGCTGTGGCGTCGGCGTCCTTGGTGCCGATGTAGAGGCTCCACGCCGTCGGTGCGTTCGGGTCCTGCGCAGGACCAATCCCGGCGACGTCCTTGCCGCCCAGCTTGGCCAGCGCGTAGCCGCCCGCTTCCGGGTCGTCTGCGATGTCGACCTTCCAACCGAAGAGCTTCGAGTAGAAGTCCCGCGACGCGGTCGCATCTTTGCTCGCAAGATCGACCCACGCCGGGGCGTTCGCAACGAAAGTTTTCGCGTCAGGCATATTCGGACCTCCTGAATTCCGGGCAGTTGACGCGGGTGCCCCCACCCAGCCCCTCTCTCCCTCCATTCTGCCACCGGAAGGTCGAGCGCTGCCAGAAGGAATCCCTGGTGTTCGATCGGCGTTCTTGGTCAAGATGGCCGCCACCTCGCCCGTCGATCTCGTCATCTTCTCCGACTACGTTTGACCGTGGTGCTACATCGACTCGGTCCGGGTCGAACAGCTCGAGCGAGATGGGTTGGTCCGCGTCACGTGGCTGCCCTTCGAGCTGCATCCCGAGGCCCCTGTGGAAGGAATCCCGCGCGATGTGTACTTCGGTCGGGACCGCTCGCAGCGGATGCACGCGCGTCTGCTGTCGGTCGCGGAATCGGTCGGCCTGACGATGCAGCAGCGCGACGTGATCATCAACTCGCGGCGGGCCCTGGGCGCGGCGGAGTTCGCCCGCGAGAGCGGTCGCTACGAAGAGATGCATCGCGCCCTGTTCAAGGCGCACTGGGAAGGCTCGGGCAAGCTGGAAGACGTCGACGACCTGGTGCGCATCGGCGCCGGCGCCGGCCTGGACGCAAGCGAGCTGAGATCCGCGATCGAGCAGGGCCGCTACGACGATGTCCTCGATGAGAACCGCAGACTCGCCACGTCCGCGGGCATCGACGCGATCCCGGCGCACGTCTTTGCCCGGCGATATCTCGTCATGGGCGCGCAGCCGTACGAGGTTCTGAAGGAGGTAGTCGACCGGCTCGCCGCCGGCGAATGAGAAGAGCGCGCTCGCGTGCTATACGTGTGGCTCATGAATGCATTCTTCGAATCTCTGGGTCAGGACTGGGTCGACGCAGCGCAGCGTCGGGGAGCCGCCATCACAAAGCCGTCGCTCGACTCGCGGGTCGCACTCGAGCTGCTGGAGCTCGCGCGCGTCGCCGCCCACACCCAGGAGAGACGGTTCGCGCCCTTGACGAGCTACCTGGCGGGCGTGGCCGCCGAGCGCCTTCGCGCAGCCAAGCCTGAGCTGGACGACGCCGACGTGGCGGAGTTCATCCTGGAAGTCCGGCAGAAGCTGGAGAGAGAGGTCCCCGGCCTTTAGCGGACGCTGATGACCGGCAGCTGGCGGAAGCTCTGGACGGAGATTCGCGCCGCGACGGCCGAGGCCACCTTGCGCAGCGCCTGGGCCCCGGCGGTGTCCGGCCTGACGACGACGACCGGGGCGCCCGCGTCGGCCTCCTCCCGGATCGCGCCTTCCAGAGGAATCGCGCCCAGGTAGGGCACGCCCAGCCGCTGGGCCGCGCGTTCGGCCTTGCCGTGGTCGAAGATGTAGTGCTCCTCGTTGCAGCGGCTGCAGACGAACCAGCTCATGTTCTCGATCAACCCGAGCGGGGGCACGTTGAGCCCGCGGAACATCTGCAGCGCCTTGAGAGCGATCTTCAACGCCGCTTCCTGAGGCGTGCACACGATCGCAACGCCCGTCAAGGGCACGGCCTGCGCAAGCGTCAGCGAGGCGTCCCCCGTCCCGGGTGGAAGGTCGACGACGAGGTAATCGAGCTCGCCCCACAGGACGTCGCCCAGCATTTGCTCGATCGCCCGTGCCACCAGCGGGCCGCGCCATACCATCGCCTTGTCGGCACCCGCCAGCAGCCCGATCGAGATCATCTTCATCCCGTAGGCCTCGAGCGGGACCAGCTTCTGGTCACGCACCTTGGGCTGGTCGGTCACCCCGAGCATGCCGGGCACCGACGGGCCGTAGATGTCTGCGTCGAGAAGCCCCACCCGCGCGCCCGAGAGCTGAAGCGAAGCCGCCAGGTTGACGGCGACCGTCGACTTGCCGACCCCGCCCTTGCCCGAGCCGACCGCGACCACGTGCTTCACGCCGGGGATCGCCGCTTCGTGCGAGCGGCCGTTGAACGCGCTGCGAACGTTGGCTGTCATCTTGAGATCGACGGCGGTCACGCCGGGGATGTCGGCGACCAGCTGACGAGCCAGCGTCTGGAACCGATCGCGCACCGGGCACGCCGGGGTCGTCAGCTCGAACGTGAAGCTGACCTGGCCCGCGTCGGTGACCGCCAGGTCCTTGATCATGCCGAGGCTGACGACGTCGCGTCCGAGGTCGGGATCCTTGATCGCGGACAGGACCGCGAGGACCTCCTCCTTACTGGGCACTGAAGATCACCGCGGCTCGCAGCGCGAGCACCCCGAGCAGGACGAGCAGCGAGACAACGACCGTGTCGAGGCGGACTCCGGCGGCGGCGCCCGAGCTGGCGGCGCTCTGCACCCGCATGCGACCGCGTGCCTCGACCAGCGATCCGGCCACACCCGCCACCGCGATCGCCCAGAGCGGCAGCCAGGGCAGAACACGACCAAGTGCTCCTGCGGCGCCGACAGTGACGAAGAATGCGACGATCAGCGCGAGCTCCAGCACCGAGAAGTAGCCGTCGGCCTGATGGAGCCGGGCCAGGCTGAAGCTTGCCTCCGGGCGGTTGCGGATCAAGAGCGCGATGAGCGCGGCCGAGCCGCTGAGCCCGGAGGCCAGGAAAAGGCCGCCGAGCACCCAGGTGTCGCTCCAGATCGGCTGGTTGCTGACGCTGAGCAGCACTCCGGTATAGGAGGCGATGTAGATCGCGAGGATCGAGCCGACGATGTTGAACACGCGATTGACGGGCATCGGGATGACGCCTGACCCGCGCCTTCCGCCAAGCCAGGCGTCGAGCGCGGAGACGGCGACAAAAAATCCGAAGACCAGGAGCGCCCAGGCGCCGACCGACATCGGGGACCAGTACTTGAAGTTCAGGCCGGTGTCGCCGGGGGTGACATTGACCAGCATGTGCCAGAACCTCAGCCAGCCCGCTCCCAGGTCGGCGGTGAGCAGGATCGGGCAGATGACCGTGGCCGGAAGGCTGACCAGGAAGGCGATCCTCGCCGCCGGCTCGTCACGGGGATCGCCAGACAGTCGCAGCAACGTCCCCACGAGGTAGGTCCCGCCCGCGATCCCCGCGAAGAAGAAGTAAAAGAGGATCCACCACAACCACTCCGGCGGGTGGACGAAGTGCTCGGCGGCCAGGAACATCTAGCCCATGCCCCGGCGGCGGAACGCCACCAGTCCCGCGATCACCGCCAGGACGCCCGTCACGACAGCTCCCACATAACCGCCGATGTTGTTGCGGCTCGGCAACATTGCGTTGTCGGCGTTGGGCAGGCCGTAGGTCTCGGGCTTGTCCATGAGCAAGAAGAAGGCATTGAGGCCCCCGTAGACCTTGTCGTCACGGCCGTAGAGCTGCGCCTGGCTGACACCCTGACTGTGGAGCGCCGCGAGACGTACGTCAGCGGCTTTCTGGAGCTCGGCCAGCGGCCCGAACTGAATGGACTGCGTCGGACACGCCTTCGCGCATGCGGGCTCCAGGCCTCCCTGCAGCCGGTCATAGCAAAGCGTGCATTTGTGCGCGGTGCCCGTCTGGGAGTTGATGCCGATCACCCCGTAGGGGCAGGCGGCGATGCAGTTGCGGCACCCGTTGCAGACGTCCTGCTGGATGAAGACGGTGTTGAACTCGGTCCGGATGATCGCGCCGGTCGGGCACACCTCCATGCAGCTCGCCTGCTTGCAGTGCTTGCAGACGTCCGACATCATCAGCCAGGCGGTGCCGTTGCCTGGCGTCGACGATTGATCGGGCACGTGCTCGATGAATTTCACGTGGCGCCAGTTCTGCGCGTCGAGCTTGCCGGTGTTGTCGAAGCTGTCGGCCAGGAAGCTCGGGCTGTCGCCCTGCAGCTGGTTCCACTCCTTGCACGCGACCTCGCACGCCTTGCATCCGATGCAGACGCTCGTGTCGGTGAAGAATCCGTACTCCTGGCCTGCCTGAATGGTCGCCATGGTCAGAAGCCCATCAGGTTGGTGATGATCTTGGAGAAGCCCTGCTCGCGGGCATGGAGGTCGAGCGGGATCGCGGCCAGCTCATCGACGACCGGCACCGCGCCGCGCTCGGTCGCGAGGTCGATGCTCAAGAGGTAGCGCCGGCACGATTCGCACGCATCTATCCGCATGTGCGGAAAGACGGGCTGATGCTGGGCGCTTGCGACCCCCGCGGGCAGGCCGCGCACCATGCTTCCCCGCTCGCCTGAGGTGGTGCCGTGCTCGCCGAAGATGCTCAACCTGGAGCTCGCGTCCTCGCCGCAAGAGGCGCACGTCATCCGGGGGTAACCCCAGGCGGCACCGCATCGTGCGCACAGGAGATACCTCGGTCCGGTGGCGAGGTCGTCCTGCGCGACCGAGAAGTAGCTGAGCTGTGGTGGGCCGCCGCACTCGGGGCAGTGGCGCGCGTCGCGCGGGCCGGAACACACCGACCGCGCCTGGACGCCGAGCGCTTCCAGCACCGGTCCGAGCGCCGCGCGCGCAAGATAGCGGTCGACCGCCGCCTGCTCGTCGCCTCGCATCCAGCGCCGGATCATCTCGCGCGGATCCTCGACGTCGAGTCGTTGGATGACCTCCGAGCGCAACCGGTCTGGCCCGACCGCGACTGTCACATCGATCACGCTCGGGAAGACGACCTCGGCGATGAACGAAACAAGAGCGGCCGAATCGGGCTGCGAGGTTGCGGCATCCAGGAATGCCTTCTCCTGGACGCCGAGCAGCGCGCCATAGAAATCGAGGACCTGGCGCGCAAAGCCGTACCTGGCCCG
>DASXSD010000217.1:0-15336 GCA_036506195.1 Candidatus Dormiibacterota bacterium
GCGTCTTCAGGTGCTCGGTGAGCTCCCGGATGCGAGTGGTGGAAAGCGCGATCTGGACCTCGGGCGAACCCGTGTCTTTGTCTGCGCGCTTGTACTCCGCGATCAGCTTGCCTTTGACTTCGTTCTCTACTGCCAAACTCGGTTGGCAAGTATACGGGGGAGTGCGTTTTCGGCGTTCCCGGGCGTAGTTCTTGCGCAGATAGTCCGGACTATCGCGAGGCTTGCCACCACGATTTCACGTGTTAGTCCGGACTATCGCACGTTTTCGACGGATCCGTCGGAGCGCGGATCGGCCCCGGCGCGCCACTTGCCCGGTCCGTCAATCACGAGCGCGTGAGCGTGTCCAAACCAGTGATGTTTGGAGGGCATCAGCCTCACCCTGGAATCGGCGCGGGCCATCTCCGCTGCGCCAAGATGGTCGGCCTCCACGGCCAGCGTCTCGCCGTCGACAAGCACAGCCATGCGCGGCCTGGCCACCGCCTCCGCGGGGTCCAGGCGTTCGTTGACGAGGTTTCGCAGCACCTGGACCTGCAGCTGCGGCTGGCGCTCGCCGCCCATGGTCCCGAACGCCGCCCACGGACGCGCATCGCGCGCGGCCATGGCGGGGATCAGCGTGTGCATGGTTCGCTTTTTCGGCTCGAGGCGATTGACATGACCCGGGTCGAGCTTGAAATACGCGCCGCGGTTCTGGAGCAGCATGCCGGTGCCTTCGGCGACGATGCCGGAGCCGAAGTCGTAGGCGACGCTCTGGATCAGCGAGATGACGTTGCCGTGCTCATCCGCCGCGCACAGGTAGATGGTGTCGCCGCCTCGCCGCGTGGTGTCGGCGCGCGCGGCGGGGACGGTCCCGGGGTCGAGAAACGCCTCCGTCGGCGTAGTCGCGAAGTCGGGGTCAGTGATGTACATGTCGCGGAGCGCGTAGCTCGCGTCGCGGGCGGCGCGGAACCCCTGCCCCGCCTCCAGCCGCAGCGCCATCGATGCCGCGACCAGGCCCGCGGTCGGCGGCGGCAGCTCGTACACGACGACGTCGCGGTACGGAAACGCGATCGGCTCGACCCACTGCGAGCGATGCGTCGCGAGATCCTGCCTGGTCACAAAGCCTCCGCGACGTTTGAGAGCGGTGGCGATCGCTTCCGCAATCGCACCTCGATAGAAACCGTTGATCCCGGTACGCGCGATGTCGCGCAACGTCGAACCCAGTTCGGGGTTCCGGAGGAGCATGCCGTGCTCCATCGGCGGGTACAGGGCGTACGCGTGCTGCTCCTTGAGAAGGAGGTCGGCCGCTCGCTTGAGATTTTCGGCCAGGTCCTTCGAGATGACGTAACCCTGCTCTGCAATCGCGGCTGCCGGTTCGAGCACGGCGCCCAGGCCGACGCTGCCGAACCGCTCGAGCAGCCTCCCCCACGCCTCGACCGTCCCCGGGACGGTGACCGAGAGCGCGCCGCGGGCCGGCATCTCGTCGAAGCCCTGCTCGCGGACAGCTTCGATCGTCGCGCGCTCGCCCGAACGCCCGGCGCCGATCAACCCGACCGGCGACCCTTCGCCTTCCGCCCACACGATCGCCATCAGGTCGCCGCCGACCGACGTCATGTGCGGATAGACCACGCAGAGCACGGCGTCGGCCGCGATCGCGGCGTCAATCGCGTTGCCTCCGTCGCGCAACACCTGCGCGCCCACTTCTGAGGCGAGGTGATGCGGGGTCGCGATGACCCCTCGTGTTTTGGCCATGAGTTCAGATGCTACCCATGAGACTTGGCTGCGGCCGCTCTGCGGCGCACTGGCGGCCAGGCCTAGCCTGGCCGCGCCCCGCTTGGCGCAAGGCCACCTGGCGAGGCGTGTGGAAGGCTATTGAAAAATTAGATCAGCGCCGGAAGGGGTTAGCGGCGCGAATCCGGCGCGCAATGCGGCAGTGCCTGCGATTACCGACATGCGCCGCTGAGCGCCGCGACGTAGGGGGGGAACCTGGCAAGGTTCCCCCTGCGAACGTCAACGTGGTGTTATGAACTCGATCGCGCCGGGCTGAATCTCGAAGAGCGCGGGCAGGAAGCCGACCGCCTCACCGTCCAGGTCGATCCGCACCCTCGCCGGCGAGGTCACCGAGATCCTCTTGCCGTACATGAGCTCCATTTTCGGGTTCGTCTGGTCGAGGTGTTTGCCGCTGCGAATGTCGTTCATCCCCCGCATGGTCTCGATCTTGCCCGCGTTCTTGATCAGAACCACGTCGAACACGCCGTCGGTTGGCGACGCGGACGGCGCCATCTGCATGCCTCCGCCGAAGAACTGGCAGTTGGCGACGACGACCTGCTGCGCCTTCTTGAGCTCGTGGACGACACCGTCGATGTTCACGGTCATCGGCTTGTTCTTGAAGCCCATCAGCGCTCGCAGGCCGGCCAGGGTGTAGGTCGCGCTGCCGAATCGCTTGGTGCCGTTGCCGACGATGTAGACGACTTCGCCGCCAAGGCCCGCGTCGGCGATGTTGATGAAATGCCGGACCCCCGTCGAACCGTCTTCGGTCTGGTAGGTCACGCACCCCGCGTCGAGCCTCCTCACCACTCCGCTGCGCAAGACCTCGATCGCCTGCCGGCTGTCGGACGGGATGCGCAGCGTGCGCCGAAAGTCACCACCCGTGCCGAGCGGGACCATCGCCAGCTTGCTGGTCGTGGGAAGCGGCGCCCCGTTGCGGAAGAAGCCGTTGACGACCTCGTTCAGGGTTCCGTCGCCGCCCACGGCGACCACGACCGGTCGGGATTCGCGCACAGCGTGCTGCGCGATCTCCGTCGCCTCAAGCGGTCGCGTCGTCTTGGCGACCTCGTACGGGAGCCCGCTCGACGGCAGCCACGACTCGACGGCGGCCCACTCACGCCCCGCCTTGCCGGCACCCGATGCCGGGTTGACGACGAAGAGGATCGGAGAGCCGGGCCGGGAGCCTATCGCGCACCTCCCAGGGCGTGCGGATTCATCGTCCCCTTGGGATCGATGCCTTCCTTAACCGCTCGCCACACTCGCATCCATCCTCCCATCTCGTCCGCGACCCACCGGGCTCGCGCCTGCCCGACGCCGTGGTGATGGGTGATCGTCGCACCAAGCTCGAGTGCAGTGCTCATCGCTCCCTCCCACGCCCGGCCGTAGAGAGCCCTCGCCTCAGCTTCCGTCTCCCCAGACCCGCCGAACGTGAAATACGCGCAGCAGCCCTGCTCATAGGCATGACTGAAGTGGCATAACGCCAACCCGCCAACGGCTATTGCGGCTTTGACCTTCGTATGAAGCTCGGGAAGGACGGTCCAGTAGCCGGCGAGCTCGATGGTGTCCAGGTAGGCGCCGGCGGGTTCCAGGAACGCCTTCAGCCTCTCCGCCGAGAGGTCGAATCGATGACGCTGCCACCTCTGCCATGGCTCTTCGCCCAGGTCCCGCGCTTCGCCGGCGAAGTCCTTGACGGCACCGGCCTCTGCCTTTGCGATCTCGGCCGGCCCGGCGGTCGCGATGACCAGCACGCACTCTCCGTCCGCCACGTCGTAGCCGTTGAACGCGGCATCCTCGGTGTCGTACAGGCGCATGACGAGCGGCCTGATGCCCGCCTGCATGATCGCGCGCATGCACTCGAGGCCCGAACGCAGGTCGCCAAAGGCATACCCGCGGCCCAGGGTCGACTCTGGCAGGCGGTGTATGCGGAGGACGGCGCCCAGGACGACTCCCAACCCGCCCTCGGCGCCGAGAAACAGCTGGTGCAGCGCCGGCCCGGTCGCCGACCGGGGACCCGGTCGCGGCGCCGCGAAGGTGCCGTCAGGGAGCACCACCGCCAGGCCGAGCACCATGTCTTCGATGCTCCCGTAGCGGCTCGACTCCTGGCCCGAGGAGCGGGTGGCGACCAGGCCGCCGACGGTCGTGCCCGGGAGCGAGCTCGGATAGTGCCCGAGAGTGAGTCCCCTGTTGTTGAGCTGCTTCTCGAGCTGATACCCGTTGACGCCGGATTCGCAACGGCAGATGAGGTTGGTCTCATCGATCTCGAAGACGCGGTCGAAACCGCCCATATCGAGGACGAGCTCTCCCCTGGCGGGCGAAAGGGCGCCGCAGACCCCACTCCCCCCTCCCATCGGGGTGACCGCTATGGCGTTGAACGCCGCCCAGCGCAGCAGGCCGGCGACCTGCTCGCGCCCGACCGGCCTTGCCACGAGCACTCGCGGCGGCTGCTCACCCGCCCGCTGCTCCATGATGGCCAGCGGCCAGAGGTCGCGGACCGGCCGCTCGTCGACCGCCGCCTTGCCGACGATCGTTTCGACTTCCGATCTCATGTCGCTTGCTTCGCCGCGTGGCGTCCGGCGAGCCAGCCGGTGAGGATCGGCACGCCAAAGCCGCAGGGTCCCGCGTAGTCGTAGCCGCCCAGGACCGCCCCGGCGGCATAGAGGTTGGCGTAAGGCACCGCTCCGTCCTCGCTCAGCGGGTGCAAGCGCTTGTCTGTCATCACCCCCGTGCGCATCTCGGTGGCGGCATCCAGGTATCTCAGGTGGTGCAGCCGCGTGCCGAGGCGGGAGGCCGGCTGCGCTTCATAGAAGACTCCAAGCCCGAGGAGCGGCTCCGTCGTGGCGCGTCCCGCGACCAGCCCGCCACCGATGTGCCGGCCGGTCGCCAGCACGAAAGCGTCGGCGTGAAACGTGCGGTCGCGCGACCGCGCGGCCGTGATCCTGTTGTCCGCCGTCTCGAACGACGCGATCTCGGCTCGCACGGCGCCCAGCCCGATCGCCTGCTGCAGCCGCCAGCCGTGTGGCGATGGAGGCGAGGCGAGGAGCTCAAACCCGTCGGCCGGGAGGTTTGTGAAGCCGGGCGGGTAGGCGATCGCCGCTCCCCGGGCGCGAGGCGCGGGCGCCCGGCGGCCGTACAGGTCGGTGAGGGACGCCGCGACGGGGAGGTCAGGGATCGAGACCTCCTCGGCAAAGGCATCGATCCCGTGCAGCTCCTTGAGCGCCAGCGCCGTCGACGAGGCGTCGTAGTCGCCGACCTGGGGCACCCCCATCACGGCGACGCGCTTCCCGCTGAGCGCCCCGAGCTCACCTGGCGCGACCGATTCGGGGACGAGGTTGGCCGGTCGTGCGAGTCCGTGGATGTCGGAGTACAGGCCACGTTTGCGCCATCCCCCCTCGAACTTGAGACCCTCCTTGCCCAGTGCGAGCTGCAGGGTCGAGATGGCGGTGTCCAGCTCCGTTGCGAGGCCAACCGCGTCGATGCCAAGACGAGTCAACGGGTGAAACGGAGTCAGGAGGATCGCGTCGATGTCGTCGACGATCTCCATCCCACCCGCGTAGAGGGCGGTCGCGCCCGGCGCCCTGGCCACGACAGTGACCTCCGCACCGTTCCGTCGGGCGGCCAGCGCCGCGCAGTAGCCCGCGATGCCGCCGCCGATCACGAGGACGGTCGTCAATCCGAGACGATGCGGCGGGTGTCCGCGACGTCCCGCTTCAGCTGCTGGACGAGGGCGGCCGGGGTCGGGAACTTGATGTCCGGATGCAGGTAGCGGATGAACTGCAGCTCCAGCCTCTGCTGGTAAAGATCGCCTTCGAAGTCGAGCAGGAACGCCTCCACACGGAGCTGAGTGCCTCCGAAGGTCGGTCTGTAGCCAACTGACAGGGCGGCCACAAACTCGCCCTCGGGCGCGATGACGCGCCCGGCGTAGGCTCCCAGGGCGGGGACGAGCTTGTTCGGCTCGATGCCGATGTTGGCGGTCGGAAATCCGAGCTGCCGGCCCACGGCGTCCCCCGCCTCGACCGGCCCGCTCATTGAATAGCTACGTCCGAGCAGGCGGTTCGCTGCCTCCACCTCCCCTGCCGTGACGAGGCGCCGGATCTCCGAGCTGTGCAGCTCATGGCCGGCGACCTGGAAGGGTGGGATCACCTCGACATCGTGGTCGTGAGCACGCAGCCACTCCGCGTTGCCTGTCCGGCCTCGGCCGAACGCGAAGTCAAAGCCGATCGTCCAGCGGCGGATCTCCATTGACATCGACAGCTGATCCACAAATTCCTGGGGCGACAGCGATGAGAGCGCTCTGTCGAAGCGCAGGACGATCGCATGGTCGATACCCTCCTGGCCGATCAAGGCCAGCTTTTCGCGCAACGTGGTGATCGACGAGGGGCAGTTCGCGGGGTCGAGCACGCAGCGCGGATGAGGTTCGAACGTGATGAGGGCCGACTGGCCGCCAAGCTCCTTTGCCGAGCGAACAGCATGCCGGATGACGTCGAGGTGGCCCAGGTGCACACCGTCATAGCTGCCCACCGTGAGCGCGACGGGCCCAATCGGCTCCGTCGGCAGTCCGATGTGAACCTTCAGCTCAGTACTTTCTCCGGCACGAAAGTCCGTCGCAGCGGGTCCGCGTGCCCGAGCGCGACGAGCCGCCCCGCGGCGTCGTGCGCGCGAATCAGGCCCGGCCCGGGCTCAGGGATGACACGCACTGCGCGTCCCTGCCGGACCTGCGCTTCTTGCTCGACGTTGAGCCTGACCGGCTCCATGTCCGGCAGTATGACTTCCGCCGGAAGCAGCAGGTCCGCCACGGATTCGGCAGTCGGCAGTTGGTCTGCGCGTACTGCCTCGTCGAGTTGGAGAGGTCCGTAAGCCGTACGGACCAGACGGCCCAGGTAGCCGCCCACGCCGAGCTTCTCACCCAGGTCGCGCGCGATCGCCCGTAGGTACGTTCCGCTCCCGCACTTGACCTCGACACGCGCGATCGCGTGCGGACCGGCCTGGAAGTCGAGCAGCGAAGCGGCGTAGACCTCGACCTCGCGGGCCGCGGGCTGCGCGGGTTCGCCTGCCCGGGCGAGCCTGTAGGCACGCTTGCCTTCAACTTTGACCGCCGAGTAGGCAGGCGGCTTTTGCATGATGCGGCCCGCGAACGTCGACAGCGCCGCCTCGACGTCGCCCGGCGCGATCGCGCTCGAGTCACCGGCCGGGCGGGGGTCCGCCTCCGCGTCGTCGGTATCGGTAACAAACCCCAGGTGGATGTCGGCCACGTAGGTCTTGGGCAGCCTCAGCGCGAACTCGGCCAGGCGGGTGGCCGATTCGAAGAGGATCGGCAGCACGCCGGTCGCAAGCGGGTCGAGCGTCCCCGCGTGACCGACCCGGCGCGCGCCGGTCAGCCGCCGCAGGCGGTTGACGGCAGAAAAGGAGGTCTCGCCGGCGCCCTTGTCGAAGTTGAGAACCCCAGTCGAAAAGCGCGATGCGTCAAGGGGTCCCCGCGAAGTCACGCCGAGGGACCCGCGCAGCGGCCTGACTTCGTGGGGTTAACCGCGCTGGGTCGAGGCGGCAAGGATCGCCTCCTTCGCGGCCGCCAGCACGAACTTGATCGCCTCGTCCATGGCCTTGGGGATCTCCGCCCCCGCAGCCCGGATGTGTCCCCCACCTCCGAATGACGCGCACAGCGCGGCCGCGTCGACGGCCCCACGGCTGCGGACGCTGATCTTGGTCAGCTCGCTGGACACCTCCTTGAAGAGGATGGCCAGCTCCAGGCCCGCGATGCTGTTGAGGGTGTCGATGATGCCCTCCGATTCCGCCATCACGGCGTTGGCTTCTTTCAGCATGCGGCGAGTGACCTTCGCCCAGGCGAGGCGTCCGTCGAGCTCGACCCGCATCGTCGCCAGTGCCAGGCCGCTCAGCTTCAGCGTTGTCTCGGGCCTCATCTTGTAGACCTGGGTCGCGATGTGGCCGGGGTCGGCGCCAAGCCTGGCCAGCCTGGCCGCGTCGTCCAGCGCCCGCGGTGTCGTGTTCTCATGGCGGAATCCGCCGGTGTCGGTGAGCAGGGCAACGTACAGGTTGGCGGCGATGGTCGGCGTGATCGGATAGCCGAAGTGATCGAGCATCTCCATGACCATCTGCCCGACCGCGGAAGCGTCGGGATCGATCACGTTGATATCGCCGAACCGCGAGTTGGACGGGTGATGGTCGACGTTGACGATGGTGGCATGGGAGGCGATGCGCCGCACGGCGCTGCCCGATCGCTCCAGGTTGCCGGAGTCGAAGAAGAACACGAGCTGAGGATCGATGCCGTGCGGCGGCTCGGCCTGGATGTCCTCGAAACCGGGCAGGAACGCGTACATCGGTGGCAGCGGCGGCGGTACCAGCACCCAGACGTCCTTGCCTTCCGAGTGGAGGGCTTCGGCAAACGCCAGGCTGCAGCCAAGCGTGTCTCCGTCGGCGTCCTTGTGGCCGAAGATCAGGATCTCCTGGTTGGCGTCGATGAGATCTTTGATCTCGTCGTACAGGTGCGGCTTGTCGAGCTGCGCGGTGACTATCGCCTTGAGTCCTCCCCGTCCCCATGCGGAAGCACCTCTTTGAGGAGCTCGGAGATGTGGACGCTGTACTCGATCGAGGGATCCAGCTCGAAACGGAGGTCCGGCGAGAACTTGAGGTTCTGCAGCCGCCGTCCGAGCTCGTGGCGAATCAGGCCCTTGGCCGAGACCAACCCCTTGATCGAAGCCTTCTGCTCATCGGGAGTGCCGAGCACGCTCACCCTGACGCGAGCCTGGCGCAGATCTGGCGACATCCGGACCGCGGTGATGCTGACGAATCCGATCCGCGGATCCTTCAGATCGCGTCGGATGATGGACATGATCTCTTCGCGCACCTGTTCGCCCACCTGGTCCGCGCGGTAGCTGGTCATGCTGACCACCGCCTTTAGCGAGAACACGCTCGCTTAGATTTCTTCCCGCTCGAGTCGATACGTCTCCATCACGTCGCCTGGCTGGAATTCCTCCCAGCCCTCGAGGCCGATGCCGCACTCCTGCCCGGCAGGCATCTCGCGCACATCTTCCTTGAAGTGCTTGAGGGAGCTGATCCGCCCCTCGAAGAGCTGCTCTCTGCCTCGGAAAAGCTTGACCCAACCTCCACGGCTGACCTTGCCCTCCACGACGCGGCTACCGGCGATGATGCCGGTGCGCGGGATCTTGATCGGGGTGACGACCTCGACCTTGCCTTCGCGGATCTGACGGTACGTGGGCTCGCGCAGACCCTTGGCGGCGCGCTCGACGTCCTCTGTCAGCTTGTAGATGACGTCGTAGTAGCGGACCTCGACCTTGGCGCGCTCCGCCGCGGCGGTGCTGGCCGGCGTCGGCTTCAGGTTGAAGCACACGATGATGGCGCTGGAAACGCCCGCGAGCAGAAGGTCCGAGTCGCTGACCGCGCCCACGCCCTGGCCGACGATCTTGATCGCGACCACCGGGTCCTCGATCTTCTGGAGCGCCGCCAGCACCGCCTCCAGCGTGCCCTGGGCGTCCGCCTTGACGACCAGGCTGAGCTCCTTGACTTCGCCTTCCTTGGCGCGGCGGGCCAGGTCCTCCAGGGTGATCCGCGGCGTGAAGTCGCGCGCAGCCTCCTGGGCGCGCTTCTCGGTGAGCTTGGTCAGGGCGATCTGGCGGGCCGCCTTCTCCGAGCCGACAACCTGGAAGATGTCGCCGGCCTGGGGGACCTCACTCATGCCCGACACGACGACCGGCGTCGCCGGCGGCGCTTCGGTGACGCTCCGCCCGCGGTCGTCGGCCAGCGCTCGCACGCGGCCGTAGATGTGCCCGCAGACGAAGTCGTCACCGACCTTGAGCGTGCCGGCCTGGACGAGCACCGTGGCGACCGGCCCGCGGCCACGCTCGAGGTGGGCGTCGACGATGGTCCCGATGGCGTTGCGGTCGGGGTTGGCCTTGAGCTCAAGGATGTCGGATGACAGGACGATGGTGGTCAGTAGGTCGTCGATGCCCCTTCCGGTCTTGGCGCTGAGGTGCACGCACTCGTGCTCGCCGCCGTAGTGGCGCGTCACGATCCCTTGCTCGGCAAGCTGCTGGTGGACACGCTCGACGTTTGCGTTGTCCTTGTCGATCTTGTTGATGGCAACGATGATCGGCACCTTCGCCGCGCGTGCATGGTGGATCGCCTCGATCGTCTGCGGCATCACACCGTCGTCTGCGGCGACCACGAGCACGACCAGGTCTGTGACCTGGGCGCCGCGGGCGCGCATGGCGGTGAAGGCCTCGTGGCCCGGGGTGTCGATGAACACGACGGGATGACCATCGGCGGTCTCGATCTTGTAGGCGCCGATGCGCTGCGTGATGCCTCCCGCCTCGCCGGCGGCGACACGCGTCTGCCGGATGGCGTCGAGGATCGACGTCTTGCCATGGTCGACATGTCCAAGGACGGTGACGATCGGTGGCCGCGGCTTGAGCCTGGAGGGGTCTTCGTTGGCGAGCGAGAAGAGCTCCTCGCGCGAGGTGGTGACGACATCGCCTTCGCCTTCGGCGGACTCGACGGCCACCACGTCCTCGCTGGCCACCGGCTCGACCGTGAACCCAAACTCGTCAGCCACGATCTCGGCGGTGGCGAAGTCGATGACCTGGTTGATCGTCGCCAGGATCTTGGAGGCCATGAGCTTCTTGATGACCTCGACCGGGCTCACGCCCAGCTTGTCGGCCAGGTCCTTGACCGAGAGAGTGGGCGGAAGGACGGCCCGGCGGTCGCCGTTGGTCTCGATCTTGGTGGTGACCGTCGCCGGCTTGAAGGCCGAGCGCGCAGCCTCGATCGCGCCGGGCGCCAGGGGCGCCGCGGCGTTGCGGGTCAACCTCCGCTGCTGCAGGAAGTTAACCAGCTCCTTCTGGCTGATGCCGAGTTCGCGCGCGAGTTCGTGTGCCTTCATCCGGACTACTGATTATGCCGGTCAGGACGAATTCGAAACTTCAGCCCACACCTCAGGCGGAATTGACGCACCACCCAACGCTCTCTCGAGTGAGCGGCGCTTTCGGGCCATCTCCACGCACTCGGACGTCGCGTGGACGTAGGCTCCGCGTCCGCTCAGGCGCCCGCCTGGGTCGATCTCGACAGACCCGTCAGGGCGGCGGACGAGCCGGATCAGGTCGCCCTTGCCGGCCTCCTGCCGGCAGGCGACGCAGGTCCTAGTCCCCACCCGGCTGTGCCGCTGCGCGGCATCGCCACCCTCCCCAGCAGGTGGGGAGGGGTCAGGCTGGTGCTTCGGCACCCGTGCCCACGCTGTCCGTCTCGCCCGGCTTGATGTCGATCCGGTAGCCCGTGAGCTTGGCCGCCAGCCGCGCGTTCTGGCCGTCGCGGCCGATGGCCAGCGACAGCTGCCCCCGTGGGACCAGGACGGTCGCGGTTCGGGTGACCCGGTCGATCGTCACCTTCTCCACCTTGGCCGGCCCGAGCGCCGCGGCCACGAACGCCTCCGCATCCTCCGACCACGGCACGATGTCGATGTGCTCGTTGGCGAGCTCGCTCAAGATCGCACGATGGCGCACGCCCTTGGGGCCAACGCACGCGCCCACCGGGTCTAGCCCGGGCTCGCTCGCCCAGACGGCGATCTTCGTCCGCAGCCCCGGCTCGCGGGCGATCGCGCGAACCTGCACCGTGCCGGCCTTGATCTCCGGCACCTCGGCCTCCAGCAGGCGGTGGACGAAGGAGCGGGACGCGCGGGAGACACGGACCTGCGCCTGTTTGCGGTTGTGCTGGGTGTCGAGGATGACGACAAGCACCGGGCGCCCCGGGTGGAGAGCCTCGCCCGGGATCTGCTCCTCCGGTGGCATGACGCCTTCGGCGCGCCCGAGGTCGACATAGACGATCCCGGCCTCGATGCGGTCGACGACTCCAGTGGCGAGCTCACCCCGATGCTCGGCGACGTCCCGGAGCACCTTGTCGCGCTCGAGGTCGTGGATGTGACGAAGAACCGCGTGCTTTGCCGTCTGCGCGGCCATGCGTTTGAAGTCCTCGGAAGGAAGTTGCTCGACGGCGACGGTCCCATCGGGATGCACGACGCGGCTCCGCACGCTGAGGGCCCCGGTCTTCGTGTCGAGCTTCACGGTGACCTCGCCCGGCGGGTTGAAGGCGCGCATGTATGCCACGGCGAGCGCGCTCTCCACGGTGTGCAGCATCTCTTCGAAAGGGATGCCGACTTCGGCGCAAAGCGCGTTCAGCGCTTCGGCCAGCGTCTGCGTGGACGGTTCAGATTGCGACCGCGAGCCTGCCCGCGACAACGTCTTCCCACGCAATATGGATGATCACGGGCGCGCGTCCTCGCGCGCCCGGCGCCTGGACGGCGATCCCCGCCCCGTCAACCGCGACCAGCTGGCCCTCCACAACCGCCTCTGCGTCACCGCTGCGGTAGCGGATGTTCACGCGCTTGCCGTTGAACCGCCCGTAGTCGTTTTGTGTGCGCAGCGGTCGCTCCGCACCCGGCGAGGAGACCTCGAGCTCGTAGCGACCCGCGATGAGGTTCGAGTGATCGATGAGAGGTCCCGCCACCCTGCTCACCCTCTCGCAGTCCTCGATGGTGATCGGCTCGTCGTGGTCGATCGAGATCCGCAGGGTGCGCCCCGACTGGCCTGACTGATCGAGCGCATAGAGCTCGTAACCCATGTGCCTGAGCGTCGGCTCGAGCAGCTCTTTGATCGACGGTATGGGCCAGGTCGGCATGTCCGCAGTCCTCGACTACCTTACCGCACCGTCTGGCTGAAGCTGTTTGCCGCCTTTGCCGGCCATTGCGGGTTTGCGGATCCATTCAATCCCGCATTTGCCGGCCATTGCGGGTAATTCGGCGCTCAGCGGACGGGCTGCACTCTCCGCCAGACGACCAGCAGCGGCGCGGCGTTGAAGATCGAGCTGTAGGTGCCGGAGACGATTCCGATCATGAGGGCCAGCGCGAGGCCCTGCAGCGTGGTGCCGCCCGCGATCAGGATCGCCGCCAGGACCAGGACCACGGTGAAGCTCGTGATGATCGACCGCGCGGCGGTCTGCATGATGCTGAGGTTGACCACCTGCTCGAAGGACAGCCGCTGGCTGACGCGCAGGTTCTCGCGGATCCGGTCGAAGACCACGATGGTGTCGTGCACCGAGAAACCGACTACGGTCAGCACCGCGGTCACGAAGAACGCGTCGATCTCCCCCACGCGCAGGTCGAAGACCTTGCCCAGGATCGAGAAGATGCCGGTCAGGATGAACACGTCGTGCAGGAGCGCGAGGAGTGCTGAACCGCCGAACTGAAAGCCCGCGCGCCATCCGCCGGGCACGTTTCGAAAACGGATCGCAAGGAGCAGGAGGATCGCGACCGAGGCGAGGACGACGGCGAGGACGGAGTAGAAGATCGTCTCCCCCGCGATCGTGCCTCCGACGGACAGGATCTGCTGCACGTTCATCGGACCAAGCCGGTTCTGCAGGTCGTTCTGCAGGTTGGTCAGCTGGGTCTGGTTCAGCACCGGGTAGCGAAGGATGTAACCGCCACCCCCTGTCTGGATCACGGATCCGTTGACGCCCTCGGCTTCCACGGCGGTCTCGACCTGCTGAAAGGACGGGTGGTTGGCGAACGTGACCGTGAGCTCGGTGCCCCCCGCAAAGTCGATGCCGAGGGCAAAGTGCCGTGTCGCCATCGAGATGATGCCGGGAACGATGATCAGCAGCGAGAGCGCAAAAAACCAGTTGCGCCTGCCGACGAT
Organism: Candidatus Dormiibacterota bacterium; assembly: GCA_036506195.1. Classification (GTDB taxonomy): domain Bacteria; phylum Chloroflexota; class Dormibacteria; order Dormibacterales; family Dormibacteraceae; genus 40CM-4-65-16. Next base: position 13,458 of record DASXSD010000217.1, read on the forward strand.
GTCGAGCTTGCGAACGCGGGGCTCGGCCGCCGGCGCGGGCTTTGACGCCGGGACGGCCGTTTCGGCCTCAGCCTCCGCTTCGCCGTCGGCCACGATGTCGGCGCGCTGCTTCTCAGCGCGCACGTCAGACAGCTCGGACACGATCCACTCCGAGCAGCCCAGGCCTCCTCAGTCCACCGGAGGCCAGCACGATCGCAAGCAGGTTGTGAGTCACGACGATCGAGGAGATCAGGCTCGCCACGACGCCGATCCCCAGCGTGATCGCGAATCCCTTCACCGCCGAGGGCCCGACGAAACCGAGGATCACGCACGTGATCAACGTGGATGTGTTCGAGTCGCGAATCGCCGGCCACGCACGCCTGACCGCCGCGTCGACCGCGGCCGTGATGGTGCGCCCGGCTCTCACCTCTTCTTTGAAGCGTTCGAAGATCAGCACGTTGGCGTCTACCGCCATGCCGACCGAGAGGATGAAGCCGGTGATGCCCGCGAGCGTCAGCGTGACCGGGACGAGTTTGAACACCGCCAGCACGGCGCCCGCGTAGAAGAGCAGGGCGAGGCTCGCCAGGAATCCAGGCAGCCTGTAGTACACGATCATGAACAGGACGACGATCGCGAGGCCGAGCAATCCGGCAGCCAGGCTCACCTTCACCGATTCCGCGCCCAGTGTCGCGCTGACCTGCGTCACGTCAAGGGCGACGAGGTCGACGGGCAGCGAGCCCGCCGTGATCCCCGTCGCGAGCTCCTGAGCGCTCTGCTGGGTGAAGTTGCCGCTGATCACCGCGCTTCCGCCCGAGATCTCCTCGCGCGTGATCGGATTGGTCAGCAGCTTTCCGCAGACCGTGTTCGGGGTTTGCGCGGAGAGACAGGCGGGGTCGTATGGCTGCATGACCTTGGACACGTAGTCCGCGTCTTGCCACTTGTCGATGTCCTTCTGTGAGAGGTCGAGCCAGATCGTCAGGAAGCGCTCCGGGCACTGGGCGGCCGGGTTCGTGTCGGAGTCACCGGGGCAGGCGGCGACGTTCGCGCGAGTGAGCTGGTCGAAGAGCGCGGCGCCGCGAGAGTTGAACTGGATGTTCACGACCCACGAGGTGCCGTTCTGGTCGATGCTAGCCGTGGCGCTCGAGAGATCGTCACCCGTCAATCCCGTCAACTGTGGCTTGTATCCCGGCTGGGGACCCGCGGTGACCTTGTCGTCTTTCACCCACTTCGTGTAGACGAGCTTGTTGACCGCGCCGATGGCCTTTTGCGCCTGGGCGGCGTTCACCCCCGCCAGGTCGACCGTGATCCGGTCGTAGTTGCTGCCCGCGCCCCGGATCTCGGGTTCGCTCACGTTCAGCGCGTTCACGCGCCGGTTGATGACCTCGATCGTCTTCCGCTGAACGTCAGCACGGCTCTGCCCAGCGGGGAAGTTGGTCAGCTCGTAGTCGATGTGGGTGCCGCCGGCAAGGTCGAGGCCCCGGTGGAAGAACAGCTGCCAGCCGCCGAAGTTGGGCGGCAGGCCGGGCACCGCACCCGTCAGCGGGTAGTGATTGGCAATCCGGTAGACGTAGCCGGCACCGTCGACGAAGAGGGAGAAAACGAGAACCGCGACGACGAACAGGCGGATCGGCCAGCTGAGGACTAGTTGCATGGGCGGCGAACTAGTCTACTTTCGGACCGGTCATCGCTGCCTGAATACCAGGTTCAGGACGATCGTCGCGATGATCGAGAGAACGATGCTGGTCACCACAGGTATGTAAACGGTCGTGTTGCCGCTTCGGAACGTGAGATCGCCGGGCAGGTGGAACCGCCCAAACAGCATCAGCGCTCCGCCGATGACCACGAGCAGCACGCCGAAGACGAGGAGCAGCCTCCCCACCTCAGCCATCTCCCTACAGTA
>DASXSD010000218.1:0-14469 GCA_036506195.1 Candidatus Dormiibacterota bacterium
CGCGAGCACGTAGCGCACCACCGTCGTGTCAACGCCGGGAAGGATCTGGACGTAGATCGAGCTCTCGAAGCGCATGGCGAGCAGGAACGCGCACCCGACCACCGCGGCGGCAAGGGCGCCGGCGAGCGCTCCGGTCGTAAGGCCTTCGACGATGAACGGACCGCGAACCATCCAGCCACGCGCGCCGAGCAAATGGGTGACGCCGAACTCATGACGGCGGGCGGCGGCCATTCCTCGCATCGCATTGGCCACCACCGCGTAGGCGACCACGGCGAACAGCAGGACAACCCCGGCCGCGATCCCACCGGCGATGAGCGCGACCTTGCGCAACCGCGAGTAGGTGTCGGGGTCGTACGAGGTCGCATAGAGGGGATCGACGGCCGGGTCGCCCTTGACCGACGCCGCCACCGCAGCGACCTGGGTCAGCATGCGGACCCGTACGTCAAAGCTCGCGGGGAACGGGTTGGTGCTGCTGAGGCTCGACAGGTTGTCGAGGCCGGGTCGCTTGCGCGCCTCCGCGAGTGCCTGCTCGGGCGAGATGTAAGTGACGGATGCGACGCGAGAGTCTTCCGTCAGCTTCGAGCGAAGAACCGAGATCGCGTCCTGCGATGCGGTGTCTGACAGATACACGCGCACGATCGCGGCCTGGGCCGCCTGGTCGGACACCGCCCGCTGCACCGCGACTCCGACCAGGGCGAGCGTGCCGCACAGCATGAGGAGGAGCGCGATGGTGCCGAGGACGGGCAGCGTCTGCCGCAGGTCCCGGCTCCAGCTGCGGAGTCCACTCAGGGCGACGAGGCGGTAGCCGTTCGCGCTGAACGCCGCCGCCCGCCGCCAGAGTGGGAGTCGTTGAGGTTTGACCGCGCGATGCGGCCTGGGGCGAGGCGGGAGAATGACGCGCCACCAGTCCTTCCGCGTCGCCGCGTCGTTTCCGCTCCCGTTCCCGTTGCCGTTCGAGGCGCCATTACCGTTGCCGTTGGCGTGGCCGTTGCCGCTCGCGACGAGCGGTGGGCGCCGGGCGCCGTTGGTCATCACCCTCGCGCTGGGCAGGCGAAGGATTCGGCGCGCGGCGAGAAACGTGTGCCGGTGGCCGGCCACGATCACGGTCGTGCCATTGGCCACCGCCTGCTCGATGAGCCGGCTGACGATCGCGGCGTTTTCCTCATCAAGCGATGCCAGCGGCTCGTCGGCCAGCAGGACCCGCGGCTTCGTGGCCAGGGCCCGCGCGACCGCCACGCGCTGGCGCTCGCCGGCGGAAAGCTGGTGCGGGTACGCGCCCCGGCGATGAGCGAGCTTGACCGACTCCAGCGCCTCCAGCGCGCGCTGCTTGATGACTTTGTTCGGGACCTGCGGGTCGCGGACCTGCAGCGCGAGCACGATGTTCTCCAACGCGTTCATGCGGGGAAGCAGCCGCTGCTCCTGGAACACGAACGCGACGTCGCGGCGTAGGTTGCCCAGGCCACGTCGCCAGCGCCGGTGCAGGGGCCGGCCGCGCACCCACAGCTCGCCGGCGTTGGGCCGGAGCTGGCCGTGGACGAGCCGGAGAAACGTCGTCTTGCCCGCGCCGCTGGGACCCGTGACCTCGACCAGCTCGCCCGGCGCGACGGCGAAGGTGATGCCCTTGAGCACCGCGTTACGGCCATAAGACTTCGAGACCGCGACGAGCTTCACCGCGGGCTCGAACGGCGGCAAGACCTCGCCCTTGGCACGGCGTAGCGCGGCGACGTTCTTAACCATCCGCTGTTTTACCGCCTGAACGCCGTCCCCGTTCCCGTTCGGCAACGCGACAACGCGGCCAGACGTGCCTGGTCGACTTCCCACCCTTGCGCTCCAGATTAGCCCATGCCGGTCAATAGAGCCAACGCTAGGTTTGCCGGCTGGGAACGCCCCTTGGAAAAACGGGGACAAAAGTCCTACGCGCAGCCCGTCAGGCCGAGCGCGTGTGGCGCCACTGAAACCGTGAACGGGCCCCCTTTGGGAGAGACGGTCACGAGCCGGCTGCCATCGTCGTTCGCGGCTGTCAACGCACCGGCGCCGCCGCTAACCAAGATGTCGCCGCGGACTTCAGGCGGGATGTACACAAGCGTCGAAGCGTCGCCACTGCGGCCCGATGCCGCCAGTGTGAACGCGCCGGTCTGGGGTTCGTAGTGAAACGTCAGGTGCGAGTCGGCGGAGGCCCGGGGATAGACGCGCGCGAGCATTCCCTCGCGGTTCCTGCGCATGCATCCCGATGAGGACTGGATCATCCCCCATGTCCCATCGGTCTCGGCCCAGGTCCAGAACGCAAAACCCGTGCGATGCTTCTCCTCCTCGAGAAGCTGGCTCTGGAGGATGGAGGCGTCGTCTCCCGGGTTGTCGCCGAACTCTTCGACAAACAGTGCCGCGTCCATTGCCCTCGCCTCCCGCTCCGCGGAGTCCCAGCCCTGGTCGTAGCCGCCCCATGGATAGCTGCTTCGTGGGAGCCGTAGAAAGTAGTCGAAGGTGTAGATGTGTGTATATGGGTGCAGGGCGAGCACCACGTTGGGATACGAGCTCACGGGCAGTCCGAGATGGGTTGGGAAGTCGGTGACCTCTCGCAGCAGGCCGGTGTCTATGAACATCAGGTGCCTGCGGTCGCCGACCCCAAGATCCCGATAGCCGCAGACGGCCGGCATGAAGAATCCCGACCAGCACGGCAGGCCGTCGTGGACGCCGGTGATGGCGTCGATCACGCGCCTGTAGAAAGGAAAGAGAAGAAGATCGTCGAAGCCCGGAGGCAAGTTCCACCCGAACCACGGCTCGTTGTAGATGCCGTAGCCCGCCACGGTGCTGTCGTTCTTGAAGCGGTGGGCGACGTGGGCGACGGCCGCGATGTATTCGTCCTGGATGCCGTCACGGTCGTACCAGAAGTTCGTCGTTGCCTGGAAGACGGCGGGGTTGAGCTCCCGCTGGCCCTGGATGGCGAAGGACGGCAGGCCGTCCGTGATGGTCGCCCATCGTGGCGCGCCGCTGTTGTAACGGCGGTTGACCCCGTCTCCGTCCTTGTTGGCGACAAACTGCGAGAAGGCGTTCTGGTGCATGTCGATGATCACGTACATCCCCAGGTCTCGTGCCCACTGCACGACTTGGGAGATGCGGTCGAGGTAGGTTTCGTCGAACCGGCCGCGCTCTGGCTCGAGCAGGCTCCAGGAGATTGGTAGCCGAATCGAGTTGAAGCCGAGCGCCGACATTTGCTGGAGGTCCGATCTGCATAGCGGCGGATAGGGACTCCAGCCAGCGGCCGCGGGACAGCGGTCCTGGTCATACGCTGCGGGGTCGTTGGGGAACGGGAGCACGGTGAACGGCCCGTACTGAAGCAAACCGGCCGGGATCGCCCCGTGGAGAAGCACCATCCTCCCTTGATCGTCGGCGATGTACGGCCGCTCGCCCTGCGGGTGGGCGACATGCAGCCAGGGCAGCTTGCCCACCGGTCCGGGTTGAGCGCTCTGCTCTGGGCTGAAGCGCGTGGCGAGCCCAACGACCAGCGCTCCTGGATACGTCAACGCGGACAGCAACAGGATCACAAGCGCGACCAGGATTCGCGCGATCACGACGCGATCAGCCAGTACGCGATGCCGGCAAGCATGGTGATGAGACCGATCAGGCCCGCCACCAGTCCGCCGAGGGCTCTCCTCTCGCCGCGCAGCGCTCCGCCCGTGGCACGGATCCGCCGCCAGGAGCGTGCGCCGCTCCAGATCGCGAACGGTGACAACAGGCCGAACGGAAGCGCCAGCAGACCGAGGACCAGGGCGCGGGTCGCCCCGCGATCCGTCATCGCGCCGGCTTTAGCTCACCAGAGCTTTCCGCCGCCGAAGACGATGTAGAGGATCGGGCCGATGCCCCAGAAGAAGCTGATGATGATCCACAAGAGCTTCCAGAAACCGCCCAGGTCTTTGCGATTGACGATGTCGATCACGCACAGGACGAAGGCGACCGGGTGCAGGAAGATCGCGAGCAGGACCTCGACGATGAACTTGATCATCTGATCGCCGCGTGCAGAGGGCTTGGGATCCGTGGCCAGCCGCCGGAGGGCGCGTAGGTTCCGTCGGCGGCCTGTTCGTAGGTCGCCTTGATGCGCCCTCGAGCGATCTGGCGCGTCGCTTCCAGGAAACGGTCCACCTCAGCCTCCGTGTTGTACGGGGCGAGGCTCGCCCTGACTGCCCCCGGCAAGGCCTTCTTGCGACCGGCTGTTACCTCGCCTTCGACCGCGCTGACGTCGTCCTTGCTCATGTGCAGCAGGTGGAAGACGTACGGGTTGGCGCAGAAGCAACCGTGCCGGACGGCGATGCCCCACTCATGGCTCAGCGCCGCCGCGACCAGTCCATGGTGCAGGCCGTCCACGACGAAGCTGGCGAGCGCGAGGCGATTGCCTGCGTCCACACCGCCAAGCACGCTCACGCCAGGAATGTCCTTGAGACCCGTCAGCATCCGGCTTCCCAGTTTGACCTCGTGGTCGAGCATCTCGTCGAAGCCGAGCTCGAGCAGCGTCTCGATCGCCACGCCCAGCGCGACGGCGCCGATGACGTTGGGTGAGCCGGCCTCCTCGCGGTCGGGAAGGTCCGCCCACACGGTGTCGTCCCAGGTCACGATGCTGATCGCGCCGCCGCCCATGACCTCGGGCGCGCCGGCGAAGAAATCCCTCGGTGCGACGAGAACTCCGGCTCCATAGGGCGCGTACATCTTGTGGCCGGAGAGCGAAACAAAGTCGAGATGCCCAGGATCGCCCGCGGGCCGGACGTCGATGCGGTGGTGCGGGGCCAGCTGCGCGGCGTCGACGGAGACCCGGGCCCCGAATCTATGGGCGAGCTCGGCGACGTCGTGAATTGGGGACACGAAACCGGTCACATTCGACGCGCCGCATACGGCGACCAGGCTGATGCGGCCCTCCGCGCTTTTCAGCGCGCCCTCGATGGCGTCGAGGTCGATGTACCCGTCATCCGACAGGCCGACCATGACATGGCCGCTGCGATGACGCCACGGAAGCAGGTCGGCGTGGTGCTCCATCTCGGTCACCAGTACTTGACGCCCGTCGAGCCGGGCCTCTTCCGCCGCGATTCGATTCAGAGCGTCGGTCGTCCCTTTCACGAAGATCACGACCTGGTCCTTCTCGTCCACGCCAAGGAACCGCGACACCTGCTCGCGCGCCTGTTCGTAGGCCTCAGTCGAGAGGCGCGATTTGTATCCGGTCCCACGGTGCACGCTCGAGTAGAGGTCGGAGAAGCGGTTGACCATCTCGCGGACGCGGGTCAGTGGAGGAGTGCTGGCGGCGTTGTCGAAGTTGATCCCCGTGACCGTGGCGCCGCCATGCAGCGGTACCGGCAGGTCCACGCCGGCGAAGTGCTCCCGCCACTCGCCATGGTGCTGGGATGCCACTCTCGGCTAAATCTAACGCCTACCTGCTGAGCAGGTCGAGACTGTATCGGTCACACTAACCAGAGCGTTGTCCATAGTGTTGTTGACACGATGCCAGGCGTGAGGAACGGCGCGGACTCGAGCCTTGCCGCACGGGAGCTCAGCTTCCTCGTCCGCCTGGCCCAGGCGGCGGCTTCCACGCAGCGGCCGGACGAGCTGCTCGAGCTGATCATCCGCGAGACGACGTCCGCGATCGGCACCGACGTGTGCTCACTCTATCTGCTGGCGCCAAACCAGCAGCTGCTGCTCACGGCGACCAACGGGCTCAACGAGAAGATGGTCGGCAAGGTGACCATGAAGGTCGGCGAGGGCGTCACCGGGTGGGTGGCCGAGTCGCGGAAACCCGTGGTGGTTCCGGACGTCAGCCAGGAACCGCACTGGAAGTGGGTCCCCGGTCTCGACCAAGACCGCTTCCACTCCATGGCCTCCGTGCCCATCGAGTCGGGTCCGCGCCTGGTCGGGGTGCTGAACGTGCAGAGCACGGAGCGGCGCGAGTTCAGCCCTGGTGACGTCGACTTCCTGCGGGCCATCGCGGCCCAGGTCGCCGGAATCCTGGAACGAAGCGAGCTGCAGCGGCGGACGGAGGTTCAGCTTGGTGAGATCCGCCTGTCGCACGACATCCACGAGCGATTCACCAAGCTGTCGCTCGACGGCGCGGGCATCCCAACGATCCTCGAGGTGATCGGCTCGCTCGCCGGCGGGCGCGCCGCCCTCTACTCGGCCGACGGTTACAGGGTCCGCGGAGCAGGCGAGTCGTCGGACGGCATGCCGCAGCGGATCCACGTGCCGCCGTTCGGCGGCGCCGCGCGCGAGGTGCGGATCAACGCCGGGCGTCCGGCGCGTCAACTCGACGTGGTCCCGGTGCGAGCCGGCGCGGACATGCTGGGTCTGCTCGCGGTGGTCGTGGACGAGGAGACGGTCGATCCCGAGGGCCGCCTGCGTGCGCTGGAGCACGGGTCGACGGTGCTCGCCCTCGAGCTGTCGAAAGAACGGGCCGCGGCGGAGGTGGAGCGCCGTCTGCGCGGCGACCTGGTGGAGGAGGTGCTCGCCGGAGGACTCGAGGCGGACGAGGCGGAGCGCATCGCAAGGCAGGCGGAGAGATTGGGCCACCGGCTGCCGCAGCGCGCGTGGGTGGTTGTGCTCGAGCCCGACGACGACAAGACGGAGGCCGCACTGGCGCCGCGAGGCCAGCAGGACCGCCTCGACGGCGCGCTCAGCGGCTTGATCCGCTCCCGCATGCCGGGCGCGCTCACCCTGATCCGTTCAGCCTCGGCGGTGTTTCTGGTGCCGGACGACCTCGCTGTGGACCTGGCAGCGGTCGAGAAGCTCGGGGCGCAGGTGCTGGCGGCCGCGGCGCCGGTCATGAAGCCAGGATCGGCGTCGGTCGGCATCGGCAACATCGCCAACGGCGTGAGCGAGCTTGCTCGCTCGCACGTCGAGGCGAGGCAGGCCCTCCGGTTGACGCGGCGTACGGGGAGCCGCGGTCGCGTAGCGTCCTATCGGTCGCTTGGTGCGTTTCGACTCCTGCTCGAGGTTCAGAGCCCCGATTCGCTGCGCCGCTTCGTCGACGAGCTGCTGGGGCCGCTGCTGCAGTACGCGCAGTCGCGTGACACGCCATTGCTCGAAACACTGGAGGCGTTGGCGGCGGCGCGGTGGGTGCGCCGCGCGGCAGCCCGCAACCTGGGCATCCACATCAACTCGATGACCTACCGCGTGGAGCGGATCCAGTCCCTCACGGCCCTGCAGCTGGACGACCCGGAGACACGGGTCGCGATCTCGATCGCGCTGCGCGCGCGCGCCATGTTGGGGATGTGAAGGGAAGGGCCGCGGGGTGAGTCCGCGGCCCCTTCCATGATCAGCTGCCGCGTGCGAACAGGCTCACGATCGCGACCGCGCATTGACACAGCGGGTTGGCGCCGATGCTGAGCGTCCACGACTGCCCAGGAGTTTCGTAGAGCTTGCTCTGAAACGCCTGCCTGTCAGTGACGATCTGGTCGACTACATAGGTGTTGTTGTTGCTGACCTCGGTGATGGTGAGGAACAGCTGGGTGTCGCTCGCGCACGCCGTCAGGCACTCCACGAAAGCGTCAAGGCGTATCTGCTTGGCGTGGCTCACGTCGATGGGGTCGCTGGTGAATTTGCCCTGCGTCTGGTCGAGGTTCACTTTGGCGAGCTGCTGGGTGACGTCGACCACCCGAACGTCCTTGAGCGCGTCCGCCACGGCGGGGGTGGCCAGTGCCGCCCCGGCCAGAAAGGCCACCACGACAGCGAGACTGACTGCGATCCGACGACTGAACCTACCCATCTTCCTGCCTCCTTGGAGCTGGCCGGCGACGCGGCCGCAAACACGTTGGCGGGAACATAGATGAGAAAGGGCCCCGGCCGCCGGCCGAGGCCCTTCGATGAACGAGCTCCTTCCTTCCGGTTACACGTCGCTGTAGAGCATGAACTCCCAGGGGTGCGGCCGGAGCGCGACCGCGTCGACTTCCTTCTTGCGCTTGTAGTCGATCCAGGTCTCGATCACGTCCTCGGTGAAGACACCGCCCTCGAGCAGGAATTTGTGGTCGGCCTCGAGCGCGTCCAGCGACTCGCCCAGCGAGCCTGGCACCGACTTGATCTTGGCCTTCTCCTCGCCTTCGAGCTCGTAGATGTCCTTGTCCACGGGCTCCGGTGGAACGATCTTGTTCTTGAGGCCGTCGAGACCGGCCATCAAGCACGCCGAAAACGCGAGGTATGGGTTGGCGGCCGGGTCTGGCGAGCGGAACTCGACACGCTTGGTCTTCGGGTTGGTCGAGTACATCGGGATGCGCACACAAGCCGAGCGGTTGCGCTTCGAGTACACGAGGTTGATCGGCGCCTCGTAGCCGGGGACGAGCCGGCGGTACGAGTTGGTGGTCGGCGCGCAGATCGCGAGCAGCGCGGCCGCGTGCTTCAGCAACCCGCCGATGTAATACACCGCGGTCTGGCTGAGCCCGGCGTAGCCGTCAGCGTCGGCGAAGAGGTTCTCACCGTCCTTCCACAGGCTCTGGTGCACGTGCATCCCGGAGCCGTTGTCCTGGAACAGCGGCTTGGGCATGAAGGTCGCCACGTAGCCGTGCTGCGCGGCGATGTTCTTGATGACGTACTTGTAGACCATCAGCTTGTCGCCCATCTTGGTCAGGGAGTCGAATCGCATGTCGATCTCGGCCTGGCCGGCGGTGCCGACCTCGTGGTGCTGCACCTCGACGCGGACGCCCGCCTCGATGAGCTTGAGCATGATCTCTGAGCGCAGGTCTTGCAGCTTGTCGGTCGGCGGCACGGGGAAGTAGCCCTCCTTGTGCCGCGGCCGGAAGGCGAGGTTGTTCTCCGAGTTCTTGCCGGAGTTCCAGATGCCCTCGTCGGAGTCGATGTAGTAATAGCCGCTGTTTGCGTTCTGGTCGAACCGGATCGAGTTGAAGATGTAGAACTCGGCCTCGGGGCCCCAGTAGCTCACGTCGGCGATTCCCGAGCGGCGAAGGTGCTCCTCTGCCTTCTTGGCGATATAGCGCGCGTCGCGCGAGTACGGATCGCCGGTGATTGGGTCGACGACGTCGCAGATCAGGAAAAGCGTCTTGTGCGAGAGAACGGGGTCGATCGTGGCTGAGTCGGGGTCGGGCATGAGCAGCATGTCGCTCTCGTCGATCGACTGAAAGCCGCGGATGCTCGAGCCGTCAAATCCGAGCCCTTCCTTGAAGCTGTCGACCTCCAGCTCGCCGAGCGGCAGGCTGAAGTGCTGCCAGGTCCCCGGGAGGTCGACGAAGCGCACGTCGACGACCTCGACGCCCTCGGCCTTCGCGCGCTCCAGCACCTCACGCGGACTGGTCTTGCTTACGGACTTTGTCTCAACTGCCATGAACACCCTCCACGAGATTCCTAGGATTTGACGGGCCCCAGGGTCATCCTAGGAACGGGTCGCGCCCACGATCAGGTGCCAGTGTCACGAAGGTGAAGCCCGAGTTTCTGTGCGTTTAACACGAAAACGGGCCGCCGGGCCTGGTGCGTCTCCCGTGCGATGGCTACGACCCGCGCGCCGCCGATTCGTTACATCCGCACGTTTTTAGGAGCCAGGCGGCTTCTTACGCTCACTGACATCAACGCCTTGGAGGTGACTTCGTTGCCCAGATCGCTGCTTCGATACCTACGCCCGCTCGCCGTCTCGACCGCGGTGCTCGCCGCCCTGACGCCCGTGGTCGCCCTGGCCGCGGACGACACCACCGCCACGTCGGCCGCAGGCGTCGCGGCGGACACGGTCTGGGTGATCGTCGCCGCCTGCTTCGTGATGTTCATGCAGGCCGGCTTCGCGATGCTCGAGGTCGGTTTCAGCCGCATGAAGAACGTGGGCACCGTCGTTGCCAAGGTCTTGACCAACCTCAGCGTCAGCTCGATCTCCTACTGGGCGGTGGGTTTCGGCTTCGCCTTCGGGGCGGGGGGCCTGTTCGCGTTGATCGGCGGGAGCGGATTCTTCCCGACCTTCAGCCCGGGCTCGACGATGGACCTGCCGGCGATCGCATTCAGCACCGCGCCGGCGGCGGCGAAGTGGTTCTTCGAGTTCGTCTTCTGCGCCGTCTCCCTCGCCATCGTGTGGGGCACGATGATCGAGCGCACCAAGTTCATCGTCTACATCCTGTTTGGGATTCCATTCGCGGCCGTCATCTATCCGCTCATCAGCCACCAGCTCTTCGGTGGCGGATTCCTGATGGCGTCCCTGGGGTCGCAGGACTTCGCCGGTTCGACGGTCGTCCACCTGACCGGCGCGACCGCCGGCTTCGCCGGCCTGCTCCTCCTTGGTCCTCGCATCGGCAAGTACGAGCGCGGCCGGGCCAACGCCATCCCCGGCCACAATATGCCCCTCGCGCAGCTGGGCGTGCTCATCCTGTGGTTCGGGTGGTTCGGCTTCAACCCGGGCTCGACGCTCAACGCGACCAACCTTCACTTCGCCGATGTCGTCGTGGTGACCAACCTCGCGGCGGCCGGCGGCGCGGTCGCGGCCCTCGCGACGGTCTACGCGATCACGAAGACGATGGACGTGGGCATGATCGGCAACGGCGCCATCGCGGCGCTCGTCGCCATCACCGCGCCCTCGGGTTACGTCGAGCCGTGGGCGGCGATCATCATCGGCTCGGTCGCCGGGGTGATCGTGGTGGTCGGCGTGCTCGCCATCGACAAGTACCTGGACGACCCGGTCGGCGCGCTTCCGGCGCACGGCCTCGCCGGCATCTGGGGCACCTTGAGCTGCGGGCTGTTCACGGTCCCAGCGCTGGCGAAGTTCAACGGCGTCGGCCAGGGTGGCCTGTTCTACACGGGAAGCTTCCACCAGCTCGGCGCCCAGGCGATCGCGGTCACCGCCTCCTTCATCACGGTGTTTGCCCTGAGCTTCGGCCTGTTCTGGATCATCAAGAAGACGGTCGGCCTGCGGGCCAGCGCCGCCGACGAGATGGAGGGACTCGACATCAGCGAGCACGGCATGTGGGGCTACCCGGAGGCGTTCATGCCAGTGCCGGGTGGCGTCTACCGCCAGCCGGACACGCCGACGGTCAATCCGCACCCCGAACACGTCCACGTGCCCGCCGCGCAGAAGGAGGTCTCACCGGTATGACGGCAAACGGAAGCGGCCTGGCGATGAAGATGGTGGTCGCCATAATCCGCCACGAGCGCCTGCAGGAGGTCCAGGACGTGCTGGACGAGTGCGGCGTGTCGGGGGTGACAGTGACCGAGGTCAAGGGGTGCGGCGCCCAGCGCGGGTACACGGAGAAATACCGCGGCGCGGCCGTGCACATCTCGCTGCGACCGCGAATCAAGGTCGAGGCGGTGATGAGGTCGGAGATCGTCGACACCGTCGTCGACAAGCTCGCGGTCGCAGGCCGCACCGGCAAGGGTGAGGTCGGCGACGGCAAGATCTTCGTCATCGGCGTCGAGGACGCCGTCCGCATCCGCACCGGCGAGCACGGCCCCGAGACCGTCCAGCATGCCGAGCGCGCCATGTGGGGTCATTAGTTATGAGAGGAAACCCGGATGGTTTCCTCTCATCGCCCGGGCGCTGCGCGCCGGGGCTGCTCTCCTTCCGGTATACGGTTGGAATTTGACTTAGAAGCCTTCCACGTGCGACGCCTGGAGTCGGAGATACATGTTGCGGCCGGGATGAACCCGGCCGCCAGGGCGACGTCAGTTATGAGAGGAAACCCGGATGGTTTCCTCTCATCGCCCGGGCGCTGCGCGCCGGGGCATTTCACCCCGCCGCCACTGCTTCCCGGAACTAGTTTTTGGCCGAGGCTAGTTCCGCGCTCTTCTCGATCCACGCCCGGATCGGACCCGCGCCGCCGGGGTAGCCGACCAGCCGGTCGACCAGCCTCCCCTCCCGGAACAAGCCCAGCGTCGGGATTCCCATCACGCCGTAGCGGATGGCGATCTCCTGGTTGTAGTCGACGTCGAGCTTGCCGATCTTGACCTTGCCGGCGAACTCGCCCGCCAGCTGCTCCACGACCGGCGTCATCATCCGGCAGGGTGGGCACCAGTCGGCATAGAAGTCGACCACCACGGGCTCCGCTGAATTGAGCACGTCGGCCTCGAAAGTTGGGCCGTCGAAGTGCTTGAGGTTGTCCATCAGCCACTAGAAGGGCGCCTACGCGGCTCCTATTCCCCCGCCAGAATTGGCCTGTGGCCGTCGCCGAAGTCGAGCACGCGGCTCCCGCCTGGGAGCAGGCGCTGCGGCAGTTTGGAGCGCGGTTCTTCGAGGCGATGCCGGGCGCCATCACCTGGATAATGCTGGGCGCGCCGGCGTGGATCCCGATCGTCTTCAAGCTCCAGGGCGCGATCTTCGTGGCCACCCTGGTGTTCCTGTTCGACGTCTACTGGGTGCTCCGCGCGGTGAGCGTGGTGACTGGCGTCTACAGCACCCTCAGCCGGATGGAGCGAGACAAGAAGACGGACTGGCTCCGCCTCTGCCGCGAGGACGTGGCGAGCGGAAAGCTCGACCCTCTGGAGTACATCCACCTCAGCGTCATCCCCACCTACACCGAGCCCTACCACGTGCTCGAGCGGACGGTGCAGGCCATCGTCGACGCGAACTACCCGGACGAGCTGAAGATGATCGGGATCATCACCCGGGAGACGGACAAGCCGGGGTGGGAGAACGTGGCCCGCCTGAGGGCGAAGTTCGGCGGGCGGTTGCGCGGCTTCTACCACATCAAGGACCCGCTCGAGCCCGGCATCGTCATCGGCAAGTCCGCGGCCATGAACTGGGGTGGGCGCTGGATGGTTCGCGTCCTGACCGAAGAGGGCTATGACCTCTCGAAGATCCTCATCACCGACCTCGATTCCGACTACAAGGTGCACCTGCAGTACTTCGGCTGGATCAGCTGGCACCACGTCCGCGAGCCGCTCCGCGACTACACGATCTGGCAGCCCGTGCCGCTCTTCCACAACAACATCTGGGAGGTGCCGATGGCGGTGCGGATCATGTCCGCCAGCACCTCGCAGTGGCAGATGTTCCTCCACTCGCGGCCGCACCGGCTCGTTGCTTTCAGCAGCTACACGTGCAGCCTCGATTTCGTGCGCAAGGTCGGCTACTGGGACAAGGACGTGATCCCCGAGGATTCGCGCTTCTACTGGAAGGCGTTCTTCACCTTCGGCAAGCTGTTCTCGGTCAAGTCCGCCTACCTGCCCATCTACGGCGACTCGCCGAAGTCGCGCGACTACGCCTCCACGCACACGAGCCAGTACAACCAGATCATGCGCTGGGCATGGGGCATCACCGACGTGCCCTATGTGCTGGCGCGCTTCTTCAAGCACCCGGAGATCCCGTTCTGGCTTCGGCTGCGAAGGTTCATGAACCTCTTCCTGAACCACCTGAACTGGATCTTTCTGCCTGTGCTGCTCATGTTCGGCGCCTCGGTCCCGCTCTGGGTCAGCGTCGACTTCTCGCTCACCGACCTCGGCCAGACCCTCTGGGAGCTCTCCAACCTGCTGCTCGGGGTCGCGCTTTCGAGCGTGGTCTTCTTCCTCTACTTCGAGATCCGCATGCTTCCGCCCAAACCCAGTTCGTGGCCGCTGGCCAAGAGGGCCTTCGTCTACGTCCAGTACATGGCCTACCCGATGGTCGGGCTGGTCATGAGCGTGCTGCCTGCATTCGAGGCGCACACGCGGTTACTGTTTGGTCGCTATCTGGAGTACCGGGTGACCGAGAAGGTCTGAGGGGGAATGGACGAGGTAGGGGCGAAGAAGGTCGCTGAGACCGTGGGCAAGCTGTTCGCCGAGGTCCACGAGAAGATGCGCGAGCACGTGCAGGGCCTGGACCCCGGCACCCTCAACTGGAGCCCGCTGCCGAAGGCGAACTCGATCGCGGTCCTGGTGACGCACACGATCGGCTCCGAGCTGGAGATGATCCGGTCCGTGCGCTCGATCCCGACACAGCGCGACCGGGAGTCGGAGTTCAAGGTCGAGTCGGACGAGAAGCGGCTCCTCGAGCTGATCGACCAGGCGGCGCGTGAGGTCGACGAGCACATCGCCGCGCTCACGCCGGCGGACCTGAGCGAGCTGCGGCCACGGGGCGACCGCCCGCCTCGGCCCGGCCTCGACTGGCTGGTGTCGAACTACGGTCACGCGCGCGAGCACCTGGCGCAGATCGAGCTGACGAAGCAGCTGTACGACAGCCGAACGTAGCTACCCGCATCTTTGCCCATAGGCCGGACTAACCGACGCTTTCTCGATAAAAGAGCACCGATAGTCCGGACTATCGGCCGTTGGGCGCGTCCCGGCTAGGCCCCGCAGACCGGGCCGGTCAGGTAGGGCAGGCAGAAGTTCGGCCCGGCCAACGCCCACAGAGTCAGGAACGCGATGTACGCCAGCGCCGCGACGAAGATCGTGCCGGTGATGATGTTCCGGCCCGGCACCGGCCACCGCTTCCACCCCAGCCGGCGCGCGAGCCGAGGGCCCGCGATCGCGTCGATGAAGGGGAACAGCAGAAGGGCGCCGACGACGATGGGCGGGATGACGAGCGACATGATCAGCTCGGGCCCGAGCGTC
>DASXSD010000219.1:0-13432 GCA_036506195.1 Candidatus Dormiibacterota bacterium
CGCCGGCAGCGGGATGACGTCCTGGCGCATGGCGGCGACGCCGAACGGCGTCTCGGCCTCCTCGAACGCCCGCGGCAGCTCGTAGCTGCGATGCGGCCGCGGCCGAGACGGAGCTCCTAGACGGGTAAGGCGCTCGCGGAGAGAAGCCTCAGGCAAGCCTCCTTCGCTCCTTCCACGAGATGAAGCGGGCCGATGCACGAAGGGCAGCCCGCGGCGCAGGGGCAATCGCGCACCAGCGCCGCCGCGTCGTCGAGCAGCTCGCGATGCAGCGCGTAGAGCCTGGCCGCGAAGCCAACGCCACCCGGGTAGACCTCGAAGATGGTCACGGTTGGAAGCCGCGTCGTCACCGACCGGACCTCGGCCACCGACCCGAGGTCTCGCGGGTCGCACATCAAGCGCAGGCTCGCCACGTGGCGCAGTGAGTGCGCCATCCCCTGCAAGCCGGCCTCCAGGGATTCCCTGCCCAGCACAACCCACAGCGCAGGGTCGACGGTGATCCAGTAGCCGGTCGTGTGCAGGGTCTGCTCGGGGAGGTGGATCGGTCCCGCGCCGATGTTCTCGTGGGTGTGGAACCGGATCTTCTTGAACATGCTGGCGAGGGACGTGATCTTTACTTCACCGTGGCTGCGGCCCAGGCCCTCGCCGTCGGCGGACGCGAAGGTGTCGAGCACCTGCACGGTCACCGACGCGAGGGCGTCGGTGTAGTAGTCGACGTCGACAGGCCTCACGTACGCCTTCTTCTCGTCCCAGTCGAGGCGGTCGACGTGGAACTGGGCGCCTTCGTGCAAGTAGACGGCCTCTTCGTGGAGAAGCACCGGCGCAGTGAACTGGTCCATCTCGCCGATCACCTGCGGCCTTGGATGCGAGGTGTCGATGATGACGACGTTGTCGGCGAGGATGCGGCGCAGGTGAACCTCCTCCGCTGGAAAGGCCTGCCGGCTCCAGAACCAGCGCCCGGCGGATCGTGTTGCCGACCCGTCTTCTTCGAACAGCCTCAGAAGGTCCTGCACGTCGGCCGCCCCGAGGCACTCGTCGTCCATGAAGGGAAGCTCGAAGAGTCCCGCCTGCAGATGCGCGGCGAGTAGCAGCAGGTTGTCGGGGTCGATCAGCCCTTCCTCCGGGTCGGTGCCCAGGAAGTACTCGGGGTGACGGACGATGAACTGGTCCAGGGGAGAGCTCGACGCGACGAAGACACCGATCGACCCTGACCGCCTCCCGGCTCGGCCGAGCTGCTGCCACGTCGAAGCGATCGTGCCGGGATAGCCGACCAGGACCGCGCACTGCAGGCTGCCGATGTCGATACCCAGCTCGAGCGCGTTGGTGCTGACGACGGCGGTGATCTCGCCATTGCGAAGTCCCGCCTCGATCTCGCGTCGGTGCAACGGCAGGTAGCCGGCGCGGTAGCCGCGAACGCGCCTGGAGGCATCGAGGCGCGGGGCAAGATCCTCTCGCAGGTAGCTGAGCATCACCTCGACCTGGAGCCGGCTGCGGCAGAAGACGATGGTCTGCACTCCCGCCCGGATCCATGGCGAGGCGATCCTTCGCGCCTCGAGCATCGAGCTTCGCCGCACTCCGAGGTCGCGATTGACGAGAGGAGGGTTGTAGAAGACGAGCCTTCTCTCGCCGCGCGGGGCTCCGTTGCGTTCGACGAGCGCGATGTTCTCTTCCTCGAGCAACCGGCGCGCGAGCTCGAGCGGGTTGCGGATCGTCGCCGACGCGCATATGAACGTCGGGTTGGAGCCGTAAAAGGCGCAGATCCTCTTCAGCCGGCGGATCACGTTCGCGACCTGGCTGCCGAAGAGACCACGGTACGTGTGCAGCTCGTCGATGACGACGAACTCCAGGCTCGAGAACAGCCGCCGCCACCGGGTGTGGTGCGGCAGCAAGCCAGTGTGCAGCATGTCGGGGTTCGTCATCACCACGTGGCCGCCTTCGCGGATGGCGGTCCTGCGTCCCGGCGGAGTGTCTCCGTCATACGTGTCCACCCGGACCTCGATCGGCAGGCCGGACTTCAGAGCGCCCAATTCTGCTAATTGGTCCTGGGCCAGCGCCTTGGTCGGATATACATACAGGGCGCGTTTTTCAGGGTTCTCCAGCAACCGCTGAAGGACCGGCAGGTTGTAGCAGAGGGTTTTGCCACTGGCGGTGGGCGTGACGACGACGAGATGGCGGCCGCGACGGACCGCATCGAAGGCTTCGGCCTGGTGCGAGTAAAGGCGCTCGATGCCGCGGCGGCTTAGGGCTGCAGTGAGTTCGGGACGAAGGTCCGCGGGCAGCGGCGCGTAGACGGCCGGTGATGCCGAAACCACGTGATCCAGCGTTATGTCGCCTTGAAAGGCGGTCGGGTCGAACCACGGGCCGGCCGATACGGACATATGTTCGGGAGGTTAGACGAACA
Organism: Candidatus Dormiibacterota bacterium; assembly: GCA_036506195.1. GTDB lineage: Bacteria > Chloroflexota > Dormibacteria > Dormibacterales > Dormibacteraceae > 40CM-4-65-16. The sequence goes on from DASXSD010000219.1 coordinate 2,399, forward strand.
TCCGTTTGCAGTCAATAGGCGATGAGAAGGCGGATCAAAAGCCCCCGCCTGTGGTCGAGAAGTACGAGCCCGGCTCGGAGGCGGACTTCGAGCGCCTCTACCGCAACAGCTATCGCCGCATCCTCGGCACCCTGATCACGCTCGTCCGCGACCAGGCGATCGCGGAAGACTGCGCCCAGGAGACTTTCGAGCGTGCCTACCGGAAATGGCGCACGTGGAAGCCGGAGGCGCCCGTCGAGGCATGGCTGCACCGGATCGCCATCAACGTCGCCATCTCCGACCGCCGCCATCAGCGCCTGCGCCAGGCAGGGGAGCTGGTCAGGCGCCTGGGCCGGCCCGCGCCCGGCCCGGATCCGTCCCTTCTCGCCGAGCGGTCGGACCTCGTCCGGGCGATGAAGAAGCTCCCCACGAAGCAGGCCGCCGCGCTGGTGTTGAGGCACTACCACGGCTACAGCAACCGCGAGATCGGGGCCGCTCTGGGCGTTCCGGAACAGACCGTCGCCTCCAGGCTGGCCGCCGCCCGCAAGCAGCTTCAGGCCGTGCTCGGGCGGTAGCGCTGAAAAATGGTTGGCGGCCGCCCTTTCGGCGTTATGGCTTCCTGAGATGGGTGACATCGACCGCGAGATCGAGCTCGAGCTGAGGCGGATGCTGGACCCCCTGGCCGGCGCGCCGATCCCGGCCCGGCGCCTGGTCCGGAGCCACAGCACCCGGATGCGGGCGCTGCTCGGAGGCGCCGGCGCAGCCCTCTCCGTGAAGCTTCTCACCGGCGTTGCCGTGGCGGCTGCAGCGGTCACGGTGGCGGGCACCGCCGCAACCGGAAGCCTCGACCCGACCGTGTGGGGACAGCAGGTCAAGGAGCGCGTCGCCGAGTGCAAGGACAAGCTTGCTGACGGGCAGCATGGAATCGGCGACTGCGTCAGCGCCTTCGCGAGCCAGCACGGCCAGGACGTGGCCAGCGCCGCGCGCCAGCACGGCCAGGAGAACCCCAACGCGCACGGTGGCAACCCCAACGCCAACGATCACGCCAAGGACAAGAACAACCGCTCGACCCCCTCACCAAAAGGTCAGGGCAGAGAGCCGGAGGCCACCGACGAGTCGGGCGCGCACGCGCCCGTGACGGTGCCGCCGCAGAGGTAGCTCCGTACTTTTTTTGACCCCTTCCTCTCGCGGGGCTGGGCCGCAAGGCTTGGCCCCTTCCACTTCATAGAGGGAAACCTGCCAGTTTCCCTCTATGTCGGGGCGCTCAACGGCGCCTTACCCGGACACCCCACCTCGTAGGTCCTACGCGCCGGTTTCGCGCCCCTAACTCCCTTCGGAGAGGTACGGATCAACTGAATTAGCCCTCCGCTCACAACGCTTGGGAGACGTTTCTGGGATGCGGGTTGCGGCCGGGGTGAACCCGGCCGCCAAAGGAACGCGGGTTTGAGTCCGGCCGCCAAAGGAACGCGGGTTTGAGTCCGGCCGCCAAAGCAACGCCGGTTCCCGTGCTACCTCTTGACCCTCTGGCCCTCAGCGGTGTCGATGACTGAGACGCCGAGTGCCGCCAGCTCCTGCCGCAGCTGATCGGATCTCGCGAAGTCCTTCGCGGCCCGTGCCTTCTCGCGCGCGGCGAGTAGCTGCTCCGCGCCCACCGGCAGGGGTTTCTCGGATCCCACCGGAGCAAGGTCGAGACCGAGCACCTGATCCCATCTCTCGAGCAGGGATGCCTTCGCCGCCGGCGCCAGAGAGGATCGCGTGAGCTCAGCGACCAGGGCCATCGCAGCCGGAAGGTCGAGGTCGTTGCCGATCGCGTCCCGGAAGCGCGAATCCCATTCCTCTGGGATGTGCGGGTCACCAGCGTTCGACCATTCGGCCACCCTGTCTCGCAGCTGACGCAGGGCGCGATCCGCACCGGCCAGGCCTTCGGTGTTGAAGTTGAGCGGCGCGCGGTACTTGGCCTGCAGAGCGAGATAACGAAAGGCAAGCGGGTTAAATCCCTGCTCTTCGAGCTCGGTAACGCGGAAGAAATTGCCGGCCGACTTCGCCATTCGTGCCCCGGAGAGCATCAGCAAGCCGCCGTGCATCCACAGGCTGACGACGCGGTGTCCGGTGACGGCTTCGGACTGCGCGATCTCAGCCTCGTGGTGCGGAAACACGTTGTCGGCGCCCCCGGTGTGGATGTCGAAACGCTCACCAAGCAGCGACAGCGACATCGCCGAGCACTCGATGTGCCAGCCGGGGAAGCCATCGCCCCAGGGGCTGGGCCAGACCTGGAGCCGGTGCTCGCCGGCGGCCTTCCAGAGCGTGAAGTCGCCCGGATGGCGCTTGCGCGGATCGGGTTCGCCGCGGACGCCGGTCAGCAGCTTGTCGGTGGTGTTTCGGGACAACCTGCCGTAGGCGGGGAACGTCGCGATGTCGAAGTAAACGTTCCCGTCGATCTCGTAGGCGTGCCCCCGCGCGATCAGCTTCTCGACCAGCTCCTGCATCTGCGGAATGAACCGCGTGGCGTGGGGGTAATGCGCCGCCGGCCGGATGTTGAGCTTGCGTATGTCCTCCATGAACGCGGCGGTGTAGTACGCGGCGATCTCCTCGGTCGACTTGTTCTCCAGTCGAGCCGCCACCAGCATCTTGTCTTCGCCGCGATCGAAGGTGTCGTCAGTGAGGTGGCCGACATCGGTCACGTTCATGACCTGCTCGGTCTGATAGCCGAGGTAGCGGAGGCTCCGGCATAGAAGGTCCGGCAGCATGAACGTCCGCAGGTTCCCCACGTGCACGTAGCGGTAGACGGTGGGGCCGCAGGAATAGATCCGGACCACGCCGTCGCGCAGCGGCTCCAGCTCTTGCCTGGACCGCGAGAACGTGTTGTAGAGCCTCACCGGGGGCAGATTCATCCCGCCTCTATCCTCTCAATTGTTGAAAGCGATCCGCCTCGAGGGCAGCTCCGTCTCCACACAACAGATAAAAGGACGCGTACTCGTCCACGACCTTGGACCCGACCTTCGCAAGGGCAGCGTCCTCGAGGAGAAACATCTCCAGCGGGTGCGGCAGAGCGGCGAGGTCCACGTGGTCGAGCTCGAGCCGGGGGACTTGCATGAAGACGAGGCTGCCGGCCGGCTGGCGGCCGCGCTGGGTGGGCCGGGGCTCGAGCCCAGGCCGCCCGTGCAGAGCCAGGCACGGCTGGTCGCCAGGCACCGCGGACTCGTCCGCGTCCGCGGCGAGGTGGTGGACGCGATCAACAGCCTCGGGTCGATATCAGTTTTCACACTCATGGATGGCCAGGCCGTCGGCGAGGACGAGGAGGTGGCCGGCTGCAAGATCACCCCAGTGGCGGTGCCGGGGTCCCTGATCGAGCGCGCCGAACAGCTGTGCCGGGAGCGAGGTCCGGTGGTCGAGCTGCTGGCTTTCCGGCCCCTGAAGACGTTCGTTGTCGCGACCGAGCGCTTGAAACCCAAGGCGCGGGAGCTCTTTCGACAGGCAGTCACCGCCAAGCTGGGCTGGTACGGCGCCGAGGTCCTCGCGGTACGGGAGGTCGCCCGAACCTCAGAGGCCGTTGCGGCGGCGTACCGGGAGGCGGTCGACGGCGGGGCGGACCTCGTGCTGTTCGCGGGCGCCTCGGCGATCGATCCACTCGATCCCGCCTACGCGGAGCTTGCACACGCCGGAGGCGAGCTGCTCCAGCTGGGCGCGCCCATGCACCCGGGCAGCATGCTGTGGCTGGGGCGGCTCGAGGACACCGCCGTCGTCGGCGTCGCCTCTTGCGCGGGATTCGGGCGCAACAGCTCACTGGACCTCCTGCTCCCGTTCGTCTTCGCCTACGGCCGCGCGGACGCCGGCGACCTGCGAAGGCTGGGCCATGGTGGCCTGATCGAAGCAGGCGCCGGCCGAAGGTTCCCGCCCTACTCCTGAACGATCTCGGGCATCTGGAGGTCGGGCCAGTCTCGACCACGTATCGCCTCCAGGTAACCGTCGACCGAACGCACCAGCGGTGCCAGGTGGATGCCTCTGTGCCGCGGCAGGTACGGGCGGAGGTAGTCGGCTCCGCTCCGCCATTTGTTGATGGCGCCGCGGCGGTTGCGGCGCGAATAGTGAAGGCAGCCGGCCGCCACCTGGATCAGGCCTTTGTAGAAGCCCGCGTCCGGGCCCTTGCGATCTGGCATCCATTCGCGCTCCCAGGCCTCGTGCGCGTCCCAATAGCGACCGGTGTTAAAAAGCTCGACGCCCTCCGCCAAAAGAGAGCTCACCGCAATAATCGCCTTGTGGACGAGACTCGTTCCGAGTATTCGCGGGTCAACCTGTCGAGCGATCCCATCTACCGCTACCTTCGCATCACCAAGGGCGGTCCCGGCGGCGTCGCGGGCCAGGCTTCAGAGCAGGACCTTGTCGACGCGGCCTGGTTGCAGCGGTTGCGCCGCATCCATCAGCTGCAGAGCGCCTGGTGGGTCTTCGCGACCGCCGAGCACTCGCGCTTTCAACATGCGCTCGGTGCGATGCATCTGGCCGGGGAGTGGGCCCGTCATCTCTACCCGTCGCTGAAGGTCGCTTGCGGCGATGTTCCCTCCGCGCAGCTGGTCGAGGAGACGATGCGGATCGCCGGGCTTCTGCACGACGTCGGCCACGGCCCATTCGGCCACTTCTTCGACGAGAACTACCTGGACACGTGGGGCATCGACCACGAGGTGATCGGCCGGGCGCTGATCACCGGGCCGCTCGCGGACCTGGTCGGTGAGCTCGGCGCCTCGCCGGCCAGCGATTTCGACACCGGAGAGCGGATCGATCCGCGCTGGGTCGCCTACCTCATCTCGTCGACTGAGCTCGAGGGTTTCCAGCCGCCGCCGTGGCTCGAGGTTCTGCGCCCGGCCCTCGTGGGCGCGTTCTCGGCCGACAACATGGACTACGTCCCGCGCGACTCCTACATATGCGGCGTTTCGGCCGGGCCGGTCGACGTCCAGCGCATCATCCACTACTCGTTCATCTCAGAACGAGGGCTGACGCTCCATTCGCACGCGGCCGAAGCCCTCTACATGTTCCTGAACTCGAGGCTGTACCTCTACCACCAGGTCTACTTTCACCGCACGGTGCGACGGATCGATCTCCAGCTCCGGGAAGTGTTCCGACCGACGGTCGAGATCTTGCTCGGCGGCAATCCACTCGAACGCCTCGACCGCTACCTGGTGCTGACCGAGTGGTCGCTCCTGTCCGACGTCGACCGCTGGGCTCGCGCCCAGGATGATCCGCGTCGCCGCGAGCTTGGCGAGGCGTGGGCGGCCGTCGTGGCGCGGAAGCTCAAATGGAAGCTCATCTACCAGGGTCACACCGACGCCCGCGACATTCCCAGCGGCGCGTTGAGCGTGACGCGAGAGCAGTTCGCCGGCCGCTTGCGCGAGCGACTGCCGAGCAAATTGCGTGAAATCGCATTCGAGGTCGACGTCGCCGCCCAGGAGTCGCGCGCCTTCAACCCGATGACCGAGACCGCGGACATCCTGTTCTATGACCCTCTCGAGGACACCTACCGGCAGAGCCGCGTGCTCGACCTTTTCAGGCGACTTCCAGTGCGGATGGCCCTGTTCCGGATCTTTGCGCATGACGAGACGCACCGCCGCGAGCTGATCAAGGCCGCGAACGAGGTCCTGGGCCTGGCTAACTAGAAGTCGTCGTCCCCGCCACCGAAATCATCGTCGCCGTGGCCAAATCCGTCGTCGTCGCCACCGAAATCGTCGTCCCCGCCCTCGCTGTCGCCGGAGCTCACGGTGGCGAAGGTCGAGACCAGGCGCCGCAGCGCGTGCTTTCCGCAGTGAGGGCACGCCGGGTCGGGGGAGGAGAAGCCGGCCACCAGCACCGATGAGCGCTTGCCGCACTCCTCGCACCGGTACTCATAGATCGGCACGAATACGATTATGGCCGTGATCCCCATCGAGCGCGTCCGCGCGGCCGCCGCGCGCGCGCGGCCGCACGTCTTGAGGTCTCCGCTCGTTCCGGTGGAGGGCGCGCTGCTCAAGCTCGAATGCTTGCAGCCGACGGGCAGCTTCAAGGTCCGTGGCTTCTTCGCCGCCGCCCTGGCGCTTCCACCAGACCAGCTGGGGCGAGGACTCATCACGGTCAGCGCGGGCAACGCGGCCCAAGCGTGCGCTTACGTCGCGAGACAGCTTGGCGTGCCCTGCCGTGTGGTCATGTACGACAACGCGCCCGCGCCCAAGCTGGAAGGCGTCAAGCGATGGGGTGCCACCCCGATCCTGATGCCGCGCGAGCGGGTTCTGGACTGGATGGCCGCCGAAGGCTGGACCAGGGAGCCCGAGACATTCATCCATCCATTCGCCGGACCAGAGGTGATCGCCGGCCATGGCGGCATCGGCTTCGAGCTGCTGGACGACGTGCCCGATCTGAAACGCGTCGTGGTGCCGGTCGGGGGTGGTGGTTTGATCAGCGGAACCGCGTCCGCGCTGAAGGCGACCAGGCCAGAGATAGAGGTGATCGGGGTCCAGTCCGACGGTTATCCCCTGTGGACGCGGGTGTTCGAAGCAGGCGGACCCGTCACCGTCAAAGCAGAGACGATCGCGGATGGCACGACCGCTCCGTTCGATGCGCGCAACTTCGAGCTCTTGAAAAAGTGCGTCGATCGCTGGCTGCTCGTGTCGGAGCCTCGGTTGAAGGCCGCGATCCCGCAGCTCGCGTCCGCCGCCAAAGTGGTGGCCGAAGGTGCGGGAGCGCTCGCCTACGCGGCGCTCGAGCAGCTGGAGCCCGGCCCAACGACGGTCGCCGTCGTCAGCGGAGGCAACATCGATCAGGCCCTCCTGGCCGACCTTCTCAGCTGAAGCTTCAAGCCGACAGCACTTCCTCGCAGACCTTCAAGGCCGACTGGACGTCCTGTGCGTCGATTCCATAGTGGGTGACAAATCGCACCCGGCGCGGGCCGGTCGGGAGGCCGCGCACGCCACGCTTGTCGCAAGCTTCGGCGAAGACGGTTGCATCGATGGTCTCCAGGTCGAAGTAGACGATGTTGGTCTGCACCCGCGACAGATCGCATCGGACCCCTGGCAGCTCGGCCAGCCCTTCCGCCAGGGTGCGCGCGTTCGCGTGGTCCTCGGCCAGTCGATCGACCATCTCGTCCAGCGCGATCAGGCCAGGCGCGGCCAGCACGCCGACCTGGCGCATGCCGCCCCCCAGACGCTTGCGCCAGCGCCGTGCCTCCTCCACCGTCTCTCGCGACCCGCAAAACACGCTGCCGATTGGGCAGGCAAGACCTTTGGACAGGCAGAAGGTCACCGTGTCCGCGCCGGCCGCGATCTCTTTCGCCTGGAGCCCTTGGGCGACGGCCGCGTTGAAGATCCGCGCCCCGTCCAGGTGGACGCGGAGGCCTCGTCCGTGGGCGGCGTCGCATGCCGCGCGCAGATCCTCCAGAGGCCAGACGACGCCTCCGTGCCGGTTGTGCGTGTTCTCCAGCGAGATGGCAGCGGTGAACGGCTCGTGTACGTCGTCCCGCGGGCGCACCGCCTCATCGATCTGCCGCGGGGACATGACACCTGATTCGGTGGGCACCTGGCGGATCTGCACGCCACAGACCGCCGCGGCGTTGGCGGACTCGTAATAGAAGGCGTGTGAATCGCTGTCCGCGATCATCTCCTCGCCCGTCCGAGCATTGACCGCGATGCCGATCAGGTTGCCCAGGGTTCCGCTGGAAACGAACATGGCTGCTTCCTTGCCCATCCGCTCGGCGGCAACCTCCTCCAGCCGGTTGACGGTCGGGTCGTCACCGAAAACGTCGTCGCCGAGGGTGGCCGCGGCCATCGCCTCGCGCATCTTGGGCGTCGGCATGGTCACGGTGTCGGACCGAAAATCGATCGTCGTCACCCGACTAATCTAACCGGCGATTGAAAGCGGAGCTGATCCTGGCGGGCGGGCGCATCCGCACGCTGGGACGGGCGGGGCTGAGACCCCAGAGCCACCTGGCGATCGCCGGCGGCAAGGTGCTCGCGTGCGGCGGTAAAGAGGTCATGGGCCTGCGTGGACCCCGCACGCGCGTCGTCGAGCTGGAGGGTTCGGCGGTTCTACCCGGGTTCAATGACGCGCACGCGCACGTCGTCTACTACGGCCTGACGCGTTTCGCCGCCGACCTGACCGCTTCCAGGGGCATCGACGACATCCTCGAGCGCCTGGAGGCGCACGGCCGCAAGCTCAAGCCGGGCGAGTGGCAGCAGGGGATGGGCTACCGCACAGACGAGCTGACGGAGCGCCGGCAACCGCACCGGACCGAGCTGGACCGGGTCACGGGCGGCCGGCCCGCCTTCATCGACGAACGCGGCGGCCATTCGCGAGTGGCGAACTCGGCCGCTCTGGCCTCGGCCGGGATCACGTCCGACACCCCCAATCCCCACGGCGGTCGCATCGGCCGCGACCTGAATGGGTCGCCCAACGGCCTCCTGCTCGAGTCGGCGATGAGGCTCGTGGCCGACGTCCAGCCGCCACCGAGCCTCCAGCGGCGGATCGACGGCGTGCTTTTGGCGCAGGAGCTGCTCGTCTCGCGCGGCATCACGTCGGTCGGGGCTGCGGTCAACCGCGGGTTTGCCGACGACCTGCGCGCCTACGAGCGGCTTGCGTGCGACGGAAGGCTGAAGCTCCGAGTCAACGAGTTCCTCTCCTGGGAGCTTCTGGAGGCCGCGTCGCACCTCGGGGTGCAGCGCGGCTTTGGGGGACAGCTTCTGCGCGCCGGCCCAATCAAGGTCTTCGTCGACGGCGGCGCCGAGCGCGTGGCCATGCGCTCCGGCGGTGGGGTGTGGCGGACCACGCCGGAGGAGCTGCGTGACCTGGTCGCGCGAGCCACCGGGGCCGGCCTGCAGGTCGCGGCCCACGCCATCGGCGACGCCGCGATCGAAGCCATGTGCGACGCAGTCGAGGCCGCGGGCCGTGAGGGAATGCGTCACCGCGTCGAGCACTGCACGATCTGCCCGCCCGACCTGCAGGAGCGGCTCGGGAAGCTCGGCATGGTTGCCGTGATGCAGCCGATGGCCGCGCGCTTCGGCAGGGTTGCGTCGACGATCTTCTTCCCGGTGCGGGACCGCACGCACCTCGCTCCTCATCGAGGGCTCATGCGCGCCGGCGTGGCCGTCGCTTTCAGCTCCGACCTCCCGGTGTCGGCAGATCCGAACCCGTGGCCGGGGATCCGCGTCGCCGTCGAGGATCAGGTCAACGGCATCAGCCTGCTTTCCGCGCTCCGCGCGTACACGACAGGTGGGGCCTACGCCAGCTTCGAGGAGCAGGTCAAGGGCACCCTCGACCCTGGCATGCTCGCCGACCTGCAGGTGTACCGAGGCGACCCGCTCGAGGAAGGCGACGTCAGATGGGACGAGCTCCGCCCACGAGCCGTCCTCCTGGGCGGAGTGAAGGTCCTGGGTACGCTCTAGGTCTCGCCCATCTCGACCGCGCCGCCGGCCTCGGGAGCCATCGTCTCCGGCATCTGGGGCGCCGCTGGGGGCCGCGGTCTGCGGGGAGCGGCGCGCCGCCGCGTCGTGCTCGCGCGTCGTGTCGTCGAAGCTGCCGTCACGCTAGCCTTGCGCCGCGCGGCGCCGGCGGCCTTTTTCGTGCGGCTCGCCGCGCGCCGGGTGGTACTGGCGGCACGGCTGCGGGTCGCGGTCGTTCGCGAGCGCACGATCTGGCGGGCCTGTTTGGTGAGGCCGTCGATTCGCTTGAGCACGTTGTTCACATCCGCGCGCGTGCTGGCCTTCTTGGCCTGCGCCTGCAGCTGCTTGATCGCCGCGCGAGCCGTCTTGTCCGCGTCCTTCAGCCTTCGCTCGACCTGGCGTCGAAGGTCAGGCGGGACACGCCTTTCCGCCTCGCGCAGGGCCTGCCGCCCGGCTTTCACGGCACGTCCGACCAGGCTGGTTCGCCTGCTGGTGCGCTTCCTCGTTGCCATTCATCACCTCCACGAATGCAGCCGCGCGGCGCGCTTGACGCACCGCATTAAGATGGGCCTTCCTATGGAGTCCCGCCCGCAGTCCCTCGCCGGATCTTCGCGGCCCATGCAGCCCATCTGCGTTGTTGCGGCCTCCGCTCCTCGCTTACGCATCAACGGATGCGCTCGCTTCGGTGCTCGGCCGCGCCTAGCATCTGGACCGCCTGTGCCGCGAATCTCTCGCCGAGGTCCGCGGGCGTGACTCCCACGACAGCCCCCGAAAGACACCTTATCAAGAAGTACTCAAACCGCAAGCTCTACGACACGCGCACGAGTCGCTACATCACCCTGGATGGAATCGCGCAGCTGGTGCGCGACGGTCACGACATCAAAGTCGTCGATCGCGACAACGGGCAGGACCTCACGCAGCTCACCCTCTCGCAGATCGTGCTGTCGGAGGAGAAGCGCGGACCGGCGCGTCTCGTCGACGCCGGAGGTGAGATGCTGCATGACCGCGGGCAGGCGCTGATCGACTACGTGCGCAAGACACTCAACGTGCCGTCAGACCTGCGCAACCAGGTCGAGCGCCGGCGGGAAGGGCTGGAGACGATGGCCGATGACACGATCGAGCGCGCGCTGAGGCGGCTGCGGATCCCGACTCGTCGCGACATCGACCGCATAAACGAGCGAATCGACAGGCTCTCTGCTCAGCTCAAGAGGACCAGCGCCATGAAGGATTCGCCTAGACGAAGGGCCTCGCGCTGATCTGACAGGGTGACGCCGCCACCGTCCCTGGGAGTTACTATCGGGAGCCGTCACATGGCGGTCCAGACTCGCCCCTCCGCGTTCGAGACCGCCCAGCGCCGTTTTGACGCGGCGGCCGACGTGATCGGGCTGTCCGACGACGCCCGGGGAAGTTTGCGCGAGGTGAAGCGAGAGCTCACCGTCCACTTCCCGGTGCGGCTGGACGATGGCTCTGTGCACGTGTATACCGGGTGGCGCGTCCAGCACAACATCAGCCGCGGCCCCGCCAAGGGCGGGATCCGCTACCACCCCGACATCGACCTTGACCTGGTCAAGGCCCTGGCGATGCTCATGACCTGGAAGTGCGCCGCGGTGGGGATTCCCTACGGCGGCTCGAAGGGCGCGGTCAGGGTGGACCCGCACAAGCT
>DASXSD010000220.1:0-5401 GCA_036506195.1 Candidatus Dormiibacterota bacterium
GCGCGAGGTGATCGATCTTTACCTGCGCAGCGATTGGTCGCTCGCCGAGATTGCCGCGCACCAGGGCACGTCGCGAGCCGCCGTGCACGATCTCCTGCGTCGCTCCACCCGCGCGCTGCAGGACTACGAGAAGCGACTCGGCCTGCTCGCCGAGTCGGCGCGCCGCCGCCGCGCGCTCGACGCGCTGGAGCGCGAGCTCAACAGTGTGAGGCGGCGGATCGCGCGCCTCGAAGGCTCAGGCTGATGTTCGAAACGCTGAGCGAGAGGCTCGCGGCCGCGCTCAAGAAGATCTCGGGTCGCGGCGTGCTCCGTCCGGAGGATGTCGACGCCGGCCTCCGCGAGGTGCGGCTTGCGCTGCTCGAGGCAGACGTCAACTTCAAAGTGGTCAAGGAGTTCGTCGAGAAGATCCGGGCCCGCCTGGCCAGGGCCGAGATCTCGCCCGGGCTGACAGCCCCGCAGACCGTCGTCAAGGCGGTCGACGAGGAGCTGGTCGAGCTGCTGGGCGGAAACGCCGAAGGCATGCGCTACGCGGTGCAGCCGCCGACCGTCGTCATGCTCGCCGGCTTGCAGGGTTCGGGCAAGACGACCACCGCCGTCAAGCTCGCGCTGCTCGCGCGTCGCGAAGGCCACCGGCCGCTTGTGGCGGCGCTCGACTTCCGCCGGCCGGCCGCGGTCGAGCAGCTGAGGATCCTGGCGGAGCGCGAAAAGATCGCGTTCGCGCGCGGCGAGGAAGCCGTGGCCGAAGCCGCGAGGCTCAACTGCGACGTCGTCATCCTCGACACAGCGGGCCGTCTGCACGTCGACGCGGAGCTGATGGACGAGCTGAAGCAGCTGAAGGCTCGAATCCGCGTCACGGAGACGCTGCTCGTCGCGGACGCCATGACCGGCCAGGAGGCCGTCAAGGTAGGAGAGGCGTTTGCCAGAGGGATCGGCGTCGACGGGATCATCCTGACCAAGCTCGATGGCGATGCGCGGGGTGGGGCGGCGCTGTCGCTGCGCGTCGCGACCGGCCAGCGGATCCGTTTCGCCGGGACCGGCGAGAAGCCCGCCGACATCGAGGTCTTCCACGCGGAGCGAATGGCGTCGCGGATCCTCGGCATGGGCGATGTGCTTTCGCTGATCGAGAAGGCGGAGCAGGTGGTCGATCAGGAGAGAGCCGCCGAGGTCGAGCGCCACCTGCGCTCGGGCCAGCTTTCGTTCGACGATTTCCTGGCTCAGATCCGGCAGCTGCGCGGCATGGGCTCGCTCGAGGGAATGCTCGAGATGATCCCGGGTGGAGGCCGGCTCAAGGGTCAGCTGGCGGGCGCCGACCCCGAGGCGGAGATGAGGAGGATGGAAGCGATCATCCTCTCCATGACACCGCGCGAGAGGGCGCATCCGGAACTGATCGACGGCGCTCGCAAGCGCCGGATCGCGCGCGGTAGCGGCGTGCAGCCCGCCGACGTCAACCGGCTGCTCAAAGCCCGGGAGGCGATGCAGAAGCTCGCCAAACAGTTCGGGACGTTCCAACGAAAAGGCAAGTCGGCGATTCCGCAATTTGGAAAAGTAGGAGGAGCAGGTTGGTAAAGATCAGGCTGAGGCGGATGGGGGCGAAGAAGCATCCCTTTTACCGCCTGGTTGTGGCGGACGCGCGCTCGCCGCGCGACGGCCGCTTTATCGAGCACCTCGGGTACTACGACCCGATGACGGACCCGGTGCAGGTCAAGATCGACGTGGACAAAGTTATGAAGTGGCTGCAGCAGGGCGCGCAGCCCAGCGAAGCCGCGCGCAGCCTGTTGAAGCGGGAGGGAATCCTTGAGCGACGTGCAGAGAAGCCGACCCCCACGGCGTGACTTTCGGCGCGGCGGCGGGTTCAATCGCGGCGGCGGTTTTCGCCGAGACCGGCCGGCGCCGAGTGGACCGGGCATCGACTATCGGGCGCTGGTCGAGTACGTGGCGCGCTCGCTGGCCGAGAAGCCGGACGAAGTAAGCGTCGAATCGTTCGAGCGCGGCGGTGGGACCGTCGCCATCAAGGTCAAGCTTGCCGACGAGGACATCGGTCGTTTCATCGGCAAGGCGGGCCGCAACATCGAGGCCATCCGGACGCTGGTCAGGGTCGCGTCGCTCCGCGACCGCAAGCGGGTGTTCGTGGATCTCGCCAACCCTTCGATCTCAGCTCCTCATATGACCCCGCGGGGCCGCAGACCGGGCGGCGAGGTGCCCGCGTGATTCGAGTCGGGCAGGTGATGGGGGCGTATGGTCTTGAGGGAGCTGTCAAGGTGATGCCCTTGACAGATTTCGCGGATCGCTTCGATCCGGGATCCCTACTGGTACTGGACGGTTCGGCGCGCGAGGTGGAGTGGAGCCGGGAGGGCCAGCCGGGCCTGGTCGTCAAGCTGCGCGGCATCGAGAACCGCACCGTCGCCGAGCTGTTGCGCGGACGGTATCTGGAGGTTCCAGACGATGAGATGCGGTCCCTGGAAGCGGGTCGTTACTACCACCGCCAGGTCGTGGGCCTGAGCGTGGTCACTCAGTCCGGGGATCAGATCGGCGTCGTCGAGGAAATCCTCGAGCGGCCCGCCAACGATGTCTGGGTAAGTCGCGAAGGCTCGATCGAGCACCTGATCCCGGCGACGAAGGACGCGGTCCTGGAGGTCGACCTCGCCGGCGGCCGGATCGTGGTCGCCGACTGGCTGTTGAGATTCGAGGATGCGCAAGACACAGGGCCATGAGATTTGACGTCGTCACCATCTTCCCGGGCATGTTCGGCCCTGTGTTTCAGCAGGGCGTGGTCGGTCGCGCCGTCGAGCGGGGCGTGATCGAGGTGCGTGCCCACGATCTCCGCCAGTACACGCACGATCGCCACCGGCAGGTGGACGATATGCCGTTTGGCGGAGGGCCCGGGATGGTGATGAAACCGGAGCCGGTGATCGAGGCGGTCGAATCGCTTCGGGAGGCGAACCGGGGGCCGGTCATCCTCACGGAGCCGTGGGGCGAAAGGTTCGATCAGAAGCTCGCCGCCGAGCTGGCGAAGGAACCCGGCCTGATCATCGTCTGCGGTCGCTACGAAGGGATCGACGATCGGGTGCGGACCGCGCTGGGGGCCAGAGAGGTCTCGATCGGCGACTACGTGCTCAGTGGCGGCGAGATCCCGGCGATGGTCCTCGTCGACGCGGTCGCGCGACTTGTCCCGGGCGTCGTCGGCGACCCGGGTTCGCTGGCTCAGGACAGCTTTTCCGACGACCTGACCGGGTGGCCGCAGTTCACCCGCCCGGCCGAGTACCGAGGCATGACGGTCCCTGACGTGCTCCTGTCCGGCGACCACGCCCGCATCAAGCAGTGGCGCCGGCAGCAAGCGGCGCAGAGGCACGGGACACCAAAGGAGGTGAAGAAGACGTGAATGTGATCGAGCAGCTCGAGAAGGAGCAGCAAAAGAAGAAGACGCCCGCGCTGCGCGCCGGGGACACGGTGCGCGTCCACGCCAAGGTCGTGGAGGGGACGCGCGAGCGCATCCAGGTGTTCGAAGGCATCGTGATCCGGGTCACGGGCGGAGGTCTGCGCCAGAACTTCACGGTCCGTCGCGTGACGCATGGAGTCGGCGTCGAGAGAACTTTCATGGTCCACTCGCCGCGCATCGACAAGATCGATGTGCTCCGCCACGGCGACGTCCGGCAGGGCCGTCTGTACTACCTGCGCGGCAAGGTCGGACGCGAAGCCAGGATCCGCGAGCGGCGGCGCCTGGTCGTGGAGGCCGAAGGCGAGGCCATTGAAGGCGAGGCGGAAGACGTCCAGCCGGAGGAGGCCGTGGAGCCCGAGACGCAGGAGGCGTGAGCCTGTAAAGACTCTTGGCGATCCCCGCGGGCCGTCGGTAGTCTGCTTCTGAATGCGGCCACACCTCTGGAAGTTCGAGCGCCGCGCCCAGGCGATGGGATACGAGGTCGTCGCCGGCGTCGATGAGGTCGGCATGGGCCCGCTGGCGGGGCCGGTGGTCGGAGGCGCGGTCGTCCTTCGCGTCGGCGACCGCATCCCCGGGCTGAACGACTCCAAGCTCATGACCGCAGAGGAGCGCGAGCGAGTCGACCGGATCATCCGGCGCCGGGCGGTGGCGGTCTCGGTGTGCGCCGTCGACCACACGCAGGTGGATCGCCTCGGCCTCTACCGCGCGCGCATGCTGGCGCACGCGGGAGCGGTCGCCGGTTTGAGCGTCAAGGCGGAGTACCTGCTGATCGACGCCTTCGACGTGCCCGACGTGCCGCTGCCGCAGATGGCCGTCGTCCGCGGCGACAAGGTTTGCGCCTCGATCATGGCCGCGAGCATCGTGGCCAAGGTCGCGCGGGACCGGGCCATGATCGAGTACGACCGGCTCTACCCCGGGTGGGGTTTTGCCGACCACAAGGGTTACGCCACTCCGTCGCATCGCGCCGCGATCCGGCGACTCGGCCCAAGCCCGATCCACAGGACGTCTTGGGCTCCGTTTCGCGTCTCCGAGCTGGCCGGGCTCTCGAGCTAGGCCGCGCGGGGGAGCGAGCGGCCGCGGAGCTGCTCCGCGAGCGTGGTTACGAGGTCGTTGGCGCCGGCTTCCTGGCGAGGCGGGGCGAGGTCGACCTCGTCTGCCGGCGCGGAGCGGACCTTGTGGTGGTCGAGGTGAAGACTCGCTCGTCGGACGCGTTCGGGACACCGTTGGAGGCCGTCGGCTCCCGCAAGCGAAGGGCCCTTCGGTCGGCGGCCGCAGAGTATCGGGCGATGTCGGAGTGGCGCGGGCCGATTCGATTTGCAGTCGTCGAGGTGGTGGTCAATCGCGATGGAGGCATGGAAGCCACGCTGGTCGACGACCCGTTCGACTGAAGGACTGTGAAGAGGGTGAGGGAGGCGGGACTGGGAGGCCCAAAGGTCGATTGGCTGGATATAAATACACTGGAATTTACTTGCAAATTCGAACTAAAGTTCGTATGATTCAAGCATGCTGCAACTGGTCGAGGCGCCCGTCCCTACCACCCGGGCTGAGCTCGAGCACGAGCTGCTCCGCGTCCGCGGCGAGATCGAGATCCGCGAGCTCTACTTCTCGCGCCTGGCGGCCGCGCTGGCCGACCGCGACCTCAACGAAGAATACGAAGAGTCGGACCAGACGACCATCGACTGGCTGCGCCACAACTGCCGGTTGACGCAGCAGGCAGCGGCCGACCGAATCCACATCGGCGAGAAGCTGGCGGTCATGCCGGAGTCCGAGAACGCCCTCTACACGGGCGAGATCGGAATCCAGCACCTGGCGGTCATGGCGCGGACGGCGATCGCGGTCGGCGATGCTTTTGATGAGACTGAGCTCTTGCCCCTGGCCAAGAAGCACTCGCCGGGCAAGTTCTACCACCAGTCCCTCCACTACCGGCACTCCCTGCAACCGAAGCAGGTGGCCAGGGAGCAGGTG
>DASXSD010000221.1:0-10041 GCA_036506195.1 Candidatus Dormiibacterota bacterium
TGGGTGCCGGCGTAGTCGAACTCCGCGGCCTGGCCGATGACGATCGGCCCGGAGCCAAGGATGAGCACCTTGCGCGGCCTCCGGTCCTCCTTCATGCTGGAAACGGCGCGCGCGAACGGGGCGCGCGTGCGGACCATGTCGAGGAAGCGGTCGTAGAGGTGCTGGTTGTCCTGGGGACCAGGACAGCCTTCGGGGTGGTACTGGACGCCGAAAGCGGGCAGCGATCGGTGGCCGAGGCCCTCCACCGAGCCGTCGTTGAGATTTCGCTGCGAGACGTAGAAGTCGCCCTCGGGTAGCGACGCCGCGTCGACCTGGAACTCGTGGTTCTGGCTCGTGATGTGGACGCGTCCGGTGTCGAGGTCCTTGACCGGGTGGTTGGCGCCGTGGTGACCGTACGGCAGCCGCGAGGTGGTGGCGCCCGCGGCGCGGCCGAGGATCTGGTGGCCCAGGCAGATGCCGAACATCGGGATCTGGCCGAGGGCCTGTCGGGCAAGCTCGACCGGTCCGTCCAGGACCGCCGGGTCGCCAGGGCCGTTGGACAGGACCAGGCCGTCGGCGCCGATCGCCTGCACATCGGCCCAGGTCGCGGTATGGGGCAGGACGACGACGCGGCAGCCGCGCTCACGCAAGGAGCGCAGGATGTTCGCCTTGACGCCGTAGTCGACGACGGCGACGGTCAATCCGTCTTCGTTGCTGTGGCGTCGGGTTCGCAGCTCCGCAGGCAACGGCTCGAGCCACTCCTCTCTGCGCGTGCGTGAGGTCTCGGCGACGAGGTCCTGCTCGGCGAGCGGAGTCACCCGCGCCGCCGCGAGCGCGAGCTCGGCGAGCCGACCCTGTGTTGGCTCCTCGTCCTCGTGCACGAGCACCGCACGCAAGGCGCCGTGGGTGCGAATGTGGCGGGTGAGCGCTCGGGTGTCGATCTCGGTGATCGCCGGCACTCTCCACCGCCGCAGGTAGTCGTCCAGCGAGCCCTCGCTCGAGTGATGGCTCGGCGCGGGACACGCCCAGCGCACGATCAGCGCCCGTGCCCAGGGCCGCGACGACTCCGCGTCGGCGTTGCGCACACCGTAGTTGCCCTGCAGCGGATAGGTCATGCACACCATCTGCCCGGCATAGGAAGGGTCGGTCAGGACTTCCTGGTAGCCGGTCATCGCCGTGTTGAAGACGACCTCGCCCTCGCCGGCCACGTCGGCGCCAAGCGGCCTGCCCACGAACGAGCGTCCGTCTTCGAGAACCAGCGCCGCGAACTTAGCCGGCAACGATCACCGCCTGGTCGATTCCGTCCTCCTCGACGACGAGGACCTGGATCCGCTCCCCCTCGGCCGTCGGCACGTTTTTGCCGACGTAGTCAGGCCGGATCGGCAGCTCCCGGTGGCCGCGGTCGACGAGCACGGCGAGCTGGATCGCTCGCGGCCGGCCGAAGTCCATGAGCGCGTCCATCGCCGCGCGCGCGGTGCGGCCGTGGTGGATGACGTCGTCGACCAGCACGACCACCTTGCCGTCGATCTCGGGCACGTTGCTGCCGGGCCGGCTGCCGTCGGGCGGCCGGAGGTGTAGGTCGTCGCGGTGCTTGGTCACGTCGAGTCGGCCGTAAGAGACCTCCGACCCCTCGAACATCGTCAGCGTGGCGGCCAGGCGCTGGGCGAGGACGTCGCCCTTGCGGACGATCCCAACCAGCACGATGTCGTCGACGCCGCGGTTGCGCTCGATGATCTCGTGCGCGATCCGGGACAGCGAGCGCCGGATCTGGTCCGCGTCCATGACGGTGGCTTTGAGGGTGACGCTCATGAGAGGAGCCTGTCGAGAAGAGCCATACGAACATGCAGACCGTTGCGCGCCTGCCGGAAGTAGGCGGAGCGTGGGTCATCGTCGACCTCAGGCGAGATCTCGTCGACTCGTGGCAGCGGGTGCATGAGGATTCCGTATTTCCGCATCCGGGACATCGCCTCGCCGTCGATCCGATAGACGCCCTTCAGCGCGTTGTAGGTTTCGGGGTCGGCGAATCGCTCCTTCTGGATCCGTGTCATGTACACCACGTCGACATCGGGAAGGACCGAATTGAGGTCTTCAGTCTCGACCCAGGGCACGTGGTTCTCATCAAGATGCGCCTTCAGGTCGGCGCGCATTGCGACCTGGGGCGGGGCGATGAACCAGACCCTGATGTCCTCGAACTTGCTGAGCAAGTAGGTCAGCGAGCGCACCGTACGCCCGTTGGCGAGGTCGCCGACCATCGCCACGTGCACGCCGTCGATGCGCCCGAGCTCGGTCCGGATCGTGTAGAGGTCGAGCAGGGCTTGCGTCGGATGCTGCCCCGGTCCGTCGCCTGCGTTGATGATGGGCACGGAGGACACCGCTGCCGCGCGCGCGGCGGCCCCTTCTTCGTTGTGGCGGAGGACGATCACATCGGCGTACCCGCTGACGATGCGGATCGTGTCCTCCAGCGTCTCTCCCTTGGCCGCGGACGAGAACTCGCGCGCGTTGTCGGTGCCCATCGTCTGGCCGCCGAGGCGCAGCATCGCCGCCTCGAACGACAGACGTGTTCTTGTCGAAGGCTCGTAGAAGAGCGCCGCCATGACCTGGCCGGCGAGGCGGCCGATGAAGTGGTGCGGCTCACGCTTGATCTCCTCGGCGCGCGCGAAGAGGTCTTCGAGGAGTGCGCGTGAGAACTGCTGACTTTCGATGACGTGCCGCAGCTTCGACGTGACAGCCACGAAAAAATCTCCTTCCCTGGCTCTCTGGCCAGGACTTAAAGGCGAGCTCGCGAGAGTTTAGCACCAACCGGTAACCTTGCCGGAGCGTGTCTCAACGTCGGGTTCCGGAGCGGATTCGTGGCATGGGTGGCCGGAGGCAAGGAAAGGGTGGCGCAGCTAGGAGCGCATTGTTGAAGCGCGACGACGCAGCGCCGGGCCCGTTGACGCAGCTTTCAGCGCCCGTACCGGGGTCCCCGCGAAATCCCCAGATTTCGCGGGGTGGTCTGGCGCCCGGCCGCCCAGGACGCGAAGACGCCCGGATCATCGACGGTGGGACACGCCCATGAACAAACGGCCGGGACACGTGACCGTTGCGACCGAGGTCGGCTACTGCTCTTTCTGTGGGCGCCCGCGCAACCTGCGCAGCGAGGCGCACCACCTGGGCACGCTCGTGCGCACGATCGTGACGTGCGAGACCTGCCATCGCACGCTTTCGAGCACGGTCGGCGTCGCGAGCGATGAGCCCGTCGAGCTTTCCGAACCCGCTGCTCCCCTCCCGGCCGCTGCGCGGCCGACCTCCCCAGCAAGTGAAGAGGTGAAGAAACGCAAGACGCCGGCCGCCAGGAAACCAACGGCCACGAAGACAGCCGCCAAAGCCCCAGCCAAGAGAGCCACCACCAAGAAGAAGTGACTCAAGTGGCGGTCAAGGTCGACCGCCTGGAGAAGACCCTCGGCCCGAACAAGGTGCTTCGCGGCATCTCGTTCGAGGCGCACTCCGGCGAGATCTTCGGCCTCCTCGGGCCGAACGGCGCCGGGAAGACCACGACGCTGCGCGTCATCTGCACGCTGCTCGCGCCGGACGCGGGCTCGGTCGAGGTCCTCGGCTTCGACACCCGGACGGCTCCCCGCGAGGTGCGCCGGCGGGTCGGCGTCGTGACCGCCGAGATCGGCGTCTATCCCCGCCTGTCGGCGCGTGAGAACATCGCTTACTTCGCGGAGCTGAGCGGCGTGCTCGACGGGGAGCTCGACCGCAAAGTTGACGGAGTCATCGAGCGCCTCGACATGGGCTCCTTCGCGCGGCAGCGAGCGGAGAGCCTCTCCTCGGGCCAGAAGCAGAAGGTGGCCATCGCGCGGGCGATCGTGCACGACCCGCCGGTGCTGATGTTCGACGAGCCGACCTCGAACCTGGACGTGCTCGCGTCGCGAGAGATCCGGGAGTTCATGGTCGAGTCGAAAGGACGCGGCAAATGCGTCATCTTCTCGACGCACGTGCTGCATGACGCGGAGAGGTTGTGCGACCGAGTCACGATCATCCACCAGGGCCGCGTGGTCGCCAGCGGCGCCACCGCTGACGTGCGCGGCAACCGCCAGGACCTCGAGGAATCGTTCCTGACCCTGGTCGAGGCAGCAACTTGAAAGACATCGTCGTCGTCTTTCGCAAGGAGATTCGCGAGATCCTCCGCGACCGGCGCACGCTGACCGCGATCGCGCTCGCCGCCCTCGCCACGCCGATCGTGCTCTTCGTCATCTCGCAGGTTTCGGTCAGGACGGCATCGCAGCAGTACACGGTCGGTTACTCGGGCGACATACCGAGCGGGCTGGATGTCCTATTCAACGCGACCAGCCTGAAGCTCCAGCGGGTGGCCGATCCGGCGGCGGCGGCGAAACAGGAGGTCGATCTCGGCCTCGCCTTCAGCGCGTCAAGGGTCGATGAGTATTACGACCCCACGCGACAGAGCGCCCAGATCGCCGACATCCGCGTCCAGACCGTGCTCAGCAAGTACGCCGCCGCGAAGATCGCGGCCACGTTGCAGGAAAAGGGAGTCGACCCCTCGGTGCTGAACCCGCTGCCCCTCACGCAGCACCCGCTGAGCTCACCGACCAGGGCCGCGGGCAACTCCTTCCTCAGCTTCTTCCTGCCCTACATCCTGATCACCATGAGTCTCACCGGTGGACTGTCCGCGGCCCTCGACAGCTCGGCCGGCGAGCGCGAGCGAAAGACGCTAGAGAGCCTGCTCCTCACGCCTGCGCCGCGCGGCCAGGTGCTGGTCGGGAAGATCCTCGCGGTCAGCGCGATCAGCCTCGCGGCGGCCGTCGCCTCGATCGGGTCCATGCTGTTCGCCCTGAGCCGGATCTCGTTCGGACCCGGTGCCGAGAGCGAGCACGTGACGCTTAGCCCGCTGGCGGCGGGCGTGATGGTCTGGCTGGCAGTGCTGCTCGCGGCGTCCTTCAGCTCGGTGACGCTGACCCTCGGCACGCTCGCCCGGAACTTCCGGCAGGGCCAGGCTTACGCCACCCCGCTCTACTTCATCACGATCTTCCCGGCCTCGATCGTGCTCTTCATACCGGACTTCAACCCGAGCCTGGCCTACTACCTGATCCCGATCCTCAACGCCGTGCTGGTGCTGCGGGACGCGATCGTGCACAACACCATCGCCTGGAGCTCGCTGGCGGTGACCTCGCTGAGCCTGCTCGTCACCGGCGGCCTGTGCTTCTACGCGGCGCTCAGGCTGTTCACGCGAGAGGCGCTTTTGGTGCGTTCGTAACCCCCCGCGAGTGCCAAACTGTTGTCAGTAGAGAGATGGGCCACCGCCTGGAGCTGAGAGACCTCCGGAGCCTCGAGCGCCGGAGCATGTACTCGATCTTTCACCCGCTCGACCCCAACGAGCGGCTGCCTCGGGAGCTCATCCTCGAGGGCCGGCGGCACCGCCTGATGGACATCCGGCACATGGAGATCGCCGCCGCGCTCTACCTGCCCGCCCTGGTCGTGCTGATCGTCGCGCTGGGCGCCTTTAACCTCCACCCGGCGATCGTCTTCGCGGTGGCAGGCGTGCTGTTCATGGGATTCTTCGCGTTCGTCCTCACCAACAAACCCGACTGAGCTGCCGGTTCGGCGTATAACCGTCCCATGACCGAAGCCGTGATCGTCGCCTACGGCCGCTCGCCGATCGGCCGCGCGCGCAAGGGATCTCTAGTCGACATCCGCCCCGACGACCTGGCCGCGCACGTCGTGACCAAGGTCCTCGACAAAGTCCCCCAGCTCGACCCGACCCAAATCGAAGACCTCATCTGCGGATGCGGCCTTCCGGGCGGCGAGCAGGGCCACAACATCGGCCGCGTCGTCTCCATCCTCGCCAGGCTCGACGTCCCCGGCGTGACCGTGAATCGCTACTGCTCGTCCTCCCTGATGACCACGCGGATGGCCGCGCACGCCATCGAGGCAGGCGAGGGCGACGCCTTCCTCTCGGTCGGCGTCGAGTGCGTGTCCCGCTATGGCAGCGGCTACCCCGACGCCCCCGACACCTACAACCCGAAACTCGTCCCTGGGAACACCGAGGAGTATCCCGACGTCTACATCGCAATGGGGCAGACGGCGGAGAACGTGGCTCAGCGCGAGAAGATCACCCGCGAAGAGCAGGACCGCTACGCGGTCAGGAGCCAGGGTGCCGCCGTAAAGGCGCGCGACGACGGCTTCTTCGACCGCGAGATCATCCCGGTGCCCCTGCCCAGCGGCCAGACGTTCACGAAGGACGACGGCCCCCGGCCCGGGACCACGATGGAGGTCCTGGCCACGCTGCAACCCGCGTTCCGGGAGAACGGCACGGTGACGGCCGGCAACGCGTGTCCCCTGAACGACGGAGCGGCCGCGGTCGTCGTGATGTCAGACCGGAGGGCCAAGGAGCTGGGCATCAAGCCGATCGCCCGGGTCGTGGCGACCGGGCTCTCGGCGCTGGAACCCGAGTTCATGGGCCTGGGCCCGATCGACGCCTCGAAGCAGGCTCTCAAGCGCGCCAGGATGACCATCGACGACATCGACATCGTCGAGATCAACGAGGCTTTCGCCGCCCAGGTCATTCCGTCGGCGCGAGGCATCGGGGTCGACCCCTTCGGCGACAAGCTGAACCCTCACGGCGGCGCGATCGCCCTCGGGCATCCATTCGGGATGACGGGCGCCCGCATCCTCTGCACCCTGCTCAACGGGCTCGCCGAGCGGGACAAGACCTACGGCCTGGAGACGATGTGCGTCGGCGGCGGCCAGGGAATGGCGATGATCGTGGAGAGGCTGAACTAGCTCGTAAGCACTTACGGGTCCCAAGAGACCCGCAAATGCCGGCCAATGCGGGATTGACGGTCAAGCCAAACCCGCAAATGCCGGCGAATGCGGGTTTCGGTGGCTAGGCCCGGGCCTCGGCCAACAGGCCCTCGAGCACGCGCTCGAGAAGTCTACGCAGGGTTTGTCGCTCGTCTGCCGACAGCGTCCCGAGTACCTCGTCCTCGAGGGAGTCCCGCGCCTTGTCCGCACGCTCCAGCGCCTTCCGGCCTGCTGAGGTGATGTCCACGATGTGGCGCCGGCGGTCATTGGGATCCCTGCGCCGGACCGAGAACTGGGCCGCCTCGAGCTCGTTCAAGATCAGGACCACGCTGTTCGCGTCCATGAACAGGGCGCTCTCCAGCTCCTGCTGAGTGATGCCCGGGTGATCGCGGATGTAGCCGAGCGTCATGTACGGCTTGAAGCGCATCCCGAGCAGCTCCTCGCCGGTGCGCCGGTTGACCGCCTTGTGGATCTGGGTCAGCAGCGAGACAAACCCGCCGTCGCGCCGGGGCTCGCCTTCTTTCACGTTCATCGATTCTATCACCAACTATTAATCTTCCCGCCTTCGCAATAATCCATGCAATAAGGATCGTGATGATCCTGTTATAGTGATCATCATCGCATCAGTTGAGTTCGTGGAGGCGGTTATGAATTCCAATCTTCGACGTTGGGCGAGCCTGGTCGTCGTCTGCTTCGGGCAGCTGATGATCATGCTCGACTCGACCATCGTCAACGTGGCGCTGCCCCATATGCAGCGGGACCTCGGCTTCACCCAGGCCAACCTCACCTGGGTCGTCAATGCTTACCTGATCGCGTTTGGCAGCTTCCTTCTGGTAGCCGGGCGGCTCGGGGATCTGATCGGCCGGCGCAAGGTCTTCCTCGCCGGAGTGTTCCTGTTCACCGTGGCCTCGGTCGGCAGCGGGTTTGCCGACGGCGCGGACCACCTGATTGTGGGGCGGTTCCTGCAGGGCCTCGGCGGGTCCCTGTCGGCGGGCGTGATCATCGCGATCATCGTCACCGAATTCCAGAAGCCTGCCGAGCGGGCGCAGGCGATGAGCGTCTTCACGCTCGTGATCGCCGGGGGCGGCTCGCTAGGGCTGCTGGCGGGCGGGTTCCTGACCCAGTGGGCGAGCTGGCACTGGATCTTCTTCATCAACCTGCCGATTGGTGTCCTGACGCTGGTCCTGGGGGCTCTGCTGATCGAAGAGAACGAGGGCATCGGCTTCAGCCACGGGATCGACATCGGCGGCGCCGTTCTGATCACGGCCGCGCTGATGCTCGGTGTCTACGGCATCGTCACCGCGGCGGACATGGGCTGGGCGTCGGCCCACACGCTCGGGTTCCTCGGAGCGGCGCTCGCGCTCATCGCGGCTTTCGTGCTGCTGGAGTCGAGGCTCGCCAATCCCCTGATGCCTCTGCGCATCCTGTCCATCCGTTCCCTTACCGGAGCGAGCGCAGCCCGCGCGCTGCTGGTCGCGGGGCTGTTCACGAACTTCTTCATCGGAGTCCTCTACCTGCAGCACGTCCGCGGTTTCAGCGCGTTCCAGACAGGGCTCGCCTTCCTGCCCACGACCTTGACCATCGGGGTCCTCTCGGCCGGCCTGGCCGCCCGCCTGATGGCGCGCGTCGGACCGCGCAACCTGCTGGTCGCCGGGTTGGTGACGATCATCTCGGCGCTGGTGATCCTCTCCGGAGTCGGGCCGCAGACCGGCTACGCGCCCTGGCTCTTCACCGCGTATATGCTCCTGGGCGCCGGTGGCGGCATGTCGTTCTTGCCGCTGCTCACGATCTCGATGTCGGAGGTCCCGCTGCCGGACGCCGGGCTGGGCTCGGGTTTCAGCAACGTGCTGATGCAGGTCGGAGGTGCGGTCGGGCTCGCGGCCATAAACACGATCTCAAGTACGTTCGCGCAGGGGATCGCGGGCTTCCAGCTCGCCTACATGCTGGCCGTGGCGTGCGTCGTGGCGGGCCTGGCCGTGGTGCTGGTCGTCCTGAGGACGCCTGCCACATCAGGTTTGGCCGCGAATGAGAGGATGCGAATCCACGCCGAGGAGCCCGAGGCGGCCTAAAGGCGGAGGCTCATCTGGTGCCAGGTCACCCGTCTCTGGCCCGGATGGTGGTGGCGAGCGATGACCCGGTAACCAAGCCGCTTGTAGAAGGCCTGGTTGCCGGGGAGCTGGGTCCGGACACCGAGCCGCACCTCGTGCAGGCCCAGGGACAGGGCATGCTCATGCGACCACATCATCAACGCCGTCCCGATGCCCTGCCGCTGCCGCTCGGGCAAGACCGCCACACGGCGCACGTGCAGGTGGTCGGGCTCGACTTCGAAGCGCAGGCAGCCGACGGCTTCGCCACCGATCCAAGCCATCGCGCCGCCGTCGATCTCGAGGTCATGGCGGACGGAGTCGACGTTCTCGCGCATGGCCCCGCTGGGCGGGTCGAGGACGCCACGATAAGCCTCAAAGGCGGACTGCGTCAGGGCGTGCACGGTCGAAGCATGCTCAGGCCCACAGAGCCTGACCTCTACCGCGGTTCGCCCAGGAACTCGACCAGGCGGTCGATGTCGCCCTCGTCGGTCCACCACCCGATCGACGCTCGCAGCCAGCCGTCCGGGAGGTTGCGGATGACGATGCCCCTGGCCTCGGCGCCTTTGACCAACTCGACCGGCTCACCCGGGACTCGAAACGAGATCAGGGTGCCCTGACCAGCCTCGGTGCGGACCTCCGCGCCACCGCCCAGGAGCGCCTTTCGGGCGTATGCGACCATCGTGGCCGCGTGCTCGAACGCCCACTCGGGCACATCCTCGAGCGCGGCCAGCAGGCCCGCCACCAGCGCCGGGCCGAGGTGCACCATGGCCAGACGTCCCGCGTCGGTCCGCATCGACGCGGCGAAGCTCTGGATCTGCGGCCGCAAGCGCTCGTGATCGGCGACGTAGAGCGCACCGGTCGTCTCAGGACCGCACAGCCATTTCTGGCCGGACACCGTGTACCAGTCCGCGACCGACGCGTCGACGGGGATCGCGCCCACCGACTGCGCACCGTCGACCAGCAACGGCAGCCCCGTCTCGCGCTTGATCTCCGCCAGCGGGAGCACGTGGCCGTTGAGCCACAGCACGTGCGACAGCGCGACCAGGCGCGTCTGCGGCGTGACCTCGGCCAGGACCGCCTGCAGCGATTCGGCCACCGGCCGGCCCATCACGTCGGCTTGCTTCACACGTGCGCCGGACGCCAGCAGCGGCATCAGGAGGCCGGGATGCTC
>DASXSD010000222.1:0-1806 GCA_036506195.1 Candidatus Dormiibacterota bacterium
ACGTCGTCTGCCAGCGATTCAGGCATTGCGCGGTAGGCGGGGATCTCGGCCCAGATACGCCGGACGGTGGTCTCGACGATCTCGTCGCGCCGGTTGCCGAGGCGCCCGAGGATCGCGGCCCGGACCTGCGGCCGTGAGATCTGCCGGGTGCTCACTGCACAAAGTTTGAGGCTGAAGTCTGGGGACGGTGCACCTCGATTTCGGCCCCAGCTGCCGATACCTTCGTGCCCATGCTCGTAGTGAGCGCGATCGAAGAGCTGCAGAGCCGGCTGGGCCAGGAGCTCGGGGTCAGCGATTGGCACGCGGTGAGCCAGGATGACATCGACTGCTTCGCCGCGGTCACGGGCGACCAGCAGTGGATCCACACCGACGTCGAGCTCGCGAAATCCGGCCCCTTCCGCGGCACCATCGCCCACGGCTTCTACACGCTCGCGCTGATCCCGATGCTGATGGGCCAGGTCCTGTCGCTGCACGGCTTCGGGTTCGTCATCAACTACGGCCTGAACAAGGTCCGCTTCCCCGCGCCGCTGCCGGTGGGCGACCGCGTCCGGCTCCGCCTCTCGCTCGAGGCGATCTCCAGCCGGCCGGGAAGCAGCGACATCACGCTGCTCTCCTCGCTCGAATGCCCGAGCCAGGAAAAGCCCGTCTGCGTCGCCGAGTCGGTCGTGAGGGTGTTCGACCTGCAGTCATGAGCGCCACTCGCATCCGTACGCAGGCACGGCCCGTCTACACGGGCATCGGCAAGGCGCTCGGCACCGACTACTTCCTGTTGAAGGACACGCTGAGCGTGTCCGAGCTCGACTACCTCGAGCGCACGCGCCGCTTCGTGCACGAGGAGGTGCTGCCCGTAATCAACGATTACTGGGAGCGGGCCGACGTTCCGCTCGATCTGTTCCGCCGGCTGGGTGAGCTGAGGTTGGTGGGCGACGGGATCGAGGGCCATGGTTGCCCGCCGATGAGCGCAACAGCCGCGGGCCTGGTCACTATGGAGCTGAACCGCGGCGACGGCAGCGTCGGCACCTTCCTCGGGGTGCAGGCCGGCCTGGCCATGCGTTCGATCGCGATGCTGGGGTCCGAGGAGCAGAAGAAGCGGTGGCTGCCCGCAATGGCGCGGTGCGAGAAGCTCGGCGCCTTCGCGCTCACAGAGCCGCTGCACGGATCGGACTCGGTGTCGCTCGAGACCGAGGCCCGACGCGACGGCGACAGGTACGTGATCAACGGGGCCAAGCGCTGGATCGGATGCGGATCGCTGGCCGACGTCGTTGTCGTGTGGGCGCGCGACGTCGCGGACGGCCAGGTCAAGGGGTTTCTGGTCGAGAAGGGCTCGCCCGGCTACGACGCACGCGTGATCGAAGGCAAGGCCTCGCTCCGGGCGCTCTGGCAGGCGGACATCGACTTCGACGGCGTCGTCGTCCCGGCCGCGAACCTGCTGCCGGCCGCGACGACCTTCAAAGCCGCGGGCCGCGTGTTGAAGGCGACCCGCGCCTCATGCGCCTGGTCGGCGCTCGGCCACGCGGTCGCCGGCTACGATGCGGCGCTGACCTACGCGTCACAGCGCAAGCAGTTCGGCAAGCCGCTCGTCACCTTCCAGATCGTGCAGGAGAAGCTGGTGCGGATGCTGTCCGAGATCACGGCCATGCAGCTTTACTGCGTGCGCATAGGGCGCCTCGACGAAACCGACGACATGTCGGACACGATCGCGTCCCTGGCCAAGCTCAACAACACGGTCAAGGCGCGCGAGGTCCTTGCCGAGGCGCGCAACCTGCTGGGCGGGAACGGAATCCTGCTCGAGAACCACGTGATCCG
>DASXSD010000223.1:0-13295 GCA_036506195.1 Candidatus Dormiibacterota bacterium
GTTCCGCCGTGGGCCAAGGCGTCCAATTACGCAGGTGCCGCCAACGGCAACAACCAGATTGGATTCCGCATCTACCTGGGCTGGAACAACCAGGCGAACCTTGCCTCGTTCATCAACGCGGTGTCGGACCCGCGCAGCTCCCGCTACGGTCAGTTCCTGACCCCGGCGCAGTTCCGGGCTCAGTACGCGCCGTCGCGCGCAACCGCCAACGCCATCGCGAACTGGCTCGTCTCGCAGGGCTTCCAGCTCGTCTACATACCGGCCAACAACCACTACGTTTCGGTGAAGGGAACGGTGGCGCAGGCCGGCAAGGCCTTCGGCGTCCAGTTCGGGATGTACAGGGTGAACGGCCTCACGCTCCGCGCGCCCAGCGCGGAGATCACGATGCCCAGCAACCTCGCCGGCTACGTCTCGGGAGCCATCGGCCTCGACCAGAGCGCCGCCCTCGTCCGAACCTATCGCGCAGGAGCGGACCCGGCGGCAAGCCCGACTCCCGCCTTCGTCAACGCTCCTCCTTGCTCCCGCTATTGGGCTGAGAAGACGAACGCAACCGATCCCACGCCGCCTGTGACCAGTCCAGCGGGCTACCCGGATCCGCTGCCCTGGGCGCCGTGCGGTTACACACCGCAGCAGGTCAAGGGCGCCTATGTCGGAGCGACGGCGCTTGACGGCACCGGTCAGACGATCGGCGTCATCGACGCCTACGCCTCGCCGACCATCCTCCAGGACGCCAACGAGTGGTCCACCCGCCGCGGAATCCCGCGCTTCGGCACTCCTGGTGGAGGGACGCTGACCCAGGTCGTTTCGCCTGGCGTCTACAACATCCCCGAGAACCCCGCCCAGGACCCGCAGGGTTGGTATGGCGAGGAAACCCTCGACGTCGAGGCCGAGCATGGAATGGCGCCGAACGCCCACATCGTCTACGTGGGCTCGGCCAACAACTACCAGGACCTCGACGCGGCCATGAACCACTTCGTCGACCTGCGCCTGGGCCAGATCGTGAGCAACTCGTACGGCTTCCGGAGCGAGCAGCTCCCGTCCGGGTTCATCCTCCCCTTCGAGCAGACCCTCATGCAGGGTGCCGCCGAAGGCATCGGGATCTACTTCTCCTCGGGTGACGACAACGACGAGACCCTGGTCATCGGCTACTCGTCAGCGGACTGGCCGGCCAGCAGCCCGTGGGTGACCGCGGTCGGCGGCACGAGCCTTGCCGTGGGCGCCTCCAACAACTACCTCTTCGAGACCGGCTGGGGCACGACGCGCTCCCGCTGGAACACGACCTGCTCGACGACGAACCCACCGACGAACACGTGGTGCCCCGCGCCTGCAAACGGCGTCTGGCTCTACGGTTCGGGTGGAGGCGTCAGCTGCATCTTTGCCCGGCCGTCCTACCAGGCGGGACTGACGGCGACCGCAGGTTCGCAGACCCTGTGCCCCGGGCACGCGGGTCGCGCGATCCCCGACATCTCGGCCTTTGGTGATCCAAACACGGGTTACCTCATCGGCCAGACCCAGAGGTTCCCCAACCACACCAGCAGCTACTCCGAGTACCGCATTGGCGGCACCAGCCTCAGCTCGCCGATCATCGCGGGCCTGATGGCGCTGGCCGACCAGAAGCTCGGCCACCCGCACGGCTTCGCGAACTACGCGATCTACCAGAACGCAGGCAGCTTCCGTGACGTCACGGATCCCGCCTCGACGGTCGCCGTGCTCCGCAACGACTTCTGCAACGGCGTCGACGCAACCCAGAACTGCTCAGGGACGGCGACGTTTGGCATCCTCACCTCGCTGCGCACGATGAACCAGACCCTGACCCTGCACACCGCCCCCGGTTGGGACGACGTGACGGGCTTTGGGTCGCCGACGGCGGCGCTGCTGAACCTTCCGTAAGAGTTCGAGAACGACCAGAAGGGGCCCCCGAAGCGGCGGGCCCCTTCCTTTATCCCTTTGCTCTCACCACGCGGTTGCGGAGGGTGCCGATGCCCACGACCTCGGCCTCCATCACATCGCCCGACTTCAGGAACTCGGGCGGCGTGCGCGCGAAGCCGACCCCGTCCGGCGTGCCTGTCGCGATGATCATCCCCGCGAGCAGAGTCATCCCCCTGGACACCCACTCGACGATGGCGTCGACCGGGTAGATCATGTCGCGCGTGTTGCCGTCCTGCTTGGTCTCGCCGTTGACGCGCAGAAGGAGATGCAGTGACTGCGGATCCGCGATCTCGTCGCGCGTCACGATCCATGGTCCCAGTGGGCAGAACCCGTCGATGCTCTTGCCCTTGAAGTACTGACCGCCCCAACCGAACTGGATGTCGCGCGCGCTGACGTCGTTCACGGCCGTGAATCCGAACACGTGCTCGAGGGCGCGCTCGCGCGCGATGTTGCGGCCGCTCTTGCCGATGACCACGCCGAGCTCGACCTCCCAGTCGACCTGGTCGGTCACCGACCTGTCGACGACGATGTCGTCGTACGGACCGGCGACGCTGGTCACGGCCTTGGTGAAGACGGTCGGCGGATCGACCTCTTTGCCCGCGGCGCGTGCGCTTTCCTCCGCGTGCGCCTTGTAGTTGCGCCCGATAGCGATCACGTTTCCGGGTGGCCGCGGCACCGGCGCCAGCAGGCGCACATCGGACAGCCTGTGAGAACGCGCGCCGCCGCCGGCGAGAGCGGATCTCGCCCGCTCCAGGCCGTCCGCGCCGGCGGCGATCAGGGTCAGCATGTCGGGCACGTCGGGGATCTCGACCACCTCGTCGCTGCCGCCGGCGCGCAGCGCTCCCACGCGGACTTCTCCGTCGACGCTGAACGTGAGCAGCCTCACATCAGGCCGCCGTGGTGTCGCGCTTCAGGCGCAGGCCGATGAGTCGCGCGCACTCGCGCATGAGGTCCAGGATCTCTTGCTCGATCTCGACCTGCTCCTTGCTCGCGCCGCACAGTGTGCCGAAGAACCTGCCCTCCGCCGTGAAGACGGGGTAGGAGACGAAGGTGCGGATCTCGAGCAGCCGGGCCACGCTGCTGCTGGGGAACTGTTTGCGGGCGTCCGTGGTGTAGTTCGGCCCGCCCTCGACGACGAACCGGCAGACGCCTTCCGACCATGGCAGGGTCACGTCCTCTGGGATGTGGAACAGGTCGCTGCGGTTGCACGCGAAGACGATGTACTGCTCGTCAGCCATCAGTCGTGTCTCGGCGAGGTAGGTCGAGCTCAGGCCGGTCAGCTCTGAGAGGCGCGCGAGCACGCCGCGCGCGACCGACTCGAGGTCACTTCCCTCCTGAGCCGCCGCTTCCAGCAGCTCCCGCGCCGATGGGGCCATCCGTCAGTACGGTATAACTTCGGCCGCTGGTGATCGGCAATCTTTTCTCGTGGACTGTCACGGCGCTCTTTGGGGTCATCACGCTGCTGCTTGCGTTCGAGAGCTGGGCGCTGTTGACAAACCACCCGCCAATCACGGACTACATCCGCCCCGCCGTCCACGCGTACCCGGGGTTCGCGTTCGTGATCGCCGTGGTCATCGGCATCCTCGTCGGTCACTTCCTGTGGGGTCCGGCGTATGGCCGCACGTCGCCGGTGGGCAAGAAGTGAACCTCAGCCTCGAGGCGATCGTGTCCCTGCTGGCGACGTTTGCGTCGCTGGTCGTGTTCCTGCTGATGCTCGAGGAGTCGATCGCCCTGACCGCCGGCCGCGATCCCGTCACCAACGAAGTGCGCTCGGCGGTGCGCCGCTTTCCTCGCGTGACCTACGCGCTCGCGGTCGTCATCGGCATGCTGCTCGGGCACTTGCTCTGGCCCTAGGCATCCCCGCGGCACTGAGCCGCAGAACGGAGTGGGCGGGGGTGGCGATGGTCCTCGTCTCGGCGACCGCGTTCGGCACCAACGCAATCCTGGCCAAGCTCGCCTATCGGGCCGGCCTCGGCACCTCGCAGACGCTCGCGTTTCGCTTCGTCCTCGCCGCCATCGGCATGTGGGCGCTGGCGCTCGCCCTCCGCCAGAATCCGCTCCGCTTTCACAGGCGGCAGCTGCTCACGCTGCTCGCTCTCGGCGGGGTCTTCTACACGGCGCAGTCGCTGGCGTACTTCACCGCCCTGCGCACCTTGCCTGCGTCGCTGTGCGTGCTGATCGCCTACGTCTACCCCAGCCAGGTCGTGGTCGCCGGCTGGCTCTTCCTGCGCCGCTCGATCTCGCTGTGGCAGGCGGTAGCGCTGATCGCAAGCTTTGCCGGCGTCGTGATGCTGGTCGGCGGCGCCCAGTTCCAGCTCGCGTGGGCCCTCGTGTTCGCGATCGCGGCGCCGACGATCTACACCGGCTTCATCCTGGTCGGGGAAAGCGTGATGAGCTCTGTGCCGGCCGTCGGCGCGAGCGCCGTGATCATCTCCGGAGCGGGCATCGCCTTTTGCGTGATCGGCGCCGTGCAGGGAGAGCTGGCGTTTCCGGCGACCTCCGCGGGGTGGGCGGTCGCGTTCGCGATCGCGCTGATCCCGACCATGATCGCGATCTCGCTGTTCCTGGCCGGCCTGCCGCGGATCGGGGCCGCGCGCGCGTCGCTCATCAGCACGTGGGAACCGGTGGTCACAGTGCTCCTGGCCGTCGCCCTGTTCGGCGACAGCTTCACCGTGGTTCAGCTCCTGGGTGGCGTTCTGATCCTGGCGGCGGTCATCCTGCAAGCCGGTCGCGCAGCCGGCACAGGACCGGGTATAGCTGCCGCGAAGAATTGACCTGTGACGTGTCGAGGTTCCACTCACCCTTCACAAGCAGGAACGGATGCAGCTGCTCGCCGCCAATCGAGCCGTGGCCGCCCGCCTGGTTCTCGAAATTCACCTGCTTGCCATCGATGAATGCGCCGAAGACGACGATGTCACCCGCGTGCCCGAACGAGTTGAGTCGCGTGATTTGCTCGAAGAGGATGTCCGGGTCGTCGTAGCGGGCGAGCACGGCCTTCACCTCTTCGCCCCTGAGCTCCTCTTGTCCGCAGAGAAAGACGTCCTCGTCTCCGTCGCGCGTCATGACCAGGCTCAGCTGCGGCAGTCGCGCGAGGCCTTCGCCGAGGTTGGGATGTCTCGACTTCAGCTCGCCATGGGCCATGCGCTCGCTGCGATCGGTGAAGTAGATGTGCGCGGCCCCGCCTGATTTCGTGACCATGATCTTGCCCTGCGCGTCCTGTTCGGAAGGACCGCTCCTCTTGCCTTCGACCTCCTCGACCACGAACCCAGGCACCAGCTCCGCCAGCACCTCGACGAACGCCCTGCCGTGCGAAGCTTCGAAGGGCGTCGTCTCGATCTGCCCGTGGTCGGACAGCACGACCACCTCGTAGCGCCCCTTTCCGTGGTCGCGGTCGCGCGCGACTTTGCCGATGGTGTGGTCGACGTGCCTGAGCATGCGCTCGGTCGCGGGGTCGGCCGGTCCGAAGGCATGCGCCACCTCATCGTAGGCATAGAAAGCCGCGTAGATCGGCGAGTAACCCTCGCGCATCGCCTTCAGGACTGCGTACCGCGTCAGGTGGTGCACGAAGATCTCCTCGGCCGCTTCGACGGCGACGTACGACGCCGCCGGATGCCTTCCCTCCAATCTCGAGGTCGCGTAGTCCCGGACGGTGCGGACGAGCACGGCGACGAGCTGCCACAGCCACTCGCCGATGTTCAAGGGGTTGGCGAGGTATGGCAGCACCACACGCCAGGCCGACCGCGACCTGGGTTCCTGGCCGTAGGTCCGTTCCCGGTACGAGATGCCGAAGTCGTCGGCCGCGCCGCCCGGATAGCAAGCCGCGATGCATGCGCCGTCCCGGGTCAGCGGGTCGCAGTCGGCGAAGTACTTGTCGGCGACCTTCTTGAAGGTCGACCTGGTGCCGAACTGAACGACAACCTTCCGTTCACGATCCCACCAGCGAAAGCACGGAATCTCGGCGTTGTCGCCATAGAGGATTCCCGCCTGCGCGAACGGTGTCGTCGAGGGCAGGCCGCAACGATAGCGATGCAGCTCATACCCCTCGACGTCCATCAGGTGGCGCACGAACGGCATGTCGCCGTCGTGAACTGCCCTCTCGAGCACGTTGGCGCTCAGGCCGTCGATGTGGAGGACCACCAGCTTGCGGGCCATGTCAGAAGTCGGCGAAGACGGGCAGATGGTCGGACGCCCGCACGTTGAGCGTCCACGCCCGATGCGTTGCACCAACCGCCCCTCCCGCGTAGATCGCATCCAGCTTCTGCGCCGTCCAGTGCGTGCGACGCAGGCCATGCGTGAGCTCGACGAGCCTGGCGTCGTGCGCGGCGGCGCGGATCCGTCGCCACAGCTGCAGGCGTGGCGGCCCAAACGTGTTGAGATCGCCCGCGATCAGGGTCAGCGGCACCGCTGGGCGTGCAGCCTTGTCCGTAAGGATCGCGCGGAACTGTTCGAGCTTGTGGGTGAATCCGATCACGTCGAGATGCATGACATAAACGCGCAGGGCAACGGATTCGGCCCGGATGGCGATCCGCCTCTGCGGCGGGATGGCACGCAGCAAGGTGCGCTCCGCCCGCCCGAGCCGCGAGCGCGGAACGTCGCTGAGCGACACGACCTCGGGCGCCTGCTCGAACAGGCCGCGCCGCCAGATCAGCGCGTTGGCCTGATCTCGGCCGCGAAACATCTGCGCGGTCGCCTGGAAGTAGTCGTATCCATCCCCCAGCGCCTCCGCGATCGCCTGCGCGTCGGGCCGCTCGTCATGCGCGGACGCCTCCTGGATCGCGAACAGGTCGAGCTGACGAAAGTCCGGAAGCGTGCGGACGGCTTCCAGCAATCGATCGAGCCGCCTGCCGAGCAGGATGTTCCAGGTGCAGATCCGCACTCTTCAATTGTTCCGACTATCCTGCCGCGGATGGACGCGCCTGCGCCTTTTGGCCGGCTTGACTACCTGTACACGCCGAGCAGCGACGTCGCCGCGGACGCGAAGTTCTTCACCGAGGTGCTCGGCGGCAAGCTGGGGTTCGCCGTCGAGGGCATGGGCGCGCGCGTGGCGATGATCGAGCTGACCGAAGGGCCGCCGCACGTCCTGCTGACGGATCACCTCGACGGTGACCGCCCGATCTTCATCTACCGGGTCGACGACCTGAAGAAGGCAACCTCAGCTCTCAAGAAGCGTGGGCTCAAGGGTGAGCGCCGGCTCGAGATCCCGATGGGGCCATGCTCGTCGTTCGTGCTTCCGAGCGGCCATCGCATCGCGTTGTACGAAGCGTCGCGTCCATTCATGCTGGAACACTTCTTGGGCCGCCGCGATTTCTGACAGAGGCATGAGCCCCAAGCGCTGGATCCTGGCCGCGGCGGTGCTCGGCTCGGGGATCGTCTTTCTCGACTCGACAGTGGTCAACGTCGCCCTGCCGCGGATCGGCCGTGACCTGCCACGGCTCTTCCTCGGCGTGCTCGAGGGCCAGTCGTACGTCTACAACGCGTACCTGCTCACGTTGAGCGCATTGCTGATCCTGGCCGGTGCGGTCAACGATTTCTACGGCAGGCAGCGAACCTTCCTCCTGGGCCTGCTCGGGTTCGGCCTGACGTCGGTCCTGTGCGGGTTTGCGCCCAACATGGAGCTGCTGGTCCTGTTTCGCGTCCTCCAGGGCGCCACCGGAGCGCTCCTCGTGCCCGGGTCGCTGGCGCTGATCACCGCCAATTTCTCGGGTGAGGAGCAGGGGAGGGCGTTTGGTCTGTGGGCGGGGGCTTCTGGCGCGACGACCATCCTCGGCCCCGTGGTCGGAGGCGTGCTCGTGGACACGATCTCCTGGCGCGCCGCCTTTTTCATCAACGTCCCACTCGTGGCGCTTGCCGCGTGGGCGACGTGGGTGCACGTCCCCGAGAGCCGCGATGAGAGCGCGACACGGTCGTTCGACTGGATCGGGGCCGTGATCGTTGCGCTCGCGGTCGGCGGACTTGCATTCGGCGCCATCTACGGTCAGCAGCGTGCATGGCGCGACCCGGCCGGCTACGTCATCCTCGCGCTGGGCGTGGTCGCGACCGCAGCCCTTCCATTCTGGATGCGGACCGCAAAGCATCCGCTGATTCCGCTGGAGCTGTTTCGCTCTCGCAACTTCACCGTCACGAACATCTCGACGCTCGTGATCTACGGCTCGCTGTACGTGTCGTTCTATTACCTCGGCCTGTTCCAACAGGGCACGCTCGGCTACACCGCAGCCGCCGCCGGCGCCGCGAGCATCCCCGGTTCGATCTTTTTGATCCTCTTCTCGCCCCGATTCGGAAGCCTCGCCGCCAGGTACGGCCCCCGCATCTTCATGGCGGTGGGGCCGCTGATCATGGCCCTCGGCGTCCTGTGGTTTGCGCGTGTGCCCTCGTCGAGCGCTGCGTGGAAATTGGAGCCCAACAATCCGGGCAGCTACGTTCCCCCGATGTCGTACCTGGTCGATTTCCTGCCCGGCAACGTGATTTTCGGGATCGGGATCATGATCATGGTCGCCCCGCTGACGACCGCGTTGATGACGTCAGTCCCGGTGCGGCACTCTGGCCTCGGCTCGGCGATCAACAACGCGATCTCGCGCGTGGGCCCGCAGCTTGCCGGGGCTCTGATCTTCGTCTTCCTGACCGCGACGTTCTACAGCTTCCTGGCGGCGCGCGGGCTCCCTGTGAATGACGAGAGCTTTCGCAACGATGTCAGCCCGCTGAACACGCCGCCGGATGAAAGCCTCGTCGCGGTGGTGCGTGAGGCGTCGACCGGCTCGGTTCACCTTGCGATGCTGATTGGTGCAGCGTTGCTCCTTGCGGGTGCGATCGTCAACGCCGTCGGCATCCGCAACCAGGTCACAAAGCAGGCGGAGGAAAACGAGGCCGAGGCCGCGTCCGCGACGCCCGCCTAGACCTGCAGCATCACGAGCTCGTGCGGAGGGTCGGGCGGACCGAAGAACTCGTCGATCCACGGAGGGTGTGGAGGAGCCGCGATCGGCGGCGCCCAGACGCGTCGCCACCCGTGGTCGGCGAACCACTCCGGCCGCTCGGGGCTGACCAGGGCGATGAGCCCGCCGGTCGCGGTCACGCGCTCGAGTTCCCTGAGCACGACCGGGTCCGGCCCGAACGCGCCACACGCTGCGGTGAGCTGCGAAGAGCGGTCGCGGACCGGGAGGTGTTCGGCCCACCCCGCGATGGCCTGCACGCCGGGCAGCCGCCCCTGCAGAAGCGCGCGCAGACCGGCCGCCGGCTCGATCGCCACTGTGTGCCGGGCCCGCCGGGCGAGGTGTTGCGTAAGGCGCCCGCTGCCCGCGCCCACATCGAGCGCCGTGTCCACGCGCTCAGGCAGCGCATCGATGACCTCAGGGTGGATGGGCTCGAAGCGGGCCAGCTCGTCCCACCATTGGGGCTCCAGGTGATAGACCAGCGTCCAGAACAGCCCGCGCACCAGGCGGTCGCCGTCCAGGCCCGCCGGCGCCCGCGCCAGCTCGTGCGCCTGCACGGCGGGTGGGAGGCGCGCGATGTCGTCGACGCGGAAATGCCGCCACCCGGGCGGCGCGGTGGCGACGGCCTCATCGAAGTCCACACTCGACCCTTGATCAGACTAAAACTCCAATGAAGATCGCGGTCGTCGCTTCACCGGTCAGTCCGCTGCGCCCGGCGCAGCTCGGTGGGGCGCAGGCCGTCATCTGCGACCTCGCGCGCGGGCTGACGCTGCGAGGCCACGAGGTCACCCTCCACTGCAGCGAAGGATCCGAGGTCGACGGTGTGCGGCTGGTCACCGTGCCCACGCCTCCGGACGCCGCGGTGGCGCTCGTCATGCCCGGAGGCGCGGAGCCACCCGCCGCCCCTGGGGTCGCCGCGGCGCTGGAGGAGATGTTCCGCGCGATCGCCTCGGTGTCGGTCGACGCGGTCAGCCAGCACGCGTTCGACGCACCCGCCTTCGAGCTTGCGGCCGCCCTTCCCGTCCTGCACACACTCCACCTGCCGCCGATCGTGAGTGCGGTCGTGTCGGCGGCGAAGCGCTTGGCGCCAGGGCAGCTGGCCACCGTCTCCCGCTCGTGCCAGGCCGGATGGCGGGAGGCTGGAGTCGACGTCGGGCTGGTCCTGCCGAACGGAGTCGCGGACCTCGCCATCGACGCGACGTCCACGCGGTCGGCGCTGATCGCCGGACGCATCTCGCCTGAAAAGGGGATCGAGCACGGGATCGCGGCCGCGCGGGCCGCCGGCGTCCCGGTCCGGCTCGCGGGAGCGCCCTATGATCCGGCCTACGCGGTCGACCTGCGCGGCGTCGAGGTCCTTGGCGCGCTCGAGCGCGACGAGCTGCGCCGCGTGATGGCGAGCTCGGCCGTCACGGTGTGCGCAGTGCGGTGGGAAGAGCCGTTCGGCATGGTGGCGGCCGAGGCCCAGCTGGCGGGATGCCCGGTCGCCGCCTACCGCCGCGGCGCGCTGCCGGAGGTGGTGGAAGAGGGCGTGAGCGGCTTCCTCGCCGAGCCCGACGATATTCCAGGGCTCGGCGTGGCCATCGAGCGATGTCTGCACCTCGACCGCGGCGCCGTGCGGGCGAGCGGCCTGCGTCGGCTGGGACTCGACGTGGCGCTGGATCGCTACGAGGCGGCGCTGAAAAGTGTCACGCGATGACGGTTGCTCTCGTGCCTACTGAATCGGGTGCGCCAGCTTCACCTCGACGATCCCGGCGCGCTCTCGCACGAACAGTGACGGCTGATCGAAGGTCGCCGGCCCGCCGACCACCTTGCCGTCGCTGAACCGAAACCTCGAGGAGTGCCACGGGCAGGTGACCACGTCTCCCTCCAGCTTGCCTTCCTCGAGCGGCCCGCCCGCGTGCGCGCACACCGCCCCCATGGCCTGGAGCAGGCCCTCTCGGCGCACGATCACGACGGGCAGGCCGTCCGCCATCACGCGCCGCATCTCGCCCTCGGGAAAGTCGTCCCGCCTCCCGACCTTCACGTAGTCGGCGGGCCCGTCCGCGAAGGCGTTGTGATTGATCCCCGTGCCTGACCCAAACGTGAGGTGGCCGCCGATGTAGGCACCCAGGAGCGCGAGCAGATAGGCCATGCTCGCGAGGACGATCGCCGACAGGCGCAGCTCGGGCGTGCGCCGCATGATCCCTGACACGGCGTCGATGATCACGACCGACACCATGGTCAGCCCGTGCACGGTGGCGGTCCTGCGCTCGAAGCCGTCCGTGTCGTGGTGGTCGGTCAGCCCGGCGAGCGCGGCGAGGATCGCCGCGGCCAGGCCGATCGCCAGCGCGAGATCGCCGGCCACCGCGGGCACGCTGCCGGTCGTGACGTAGAGCCAGTCCGCAAGCACTCCTACCGTCCAGGCCCCGATCGGCACGTCGGTCAGGGCGGGGTGCAGGGGATGTCCGAGCAGCGTCGTCCCGTGCATCAGGTTCTTGAGCACCCTTCCCGGTGCACCGAGGGCGCCGTAGAAAGCGCCGACGCCCTTCTGGGTGACTTCGGCCACGGGGTCGACCCAGGCCCAGCGGCGGACCACGCGGTCGAGCAGTCGCTCTCGCGACTGTCTCTTGCGGATCAGGCGGCGAGTGTTCCGGCTGTCGATCTCCATGCTTCGTCCGGGGCTATGGCCTCACCTGGAAAACGCGTAGCGCGAAACGAATTACTGGCGGTCACCGGCAGTGAGTAAGGTTGGAGGATGCCCTCGAGGGAGATGGGCGTCGTCGGTCTGGGCACCATAGGTGGTGGGTTGGCGCGCAACCTGGCCGCGCACGGCGTCCACGTCGTCGTCTACAACCGGACCTACAGTCGCACCGAACAGTTCATCGCCGACCATGGCCGGGAAGGCGACCTGACAGCCGCCAGAACTTTCGAAGACCTGGCGCGCGCCCTGAAGCCGCCTCGCGCGGTGGCGGTGCTGGTGAACGCGGGCAAGCCCGTCGACGATGTGATCGAAGCGCTCGTGAAGACACTGGACAGCGGGGACACGATCATCGACGGCGGCAACTCGTTCTTCCAGGACACCCAGCGCCGCGCCGCCGCCATCGAAAAGATGGGGTTCGGGTTCATCGGCTCCGGTGTCTCCGGTGGTGAGGAAGGGGCACTGCGCGGACCGAGCCTGATGCCGGGCGGGACGCGCGAGTCGTACGCGCGGGTGGAGGAGATGCTGACCTCCATCGCGGCCCAGGTCGATGGGGTGCCCTGCTGCACCTACATCGGTCCGGATGGAGCGGGTCATTTCGTGAAGATGGTCCACAACGGAATCGAGTACGCGGACATCCAGCTCATCGCGGAGACTTACGATCTGCTTCGCCACGCTCTCGGCCTGTCCGCGGACGAGCTGGCGTCCGTGTTTCGCGGATGGAACGAGGGACGGCTCCAGTCGTACCTGATCGAGATCACCTCCCACGTCCTCGGCAAGCACGACGACGGAAGCGGCGAGGCGCTCGTCGACGCGATCGAGGACGAGGCCGAGCAGAAAGGCACCGGCCGCTGGACGAGCCAGTCCGCGCTCGAGCTGGGCGTGCCGCTCACAGGGATCACGGAGGCAGTGTTTGCGCGCGTGCTTTCGAGCCAGAAGGCGCAGCGTGTGCGCGCCTCGGGCATCCTCGCCGGCCCTACCGCGTCCCGAGAGGAGAGCGGGCTGATCGAGGACATCGAGCAGGCCCTGTATGCGTCCAAGATCGTCGCCTACGCGCAGGGCTTCGAGCACCTCGCGGCGGGGTCCAGAGAGTACCGGTGGAACCTCGACCTGGGCGCGCTGGCGACCATCTGGCGCGGTGGCTGCATCATCCGGGCGAGGTTCCTGGACCGGATCAAGGAGGCGTACGAGGCGACGCCCGAGCTGCCGAGCCTTTTGCTCGCGCCCTTCTTCCAGCAGGCGCTTGCCGACGCCCAGCCGGCCTGGCGCCGAGTGGTCAAGGTCGCGGTTGACCAGGGTGTCCCGATCCCAGCTTTCGCGTCGTCGCTCGCCTACTTCGACGGGTACAGGCGGTCGCGCGGGCCGGCGAACCTGATCCAAGGCCTGCGCGACTACTTCGGCTCCCATACCTATCACCGCGTCGATCGCGGGGGCGCGTACCACACGCGCTGGGCGCAGGACGGCGCCGAGGTGAGGACGGACTAGGGCTACGCCGCGACGGCCCTGGTCCGTGCCTTGCGCCGAAGCAGCGAAAGCACCGCGACTTCGTCAGCGTTCAGCCGTGCCGGCGCCCGGCCCGGAGTGACCCCGAGCGCAGTCTCGAGGTTGCCGTCCAGGTAGGTCTCGATGACGGCCGGGTGGACGTACGAGCGCCGGCAGACCGCCCGCGTGTGGCCGAGCTCGTGCGCGACGGCGTCGATCGCGGCCACCACCTTCCGCTTCGAGTCTGTCTCCGATTCGAAGCCGGCCGCCTCGCGCAGCGCGCG
>DASXSD010000224.1:0-7023 GCA_036506195.1 Candidatus Dormiibacterota bacterium
TGTACATCATTTCGTCCAAGTCGGGCAGCACGACCGAGCCGAATGCTTTCTTCGCCTATTTCTGGGAAAAGGTGCGCGCGCTTAAGGGGGACCGGGCCGGTGAGAATTTCATCGCCATCACCGACCCCAACACCGCCATGGGGCGCACTGCCGCCGCTCACAGCTTCCGGCGCACGTTTGCCAACCCGCCTGAGATCGGCGGGCGCTACTCCGCGCTATCCTATTTCGGGATGGTGCCGGCCGCGCTGATGGGCATCGACGTGGCCGAACTCCTGGACCGCGCCACGCGGATGAGCAAAGCTTGCAGCGGCATTATCCCCGCGGAACATAACCCCGGCCTGGTGTTGGGCGCCGCCATCGGCGCGCTGGCCAGGCAGGGGCGCGACAAGCTCACCTATGTGGTGTCGCCCCAGGTGGGCACCTTTGGCTATTGGACCGAGCAGTTGATCGCCGAGTCCACCGGCAAGGAGGGCACCGGCATCGTGCCGGTGGAAGGCGAGAGTGTGGGTTCGCCGAAGGCCTACAGCGGCGAGCGTGACCGGCTGTTCGCCTACGTGCGGCTGGGCTCGAAGCATGACCGCGCTGTGGCGGCCCTGGAAAGAGCCGGCCACCCGGTGATTGAGATCCGGCTGGAAGACGCCTATGACCTGGGCGGCGAATTCATGCGCTGGGAGGTTGCCACGGCCGCCGCGGGCTGGGTGCTGGGCATCGATCCGTTCGACCAGCCCAACGTGCAGGAGTCGAAGGACAACACCAAGAAGGTGCTGGCGACGTACAAGAGCCGGGGCAAGCTGCCTGCGGTCGATACCGTCGCCGCGGCGAAGGCAAAGGCGGGCATCGCGTCGCTTCTGAAGCAGGCGAAGCGCGGCGCCTACTTCGCGATCATGGCCTACACCGCGCGCACGCCGCAGTCCGAGGCCTCCATCGCAGCCATACGCGCCGCGGTCCGTGACAAGACGAGGATCGCGACCACCGCGGGTTACGGTCCACGTTTCCTGCACTCGACGGGCCAGCTCCACAAAGGCGGCCCGAAGACCGGCCTGTTCCTGCAGGTCGTGCAGGAGGACGCCCGCGACGTTCCGGTCCCTGGGCAGCCTTTCACGTTCTCGGTGCTCAAGCAGTCGCAGGCGATCGGCGACATGCACTCCCTGACCTCACGCCGGCTGCCGGTGCTGCGAGTGACGCTCGGCCGCGAGCCCGCCGCGGGGTGGCGCGCCCTGGCGATGGCGGTCAAGCAGGCGGTCAAGTAGCGATGGAGCTCGGGATGATCGGCCTGGGCCGCATGGGTGGCAACATGGCTCTGCGCTTGCTCAAGCGGGGCCACCGCGTCGTCGCGTTCGATCTCGCACCGGCAGCCGTCCAGGCGCACGCGGCGCAGGGCGCGGTCGGCGCGAGCTCGTGGGAGGATTTCGTCGCCAGGTTCGAGAGCAGGCCTCGGGTGATGTGGATCATGGTCCCCGCCGGCGATCCGACCACGCAGACGATCGACAAGCTGATCGAGCTTGGGGATCCGGGCGACATCATCGTCGACGGCGGCAACACGAACTGGAAGATCGCTCTCGACGACTGTGCGCGGATCAGGGCGAAGGGAATGCACTACATGGACGCCGGGACGTCGGGCGGCATCTGGGGCCAGGACTATGGCTACTGCCTCATGGTCGGCGCCGAGAAGCCGGTCTTCGACCACTGCTTGCCGCTGCTCAAAGACCTCGCGCCTGACGATGGCGGCCTGGTGCACACCGGGCCCGAAGGATCTGGGCACTTCGTGAAGATGGTGCACAACGGCATCGAGTACGGCCTGATGCAGGCGTACGCCGAGGGCTTCCAGGTCATGAAGGCGTCGAAGGCCTTCCCCGAGATGGACATGCGTGCCATCGCGGAGGCCTGGCGGACGGGTAGCGTGGTTCGCTCCTGGCTCCTCGACCTGGTCGCCCGCGGACTCGCCCAGGACCCTGAGCTGGCCGGGATCAAAGGCTGGGTCGAGGACACCGGCGAAGGGCGCTGGACCGTGGAGACGGCGATCGAGGAGTCGGTCCCGACGCCCGTGATCGCCGAGTCGCTGTTCGCGCGCTTCCGGAGCCGGATGGAGAACACGTTCGGCGACCGCATGCTCGCGATGATGCGTGCGCAGTTCGGAGGCCACGCGGTGGTCAAGGATGTCGCGCCCGAGAAGTGAAGGTCGAGGAGGCCCCTAACCCGCTAGCGGAGGGACTTCACGACTATCGGGTCGCCGACCCGGCGGTCATGGTCATCTTCGGGGCCACTGGCGACCTCAGCGGACGCAAGCTGCTGCCGGCGCTCTACAACCTGGCGAGGCAGCGTTCGCTGCCCGCGGGCTTTGCAGTCGTCGGGGCCGCGATGGACGATGTCACCGACGAGGCCTTCCGCAAACACGCGTCGGAAAAGATCCACGAGTTCTCACGGACCCAGCCGATCGACAGTCGCGTGCTCGACGCGTTCCTTTCCGCGGTCTTCTACGTCAAGGTCGAGTTCAGCCGCCAG
Organism: Candidatus Dormiibacterota bacterium; assembly: GCA_036506195.1. Lineage (GTDB taxonomy): Bacteria > Chloroflexota > Dormibacteria > Dormibacterales > Dormibacteraceae > 40CM-4-65-16. The sequence goes on from DASXSD010000224.1 coordinate 2,503, forward strand.
CAAGACTTCAGGGTCTTGGTCCAGAAGCTGCAGGAGCTTGACAACGCAAGGCACATTCCTGGGAACAGGATCTTCTACTGCGCGACGCCGCCGCCGACATACCAGCTGATAGCGCAGCAGCTCCAGGCGGCGGGACTGCATACCGGGAGTGGGTTTCACCGGATCGTGGTCGAGAAGCCGTTCGGCTCCGACTTAGCGTCCGCGCGGGAGCTCACACAGACGCTGCAGAAGGTGTTTCCCGAGGACTCCGTCTACCGCATCGATCACTACCTCGGCAAGGAGACGGTCCAGAACGTCCTGGCGTTTCGTTTCGCGAACTCGATCTTCGAACCGGTGTGGAACGCAAACCTGATCGACTCCGTGCAGATCACCGTCGCCGAAGACATCGGCATCGAACAACGAGGCGCGTACTACGAGCGCGCCGGCGCTCTGCGGGACATCGTCCAGAACCATGGCCTGCAGCTCGTGACCCTCACCGCCATGGAGCCTCCGCTCGCTTTCGAGGCCAACGCGGTGCGCGACGAGAAGGTGAAGGTCCTGCGATCGATCCGGCCGCTCGAGGGCGATGAGATCGAGAGGTCGACAGTTCGCGCGCAGTACACCAAGGGTTGGGTGGTGGGGGAGCAGGTGCCGGGCTATCGAGAAGAGCACGACGTGGCCCCTGACTCCCACACGGAGACCTTCGCCGCCCTCCGCCTCTACATCGACAACTGGCGCTGGGCAGGGGTCCCCTTCTACATCCGCGCCGGCAAGCGGCTTCCCAAGCGGGTGACCGAGATCCGCGTCCAGTTCAAGCGGCCTCCGCACCTCACATTCGGCCGCGAGGCCATGCAGGAGGTGGACCCGAACGCGATCACGCTGCGCATCCAGCCGGAGGAGGGGATCTCACTCAAGTTTGGCGCCAAGGTGCCAAGCGCAGGCTTGCGCATCCGAAGCGTCACCATGGACTTCCAGTACATGACCTCTTTCCTGGTCGACGCGCCTGAGGCGTACGAGCGCCTGCTGCTCGACTGCATGATCGGCGACCCCACGCTGTTCACGCGCGCCGACGAGGTCGAGGCGGCGTGGAGGCTTATCGATCCGATCGAAGAGTCGTGGCGGAACGATATGCCGCCGCTCGGATCCTACCCGGCCGGGGCATGGGGCTCGTCCGAGGCCGCGGCGCTGTTGCAGGCAGACGGCAGAGAGTGGCACCGCCCGTGAGCACGACCCTGAAATCGGAACCCGAGCTGGTGTGGCGCGGCGATGACGTCAAGATGAACGACGTTCTCGAGGCGCTGAGCAAAGTTCGATACGAGTTCGCGCGCGCAGAGGCGGGAGACAGCGAGCATGCGCATCCGCGGAACTGCGTGATGACGCTGGTCGCGATCGCCGCCGGCGAGACAGAGGAGCGCCGAGCCCACCGAACGTGCCGGCTGATCGGCACCCAGCACCCGGCGCAGGCGATCGTGATCCGCGAGGACGCGGGTCAGCGCGGCAAACGCGTGGACGCATGGATCACGACGGACGTACACAGGCCCGCGATGGCCTGCGCGATCGAGTGCGAAGTCGTGACGCTGCATGTCCCGGGGGCTGTCGCCGACCATGTCGATGCGATCGTCGATCCGCTGCTCGTGAGCGGCGTGCCCACCTATCTGTGGTGGATGGGAACCCCACCTTTCGGTCGCCACGAGCTCATGCGAGCGCTGCGAGTCTGCGACGCGCTCGTCTTCGACTCGGCCAGGTTTGAAGAGCCGTACCACGCCTTCCAGGGCCTCGCGCGACTGACGACAGTCGCCCACCGGCGGCTAGGCCTGGCCGACCTGCAGTGGTCGCGGCTGCGGGCGTGGCGGGAAAGCATTGCGCAGTTCTTCACGCCCGCCGACAGGCGGGCTTTCCTGCATGGCATCTCAGAAGTTGGCATCGACTACGCGGGCAGGGGGAGAGGGAACCGGATCGCAACCGCTTTCATCCTCGGCTGGATGGCGTCCGCGCTCGGCTGGAAGCTGCAGCGAGCAGTGGCCGGCGTGGGCGGGGTCGTGGTCGCGCATTACGTCGGCGGCGGACGCATCATCGAGGTGCAGCTCCGGTCGGTGCCCAAGGATCACCTGGCGTCCGGCGAGGTCGCGGCGGTCCGCATCGGTGGCACCTGGCAAGGCTCGACCTTTCGGCTTTCCGTGCTTCGCGACCCCGACCGGCCGCCCGGGGGCGACGAGGCGATCTACCGAACGCGGCATCCTTCGGGCGGCGACGACGAGGCGGGCGTGGAACTGGCCGAGCGCCGCGCCGAGTGGCATCGCGACGTGCTCCATGAGAACCTCGACTCGCTGCACCACACAGCCACGGGAGACCAACCGGGCGAGAGCCGGCCGAAGCACCCGGTGGTATTCACTCGCGAGCGCAGGAGCCGCGACACGACGCAGGTTTTCCTGACCATGATCGAGATCGGCGACACCGCGCCGCTCCGCCACGTCCAGCAGATCGAGCCGGCGGACGAGGCGGCGCTGCTTCTCGACCTGCTGGCCACCGGCACCCACGACGCCGTGTTCAACCGCTCACTGCTGTCTGCGTTCGAGCTGATGCGCACGCTGTAGTGGCGGACTTCGAGGTGCTGGCGACCGCTGAGGAGGTCGCCGAGGCGGCCGCGGCCGAGATCGCGGCGGCGCTTCGCGGGGGTGCGAAGTCGTTGGTGCTGACCGGCGGCACCACACCGAAACGGTGCTACGAGCTGCTTGCCGACCTCGAGGTCGAGTGGGGGCGGGTGTCGGTTCTCTTTGGTGACGAGCGTTGCGTGCCGCCGGACCATCCCGAAAGCAACTACCGGATGGCCAGGGAATCCCTGTTGGATCGGACCGCGCCGGGGACCGTCTACCGCATTCCAGCCGAGCTCGGTCCTGAGGAGGGCGCCGACGTGTACGCGGAGGTAGTCGACTTCGCCGCCCCTCTCGATTTCGTCTTGCTGGGTGTGGGCGAGGACGGACACGTCGCGTCGCTGTTTCCTGGACACTCCGCGCTTCGCGCATCTGGCTTGACCGTAGGCATCCGCGACTCGCCGAAGCCGCCGCCGGAGCGCGTCACCCTGACCCTGGAAGTGATTCGCGACGCACGCCAGGTGCTGGTCCTCGCCCTTGGGGAGGGCAAGGCGCAGGCCGTGGCCCTTGCGCGGCGCGGTGAGGGGCCATCCGGGATGATTTCAGGCGCACGATGGCTGATCGACCGGGGCGCCGCGGGCCAGTGAAAGTCGAGGTCGTCCCGTCCATCCTGTCCGCCGACGTCGGCCGGCTGGCCGAACAGGTCCAGGAGGCGGAGAGCGCCGGCGCCGACCGCATCCAGGTCGATGTGATGGACGGTCATTTCGTGCCCAACCTGACGTTCGGCCCCCTCGTCGTCGAGGCGGTCCGGCGCGCGACGGGCCTGCCGATCGAGGCCCACCTCATGGTCGAACGACCGGAGCTCTTCGTCGAGGCGTTCGTCAAGGCGGGCGCCACGCTCATCGAGGTGCAGGTGGAATCGACAACATCGCTCTATCGGACCGTGCAGACGATCCGCGAGCTGGGCGCGACGCCGGGGGTCGCGATCAACCCCGGGACCCCGGTCGAGGATCTGCGTGAGATCCTGCCCTACGTCGACCTGGTCAACGTGATGACGGTGGAGCCTGGATTCGGCGGGCAGAAGTTCATTCCCCACAGCCCGGAGAAGATCCGCCGCGTGCGCGCACTGGGGCAGGACTTCGAGATCGAGGTCGACGGTGGGATCGACGCGCGCACCGCGCCATTGGTCGTCGCGGCGGGAGCCACCGTCCTGGTGGCGGGCAACTCGGTCTACGGCTACAAGGGCGGTGTCGCGGCGGGCATCAAAGCGATCCGCGAAGCCTTTGACTGACGACCTCAAGCGGGCCGCCGCCGACAAGGCGCTGGAGCTGGTGCAGGACGGGATGCTGCTCGGCCTCGGCAGCGGCTCGACGGCCCGTTACTTCACCGAAGGCGTGGGGCGTCTGGTGGCGGATGGGATGAAGGTGCGTGGCGTGCCGACTTCGCGCGCCACGGCAGAGCTCGCCGCCGAGCTTGGGATTCCGATCGTCACCGAGCTGGTGGGGCAGATTGATCTGGCGGTCGATGGGGCGGACGAGGTGGATCCATCGCTGAACCTCATCAAGGGCCGTGGTGGGGCGCTGTTCAGGGAGAAGCTCGTCGCCGCCGCGGCCAAACGCTTTGTGGTCGTGGTCGATGAGTCGAAGCTCGTCAAGCAGCTCGGCGCCGGCGTGCTTCCGGTGGAGGTGTTGCCCTTCCTGTGGCGGTCGACCGCCGAGAGGCTGACCGCGCTGGGCGCGAGCCTCGTCGTGCGAGGCGGGGAGGAGACGCCGTACATCACCGACAACGGCAATCTGATCCTGGACCTGACAGTGGAGGGTGGAATCAGCGACCCACAAGCTCTGAATGCGGAGCTGAAGCAGATCACCGGGGTTGTCGAGCATGGATTGTTCGTAGGCATGGCGGACACAGTGATCGTGGCCGGGCCGGACGGCCCCAGAGCGGTGGGTAG
>DASXSD010000225.1:0-23616 GCA_036506195.1 Candidatus Dormiibacterota bacterium
GATCTCGGTGTTCGGGTCAAGCTCGACGCCCGAACGATCGCTGTACCAGCGGGCGATCGCCTCTCGCAGCTCCGGGAGTCCGAAGTAGGACGGGTAGCGGTGATTTGCGGGATCGGACGCGGTCTCCTGGAGCACGCTGACGATGCGCCCCGGCGTCGGCAGGTCGGGATCGCCGATGCCGAGCGAGATGACATCAACACCCGCGCGCTTCTTTTCCTGGACCTTGCGGTCGATCTCCGCGAACAGGTAAGGAGGAATCCGGCTCAGCCGCTTGGCCCCAGACACGGTCTTACTCATGCAGGTAACTGAGGATACCCGGCAGCGGATCGGGCTCGACCTCGAACCATCTCACGCGCGCGTCGCGCCGCCACCAGCGCAGCTGACGCCGCGCGTAGCGGCGATTGGAGCGGGCCATCGCGTCTGGCAGCTCTTCGAGAGTCAGCTCACCACGAATGTGGGCCAGCGCCTCGGCGTAGCCGATCCCGGTCAACACCGGTACGCTCGGCGGTACGCCTGAATCCAGCGCGGCCTGAGTTTCGGCGACCAGCCCACGCGCGACCTGCCGGCGGCTGCGCGCCTCGAGGCGCTGATCGATGACATCGACTGCGGCGGTCAGGCCGATCCTCAACGCTCGCCACGGCGGCGGTATGCGTGTGCGCAGGCGTCGCAGCGGCGGACCCGCGGCTTCGAGGATCTCGATCGCGCGAATCATCCGGACGGGGTTGTCAAGGTCGACACCGGGATCCCTGTCGAGAGCAAGAAGGCGGTAGCGCAGTGAAGCCACCTCGAGGCGTTCCAGCTCGGCGCGCAACGTCGGGTTCGGGGGAATCCCGGCCAGGCTGAAGCCGTCACACAGGGCGTCCACGTAGAGCATCGTTCCGCCCTCGACGATGGGCAACCGGCCACGCGATGCGATGTCCTCGATCGCTCGCCGCGCTCCTTCGACGAACTGAGCCGCGTTGAAATTCGTGGCCGGGTCGACGAAGTCGATCATGTGGTAGCGGACCTCGCGACGCTGATCGCGGCTCGGCTTGTTGGTCGCGATGTCCAGGCGCTGATAGACCTGGCGTGAATCGGCGACGACGATCTCTCCCCCGAGCTTCTTCGCGAGCTCGAATGCGAGCTGCGATTTGCCGATGCCCGTGGGGCCAACGATGACCGGGACAGTCGAGTTCAGTAGTTGCGGCGGAAGTGGCGCGTCAGCTCCTGCCACTCGACAAGGAGGCGAGTCGGCCGCCCGTGCGGGCACGTGATCGACTCTTCGGCCGCTTCGAGGTCGGCCAGCAAGCGTCGCTGCTCCGCAATGTCGAGCACGTCCCCGAACTTGACCGCCGAATGGCACGCCAGCGCCGCCGCCGCGCTCGCGATGGCCGCCTCTCCCCGATTCTCGGCGAGGGCGGCGAGGGTCTCCTGGATCGCCGCCGTGGCTCGGCCCGCGGCGAGCTCGACCGGCACCGCGGTGATCCGCAGGCTTCGCGGCCCAAACTCCTCGTACTCAAGGCCGAGGTTGGCCAGCTCAGCGCGGTGGTCGGCCGCGGCCGCCATCAGGCTCGGTTCCAGGTCGACGGCCTGCGGGATCAGCAGCGGCTGGCTCGCCCCGCCCCCGGCGCGCAGCCGCTCGAGCAGGCGGTTGTACAGGACTCGCTCGTGCGCGGCGTGCTGGTCGACGAGCACCAGGCCGTGCGGCCCTTCGGCGACGAGGTACCCCGGCCCGGCCTGACCGATCGGCCGGAGCAGGGTCGCCGCGGTCTGCCCGTTGGTCTCCGCCGGGGCGACCGCCACGGCGCCGCCGTGCAGAGTGAGCTGCGGACCTTCGACCGCCGTTACCGCCGTGGCCTGCGTCGACTCGGTCGGGCGGTAGCGAAATGGATCGCTGCCGTCCAGCGCCTGGCGCACGGCTCTCTGCAGCGCCGCGAAGACCGCACCCTCGTCGCGAAATCGGACCTCTTTCTTGGCCGGGTGCACATTCACGTCGACGAGCTCGGGATCGATGCCGATGTCGAGCACGGCGATCGGGTGCCGCCCGCGTTCGAGGCGGCCCTGGTAGCACTCCTCGAGCGCGTAGACAAGCGACCGAGCGCTGATCGGCCGTCCGTTGACCGCCATGACCATACCGTCTCGGCTTCCGCGGCTGAGACGCGGCTGGCTGACCATGCCGGTGACGAGTGGCATGCCGACCATGTCCAGCATCTCAGCCGCGACTTGTGGTCCGTAGACCGCGGCGACCGCCCGCCGGCGGTCGGCGTCGCCGTTGGTGCTGACGGCGGCGCGGCTGTCGATCGTCAGATGAAAGCGGACGTGTGGATGCAGCAAAGCGAACGAGCTCACGACCTCCTTGATCGCGGCCACCTCGGTGGCGTCGCTTTTCAGGAACTTCAAGCGAGCGGGAACATTGGCGAAGAGGTCCCTGACCTCGATCGCGACGCCAGGCAGCAGCGGCCCTCCGGCATGCTCCACTACCTCGCCCGCGCGGATGCGAAGTGCCGCGCCTCCGCTCGCGCATTCAACTTCGGCGACCGCGGCGATGCTCGCAAGCGCCTCGCCCCGAAAACCAAATGACTGGATCACCGCGAGGTCGGCAAGCGACGTCAGCTTGCTAGTCGTGTGGCGAACGAAAGCCATCGCCAGCTCATCCGAGGGGATGCCGGCGCCGTCGTCGCTCACACGGATCGACGTCTTGCCCGCTCCGCGAACGTCGACGTTGATGCGACGCGCGCCCCCATCGAGCGCGTTCTCGACCAACTCCTTGACGACCGAGGCCGGACGCTCGATCACCTCGCCCGCCGCGATCGCGTCCGCCACCTCTGGCGGCAGCATGTGGATCAATTGCTCAGCCTCGCGCGAAGCTGGTAGAGCTTCTGCAGCGCCTCGAGTGGACTTAGCGACGCGGGATCGATCTCTTCCAGCTCCTTGCGGATGGGATCGGGCGCGATGTCGATCGGTAGTCCCAGCTGGACCTCTGGCGGCTCCAGTGGACGCTGGCGCTCGAGCTCGCCCAACACATCTCGAGCGCGGGCGATGACACCCGACGGCAATCCGGCGACGGCCGCAACGTGGATGCCGTATGAGCGGTCCGCCCCGCCCGGCACGACACGATGCAGGAACCGCACCGTTTCACCGTCTTCGAGGACCTCTACGCGCTGGTTGCGCACTCGAGGCAGCCGTTCCGCGAGCGCGGTCAGCTCGTGGTAGTGGGTCGCGAAGAGAGTGCGGCATCCAAGCCTGGGCGAGTCATGGAGATGCTCTACAACCGCCTGTGCAATCGATACGCCGTCGTAGGTCGAGGTCCCCCTCCCCACCTCGTCCAGGATGACCAACGACGACCTCGTCGCGTGGTTGAGGATGTACGCGGTCTCGGTCATCTCGACCATGAAAGTCGACATTCCTGCGCTGATGTCGTCGTGCGCGCCAACCCGCGTGAAAACGCGGTCGGCAAGGCCGACCATCGCGTGCTCCGCGGGCACGAAGCTTCCACATTGCGCGAGCAGGACGATCATCGCTGCCTGCCGGAGGTAGGTCGACTTGCCGGCCATGTTCGGGCCGGTGAGGATCACGATCTGCGAGCTTTCGGGATCCAGGTCCACGTCGTTCGCAACGAACACTCCCGCAGGCAAGCCGCGCTCGACGAGTGGATGCCGCCCGCCTTTGATCGTCAGCCGCAGACCTGCGTTAACCTCGGGTCTGCGCCAGACATGCTCGGCCGCCGCGACCGCAAGGCTGAGTAGAGCGTCCACCATCCCGATCGCCTGTGCCGTCGCTCGGAGCACTGGCGCGGCCTCGGCGACTTTCGCGCCCAGGTCGCGCAGGATCTCGAGCTCCCGGGCCGCGATCCGCTCCTGCGCGCTGAGGACGATCGCTTCTCTTTCCTTGAGCTCTGGCGTGATGTAGCGCTCGCCGCCGGTCAGTGTCTGCTTGCGGACGTAGTCCTCGGGGAGAATCGCGGTGTTGGCGTGGCTGACCTCGATGTAGTAGCCGAAGACCTTGTTGAATCCGACTTTGAGCGAGCGGATGCCGCTTCGCCGCCGCTCGGCCGACTCGAGCTTCGCAATCCACTCGCGTGCGTTGCGCGACCCATCGGAGATGGAATCGAGTTCGGCGTCGTACCCGTAGCGGATCACCCCGCCGTCGCGCGTGTGGAGCGGAGGGTCGTCGACCAGAGCACGCGAAAGAACGCCGGCCAGCTCCGGCGCCGCGCTGACGTCGGCGGCTAGCTGGCGCGTGACCAGGGCCGAGCACCCGGCAAGCGCGTCCTGGACCGCGGGAATCGCCTCCAGCGAACGTCGCAAGATGACGAGCTCGCGCGCGCTGGCATGCCCCTGAGAGGCCCGCGACACCAATCGCTCCAGGTCACCGACCGGCCGCAGCACCGCCTGCAGGCGATCTCCCAGCGCGGGCGTCCCGACCAGCTCGCCGACCGCGGCGAGCCTCAGCTCGATCAATTCCGCATCCCGCAGCGGAGCCCCCAACCAATCGCGCAGCTGTCGTGCGCCGACAGGCGTGCACGTGCGGTCGATCATCTTTACGAGCGCGGGCAGCTCCAGGTTGCGCACGGTCGCCGCGTCCAGCGGCATCGTGGCGTCGGGCGAGTACGTCCGCACGCTGAACGCACCCGGAACCACTCGGGTCTGGTTCTGCCTCAGGTAGTCGAGCACGACTCCGGCAGCACCCACCGCGAGTGGCGCATTCCCAGCACCCACCGAGGCCGGAAAGGCGATGCCCAGAAAATCCCTCAACCGCTGCTGGCCGCGAACGGGATCGAATCGGTACTCCTCGACCTCGGGCGGGGTCAGCAGCTCCGCGGGCGCCAGCCGCTCCAGCTCTGACTGCAGCCTGTCCTTCGGCAGCTGGCACAGCAGCAGCTCACCGGTTGAGACCTCGCACGCGGCGATCCCAGCCTCCGTGCCCCGCGTCCACGCGGCGACGAGATAGTTCGGACGCGACGGGTCGAGGTACGCATCCTCCACCACAGTGCCCGGCGTCAGGACCCGCGTGACGTCGCGCTTGACGATCTTGCTCTTGCCCGCAGCCTCCACCTGGTCGCAGATGACGACCTTGTGACCGGCCCGCAGCAGCTTGCCGACGTACGACTGCCACGCGTGGTGCGGCACCCCGCACATCGGGGCCCGGCCACTCTTGCCGAGGGGGCGCGACGTCAGCTGGACGCCCATGATCGGCGCCGCGATCTTGGCGTCGTCGAAGAAGATCTCGTAGAAGTCGCCGAGCCGAAAGAGGAGGATCCCGTCGGGGTGTTTGTCTCTCGCCTCCCGGTACTGACGCATGACCGGGGTGGCGGGGATGGTCACGCCGCAGGCATACCCGTCAGCTGGCCGGCGGTTGCCTGCATGACGCGAATGTTGACGATGTCTCCCGGTGCCATCACACCTCCCTTGAGAACGATGGCACGCTTGCCCTGGCGGATCCGGCCGTACGGCCGGAGCAGCTCGTCCCGCCCCTCGATCAAGACCTCGACGTCACGCCCTACCCAGCGCGCGGTCTTTCGCGAGGCGATCGCGCGTTGCAGCGAGAGCAGATCGTTCAGCCGCCGCAGCTTCTCTTCCTGCGGAACGTCGTCGGGCAACCGTGTCGCCGCGAACGTGCCGGGTCGCGGTGAGTACATCGCGATGTGTACGACGTCGAACTCCATCTCTTCGACCAGTGCGCGCGTGTTCATGTATGCGGCTTCCGACTCACCGGGAAAGCCCACGATGACGTCAGTGGCAAGGCCGATGTCAGGCATCAAGTTGCGCGCGCGTTCGATGATCGCGCGGTAGTGGCGCGTCTGGTAGCCGCGCGCCATGCGCTTGAGGATTGTGTCATCGCCTGACTGGACAGGCAGCTGCAATTCACGGCAGATCACTTCGCTCTCCGCCATGACCTGGAGCAGCTCCATCTCGAGGTCCTGCGGGTGCGAGGTCATGAAGCGAAGGCGCTTGAGGCCTGGTATTCGCTGCACGGCGCGCAGCAGCGCGGCGAGGCCACCCTTTCCGTCCGGGTCGTGGTAGTCATCGACGTTCTGCCCAAGCAGGACGACCTCCCTGGCGCCGTCGGCCACCGCCTGCCGGCACTCCGTCACGACCGCCTCGAGGGGCACGTGCTTTTCCCGGCCCCGCACGCGCGGGACGATGCAGAAGGTGCAGTTGTGGTCGCAACCCTGGATGACGCGGACGAAATGGCTGATCCCGGTACGTCCGGGTTCGGGCAACGCCTCGCCGTGCGAGTAGTCGTAGCGCGACTCCAGGCCGGCGAGGAAAGGCTCGTAGTCGCCGATCGGCACCACAGCGTCGAGATGGGGGAATCGCCTCTGGAGCCCCGCCCCCTCCTTGGCGACGATGCAGCCTGTCACGGCGATCGTGCGCTCCGGCGTCTTCCACTCTTTGAGTTCGTGGAGCTTTGAGTAGACGCGGTCCTCAGAAGCCTGGCGGACGACGCAGGTGTTGAGGATGGCCACGTCCGCGCGCTCCAGCGAGTCCTCGTGAAAGCCCGCGGCGAGCAGTCTGCGGGCGAGACTTTCGGAATCCGCCGAGTTCATCTGGCATCCGATCGTCCAGATGTAGAACGACCTTATGCCCACGAAGTCAGAGCCTCCGGCGTGACTTCGCGGGTACCCCTACTTGTCGCCTGCGTCCCCGTCAGCGGCTCTCCACGAGCAGGCGGATGCCGGTGCGCTCCTCGCCGTCGATCGAGATGTCGATGAACGCCGGGATGCAGACCAGGTCAAGACCCCCGGGCGCCACGTAACCACGCGAAATCGCGATCGCCTTGACGGCCTGGTTGATCGCGCCTGCCCCGATCGCCTGGACCTCGACGCGACCCTTGCTGCGGATCACGCCCGCGATGGCGCCCGCCACAGCGACCGGCTTGGAGGTGGCCGACACTTTGAGCACCTCTACTGGAGCGCGCTCCGCTGTCATTGCTGGAACCCCTTCAAACATGTTCACGGTCGATTCGCTGGATCGATGTAGCCCGTCCGCTGGAAGAATCAATGTTAACCAGTACGGAATTGAATGTCACGGGCCCGGACGCGACCACGAAGCGGTTGGGGACGCCGGTCAGAAAGCGCCGCAGGACGACGTCTTTGTCCATCCCGATACAGCCGTCGCGCGGTCCGACCATGCCCACGTCAGTGACATAGGCGGTGCCCCTGGGCAAGATCCGGGCGTCGGCCGTGGGGACGTGGGTGTGGGTGCCCACGACGGCGCTGGCGCGGCCGTCGAGGTGCCACCCCATGGCTGTCTTTTCGGAGGTCGCCTCAGCGTGGATGTCGCAGAAAACGATCCGGATCTCGGGGTTGGCGGCCAGGATTGCGTCGGCGGCCCGAAACGGGTCGTCCAGGGGGTCGAGGAAGATCCGGCCGATCAGGTTCATCACCAGGACTCGCCGGCCGCCTGCCTCCACGACGCACCATCCCTGGCCGGGGGCCTGCGGCGGATAGTTGGCCGGCCTCAGGACACGATCCAGCCCGGGCAGCTCCCCGACGAACTCCTTCTGCGCGAAGACGTGGTTTCCGCTGGTGATCACGTCCGCGCCGGAGCCCTTGAGCTCCGCCGCGATCTTGGCGGTCAGGCCGAAGCCGCCGGCGGCGTTCTCGCCGTTGAGGATCGTCAGGTGCGGCCGCACCTCCTTTTTGAGGCCAGGCAGGATCGCCTTGACCGCGTCCCGCCCCGGATGGCCGACCACATCGGCCACGAACAGGATCCTGTACTCGCCCTCAGCCACGAACTGAGATTGTCGGGCAAAAGAAAAAGGGAGCCAGTTTCCCGACTCCCTTTCGACTATTTCGCGTACTCGATCGCCCTCGTCTCCCGCACCACGGTGACGCGGATCTGACCGGGGAAACTGAGCTCGGACTCGATGCGCTTGGCGATGTCACGGGCCATGAGCTGAGCGGCTGTGTCGTCGATCTGCTCTGGCTTGACCAGGATCCGGACCTCGCGGCCGGCCTGGATCGCGTACGACTGCTGCACTCCTTGAAACGAGTTGGCGATCTCTTCCAGCTTCTCCAGGCGTTTCACGTACGCCTCGAGCGATTCTCTGCGGGCTCCCGGACGGGCCGCCGAGATCGCGTCGGCGGCGATCAGAAGCAGCGCCTCGACGGTGTGCGGCTCCTCGTCGTAGTGATGCGCGCGCACCGCGTGCACCACTGGCGCCGGCACCCCGTGTCGCTGGAGCAGGTCCGCCCCGATCACCGCATGCGAGCCCTCGACCTCGTGGTCGATGGCCTTTCCGATGTCGTGGAGCAGGCCTGAGAGCTTGGCGATTCGAACGTCGGCGCCGATCTCCGACGCCATCATGGCGGCGAGATAGGCGACCTCCTTGGAATGATTCAGCACCTGCTGTCCGTAGCTCGTGCGGAACCGCAGGATGCCGAGATGGCGGACGACCTCGGGATGCAACCCCTGGAGGCCGAGCTCGAGGACCGCGCCCTCTCCCTCCTCTTTGACCCTCTGCAGGACCTCCTGGCGGGACTTGGCGACGATCTCCTCGATACGGGCCGGGTGAATCCGGCCGTCGACGATGAGCTTGTTCAGGGCGACCCTCGCCACCTCGCGGCGGACGGGGTCGAAACCGCTGATGATGACCGCCTCGGGGGTGTCGTCCACGATGAGGTCGATCCCCGTGGCCTGCTGCAGCGCGCGGATGTTGCGGCCTTCCTTGCCGATGATCCGGCCCTTCAGCTCGTCGGTCGGTAGAGGCAGCACCGAAACCGAGACCTCGGCGGTCTGGTCGGCTGCGATGCGCTGGATCGACTCGGTGACGATCTCGCGAGCGCGCCGCTCGCTTTCGTCTCGGGCAGAGAGCTCGGCCTCGCGGACCTTCCGGGCAACCTCGTTGCGCAGGTCCTGCTCGACCTGGGCCATCAGGATGCCCTGGGCTTCCTGGCGCGTCATGTTGGCGACGCGTTGGAGCTCTTTCTCCTGCTCGCGATAGCTCTCCTCGAGCTTCGTCTTGATCTCATCCAGCGACTTCTGTTGGTTTCCCAGCTCCCGCTCCCGACGGTTGAGGTCCTCTCCCTTGCGGTCGAGGTTCTCCTCTTTCTGAAGCAGGCGCTTCTCGATCTGCTGTGACTGCGCCCGATACTCGCGGGCTTCCTGCTCGGCGGCGGTGCGGACTTTGACGGCATCCTCTTTGGCCTCCAGCAGCTTCTCCTTGGCCTTCGTCTCGGCCTCGGCGAGCGTCTGCTGGGCTTTGAGCTCCAGGGTGTGACTCCCGTTGCTCCGGCGGCGCTGGAGCAGCAGATACGCTGCCCCGAAGCCCGCTGCGAGGGCCACCGCTGCCACCACCAAAAGCAATACGTAGACGTTGACAGGCATGACAAGCACCTCGTAATTCGATTGTCAAAGTGCGTGACCAGGCAGGACTTGAGGAGCCCCGCCTCGGGTTGGCTCTATGACTTGCGGGCCTCAAAATGGGCTCGCGTGCCCAAATTCTAGGCTTTAGGGGGTGCCTGCCGCCCCCGCCCACACCGCCCGGCACGCTTCTCTGGCGACCGCCTGCGGGAATCCCCGGCGCAAAAGCTTGACCCCAACCGTATCGAGCAACTCTCCGTAGCCTGCCGGCCGATTGCGGCCGCACAGCCGTTCGGCCAGGCGGGTCGCCGCCGCCAACTGAGCTTCGCGGTCGAATGCCCTCAGCGCCGCGCCTGAGATGTGCTTGTCCACCCCGCGTGCCGCCAGCTCGGCCGAGAGCGCCATCGGACCCAGCGAGACCGACCTTCGCCGGATGTGACCGGCGGCAAACGACGCGTCATCGACGTAGCCGAGATCGGCCAGCCGGGCCAGGGCGGCCCGGATCTCATCCTCCTCGTAGCCGCGACGGCCGAGCTTGCGCCTTAGCTCCACCCGGGAATGCGCACGCCGTGCAAGCAGCCTCAGGCCCGCGTCGAGTGCCGGGACCTGCGGCTGCTTAGATGTCCTCGGCGGCACCCGCGAGCGACCTTGGCGCGCCTCCCACCCGCAGCGGGGGCGCGGCAGCGGAAGCCTTCTCGCGGACCTTGGCCTCGATCTCAGCGGACAGGGTTGGGTTCTCGCGAAGGTAGTTGCGGACGTTGTCGCGACCCTGACCGAGACGCTGGTCCCCAAAGGACATCCACGTCCCGCTCTTCTCGAAGATCCCGCCCTCGACCGCGGCGTCGATCAACGACCCCTCGCGCGAGATGCCTTCGTTGAACAGGATGTCGAACTCGGCGGACCGGAAAGGAGGCGCGACCTTGTTCTTTACGACTTTGACCTTCACCCTGTTGCCGACCGAATCGAGGCCGTTCTTGATGACCTCGACCTTGCGGATGTCTAGCCGCACCGAGGAGTAGAACTTCAGGGCCCGGCCCCCGGGTTGCGTCTCGGGGTTGCCGAACATGATCCCGACCTTCTCCCGTAGCTGGTTGAGGAAGATCACGGCACAGTTGGATTTGGAGATCGCCGCCGTCAGCTTGCGCAGCGCCTGCGACATGAGCCGCGCTTGGAGGCCCATATGCGAGTCCCCCATCTCGCCCTCGATCTCGGCCTTCGGCACCAGAGCCGCCACCGAGTCGATGACGATCACGTCGACCGCATTCGAGCGGACAAGGACCTCGACGATCTCCAGCGCCTGCTCGCCTGTGTCGGGCTGGCTGATCAAGAGGTCATCGATCTTCACACCGATCCGCGAGGCATAGAGAGGGTCGAGGGCATGCTCGGCGTCGACGAAGGCTGCGACGCCGCCAGCCTTCTGCGCCTCGGCGATGACATGCAGCGCAAGGGTGGTCTTGCCGGCCGACTCCGGACCGTAGATCTCGGTAACCCTCCCGCGCGGTATGCCACCCACTCCAAGCGCTAGGTCCAGCGGCAGAGCGCCGGTGGAGATGGCCGTTACCTCGCTGCGCTGCGCGAAATGCTCGCCCAACTTCATGATTGCGCCTTTGCCGTAGCTCTTTGTGATCTGGGACATGGCCGAATCGAGAGCTCTGCCTTTCTCCTCGTGGGCTTTGTCCCGTTCCCTGTCCTTGTCCTTTTCTTTGTCCTTGTCCACTTGCAGGTAAATCCTCCTAGGTCGTTGCGGCGAGTGTTCTACGTCGAGGGCTTCGGAATCAACGTTCTTTACAGGCCGATCTGGAGAGTCTAACGAACAGGTGTTCGGCGGTCAAGAGGTCGCCCGTCGGATGCTACGAGCCTCGGCGATCAGCATCCGGAGCGCTTCGTGGGCGGCCTGCCTCCGGTTGGACGTGCGGTCGCCGGTGAAGCTCAGCTCACGCGAAGAGGTACGCGTATCGGCGGCGACCGCGATATAGGTCAGACCCACAGGCTTGGCGGATCCGTCGGCGTCGGGTCCCGCTATCCCCGTGATCGCGACCGCCAGACCGGCGCCAAAGAGCGCACGCACGCCTGAGGCCATCGACTCCCCCACCTCCCGGCTGACGGCGCCGGCCGTGTCGAGCAGCTCCTGGGCGACGCCGAGCTGCCTGTGCTTGGCCTCATTCGAGTAGGCGATCACTCCGCCGACGAAGTATTCAGAGCTGCCTGGCTGGTCGGTGATCAAGGCGCCCAGCATCCCGCCCGTAGACGATTCGGCGACCGCGACGGTGAGGCCGCTGCCGCGCAGAACCTCCGCCAGCTCGGCGCCCAGCGTCGTGTCGGGCGCACCGCCCGTCGCCGTGCGCACCCGCGACGTGTCAAACGGCCCGAGAAGATGGCGGAATCGCCACAGATAGTCGAGGCCGCTCCACAACGTGAAGACGATGGCGACCGCCACTGCGACGTCGGCGATCAGGACCAGCGCCGGGTATGGGCGCTGCAGGATGAGAAGCGTGACCGCAGCCATCTGGGTGATCGTCTTCGTCTTGCCCAGGGGCGCGGCGGCGATCACGCGGCCCTGTGTGGCGGCGACGGAACGCAGGATTGTGATGATCAGCTCGCGGGAGAAGATCACCACCACGACCCACGCGGCGACCAATCCTTCCTGGACCAGGACGATGAGCACGGACAGGACGAAGAGCTTGTCGGCGAGCGGGTCGAGGAACTTGCCGAAGTCGCTGACCGTTCCACGCCGGCGCGCGACTTCGCCGTCCAGCGTATCGGTGAACGAGAAGATGATGAACAGCGCAGCTGCGAGCTGGTCATGCCCCGGAAAGCGCATGAGCAGCAGCGCCATCAAGAGAGGGATGGCGACGAGCCGGCTCACCGTGAGGCTGTTCGGGAGGTTCATCGGTCGCCCAAATCTAGTTTGGGCCTATTCGATGCCGAGCCGCTCCAGCAGATCGTCCACGTCCGGCAGCGTCATCAGCACCTCCCGCGACTTGGAGCCCTGATAGCCGCCGATCACGCGGTGCTCGGCGAGCTGGTCGACGATCCGGCCCGCGCGCGAGTAGCCGACGTTGAACTTCCGCTGGACCAGCGAGACCGAAGCCGCGCCCTCGGCGGCAACCGCCCGGGCCGAGCGCGCGAAGAGAGGGTCGAGCTTGCGCTCCTCGCGCCTCTCGCCTCCCTCCCACTCTGATGTCGCGCCCTCCTCGAGGATCTCTTCCATGTAGCGCGGCTCGCCGGGAGCCTGTGACTTCCAGAAGTTGACGACGCCCTCCACCTCGGGGTCGCTGACGAACGCGCCCTGGATGCGCGTGGGCTTGCCCGCGTCGACCGGCTGATACAGCATGTCGCCGCGCCCAAGCAGCTTCTCCGCTCCAGAGGCGTCGAGGATGACCCGGCTGTCGACCTGCGACCCGACAGCGAAGGCGATCCGGGAAGGAATGTTGGCCTTGATGAGGCCGGTGATGATGTCGGTCGAGGGCCGCTGCGTGGCAATGATCAGGTGGATGCCGACCGCCCGCGCCAGCTGCGCGATGCGACAGATCAGCTCCTCGATCTCGCCGGCGGCGACCATCATCAGGTCGGCGAGCTCGTCGATCACGATCACGACGTACGGCAGCGGACGGGCGAGCTTGGCGATTGCCTTGTCGTTGTAGGCCGCGATGTTGCGCACGCCTTCCGACGAGAACAACTTGTAGCGGCGGTCCATCTCCGCCACCGCCCAGCGCAGCGCAGCCGCCGCCTGGTGCGACTCGACGAGCACAGGCAGCGCCAGGTGCGGGAGCCCGTTGTACCCGGTCAGCTCCACGCGCTTGGGGTCGATGAGCAAAAGACGCATGTGGTCGGGGGTGACCTGGAAGAGAAGGCTGGTGATCAGCGCGTTGATGCACACGCTCTTGCCCTGTCCCGTGGCGCCGGCGATCAGGAGGTGCGGCATCCGGGTCAGGTCAGCGACGATGGACTGCCCGGAGACGTCGTTGCCGAGCCCGAGCGCCAGCCTGTTCGAACCCTCGCGGAACGCCGCGGTCTCGATGACCTCGCGAATCGTGACGAGGCTCGCCGCCTTGTTCGGCACCTCGATGCCGACCGCGGACTTGCCCGGGATGGGGGCCTCGATGCGCAGCGGCGCCGCAGCCAGGGCGAGAGAGAGGTCGTTCTGGAGCGCCGTGATGCGCTTGACCTGCACGCCTGGACCCGGCTGCAGCTCGTACTGGGTGACGGCGGGTCCGGGATTGACGCCCACGACCTTGCATTCGACGCCAAACGTGGCGAGCGTGCTCTCGATGATCTTCACGTTGCGCTTGATCTCGTCTGCCATCCGTTCCCGACGCGCCGTGACCGTGTCCAGCAGCGCGATCGATGGCAGCTTCCACTCGATGTCCGGGAGGTCGTCTTCGGGCTCGGCTACCACTCGCAGCACCGGTGCCGGTGGTTCGGAGGCGCCGGATGGCTCGCCGGCCACGCCCACCGCGACCGATTCGCGCTGGGGCGCCGCGGCGTCTTCGTTCTCAGGCTCGTCGATGTCCCACAGGCGCTTCTGGTCGGGCACCGCCGGCGCGGTGGCAAAGCTCGCCGCCGAACGCGTCAGGACGTCAGATGTCGGCGCCGGCTTGACCGGCCTTGGTTTCTCGGCCGCGGGCGCCGCGACCAGGTCGCGCAGCCGGGCCCGCTCCGCGTTGGCCGCGCGGATGGCGCCGACCGCGCTTGCGAGCAACGCGCCCGGGCTGAAGCGGATCGTGACGATGAGACCGATCACGAGCCCCGCGATCAACAGGGCCCACGCGCCGATGCGCGTGAACAGAGCGGTCAGCGCGTCGTCGATTCCGCGTCCGACGGATCCGCCGGCGTCGCTCGCAAGGCCAAACAACCCCACCAGGGACAGGACGGCGACCGTCCCGGCGACGACGTCGACCGCGCGCGGCCGGGGCGCCTTCGGCCAGAGCAGGTAGGCGCTCGCGGCGACGGCCGCCGCCACCGGCACAAACCATGCGGTCCCGAATGCCGAGAGCATGGTGTCGCGTATCCCGCCGAGGATCGAGTCCGCGTGGCTCAGGATCGCGAGCAGGCCCAGGAGCGCGGCGAGCATCAAGAGGACGCCCAGGATCTCGCGCACCTGACGCGAGCTCAGGCGCGGCCGCGCGGCGCGCTTGCTCCGCTTGGAACGGGATGAGGAAGCGCGGCGAGCGCCAGATCGATTCGAGCTTCGGGTATTGGTGCGACGCATGCTGCGGAGCCCCTTGGGGCCGATTGGATTCTACCAACCCGGCATCGCATACTCTCCCACCGTGGCTGTCGATCCCTTCGCGGATGCCGAGAATCGATACAAGCTCCTGGTCGAGGAGCGACGCATCGGGAATCTGCAGGCGCGCGCGTTCAGGGTTGCGGTGCGGGACCTCGCCGTGCTCGACAACGAGGGACGCAGGTGGATGCTCGGGCCGGAGGATGGGGTCTGGTACCGGCGCGAGAACGAGCGCTGGCTGCAGGCGGACCCGCCGCGCCGTCTCGTCTGTCCCTCATGCGGGCACCACAATCTGGGCCGGCACAGCTTCTGCGTCGAGTGCGGGCACCGACTGAACCGGCCTCAGTGAGCCGGTTTCCGAGATAGTCCGGACTAACGACCTATTCCCTTACGAGAGAATCCGGGATGGTCCGGACTATCCCAATAAAGCGAGGCCCGGGCAAAGTCACCTGCCTAGCTGTGCCTGGGCGATTCCATAAGCCAGGCCGAGCGCGACCGGCAGCAGCGCCGCGAGGAACCACAACCGCCACCACAGCGGGCGCCTCTCGCCCTGCACCATCTCGTAGCCGCAGAAGCCACAGAAGCGATCGAATGGCCCCGCGACGCCGCGACAGCGCGCGCACTGGTGCAGCTGCAGCCCGCAGTGCGCGCAGCGCACCTCTTCCGAGGAGTGGTTCAGCACCATCGCCGGCTGGTCGCAGCGCGGGCACAGGCTGGGTGCGATGAGGGCGAGCGGCGGGAGCTTCATGAGTGTCTCGAACCTCGGTGGCGGGACACTCTTAGATCTCGGTCACGACGGGGATCACCATAGGACGCCGGCGGGTCTGCTTGTAGACGGTCTTCGAGACTGCGTCGTGGATGGCTTCCTGGAGGAGGCTCATCTCGGAGTGCGAGTCCGCAAATTGGTGGATGCTGTCGAGCACGGCCTCCCGCGCGTCCGCCATGAGGCGGCCGGAGAGCTCGGGCTCGATCACGCCGCGCGAGACCAGCTCGGGTCCTGCGCGCACGTTGCCGGTGTCACGGTCGAGCGTCAGGGTGACGACCAGGATCCCATCTTCGGCGAGGTGCCTGCGGTCGCGCAGCACGACCTGCTCGACGTCACCCACCCCGAGACCGTCCACGTAGACCAGGCCGGTGGCGATCTTCTCTCCGCGCACCATGGATTCCGCGTCGAGATCGACCGTTTCTCCATCCTCCACCACCGCGATGCGCTCAGCACCGAGGCCCGCCTCGTGCGCGAGCTCCGAATGGAGAAGGAGTTGGCGGTACTCGCCATGGACGGGAATGAAGTACCGCGGCCGGACCGCGTCCAGCATCTCCCGAAGCTCATCCCGCTGCGCATGGCCGGTCACGTGGACGTTGCCGACCTCCGAGTAGAAGACGCGAGCCCCATGGCGATACAGGTTGTTGACGGTCTGGTGCACCATCCGCTCATTGCCCGGGATGGGCCGCGCCGAGATCACGACCCAGTCGTCCTTGCGCACGTTCAGGATGGGATGCCTCTGGGCCGCAAACCGGGTGAGCGCGGACATCGGCTCGCCCTGGCTTCCCGCGGTCAACAGCAGCAGCTTGGAGGGCGGCACCCGATCCACATCGGCGAGCGGGACGGTGATCCCTTCGGGCACGTCAAGGAAGCCGAGCTCGCGGGCGGTCTTGAAGTTCTGCTGCAGGCTGCGACCGACCACGGCGATGCGGCGGCCGAACTGGGCCGCCATGCGGACCAGGTGCTGCATGCGATGGATGTTGGAAGCGAAGTTTGCGACGACGATGCGCCCAGGCGCCTCGGCGAAGATGCGCTCGAAGGCTCCGTGCAGGTCGCGCTCTGAACCAGAGCGCCCCTCGCGCTCAGAGTTGGTCGAGTCGCTGAGCAGGAGGAGGACGCCCTCGTCGCCCAGTCGGCGGAACCGGTCCATGTCGGTGGGCAGGCCGTCGGGCGGCGCGGGATCGAGCTTGAAGTCGCTCGTGTAGACGACGCGCCCGGCCGGTGTGTCGATTGCAAGCGCGACAGCATCCGGGATGGAGTGGCAAACGGAGATGGTCTCGACGCGGAACGGCCCCAGCTGCACGGCGTCGCCGACCCTCACCTCGCGCAGATCGCTCTCCCGAAGCATTCGATGTTCCTTGAGCTTGGGCTTGACGAGTCCGAGGGTGAGTCGCGTCCCGTAGACGGGCACGTGCAGCTTCTTCAAGGCGAACGGCAGCCCGCCGATGTGATCCTCGTGGCCGTGGGTGAGGAAGATTGCCAGCACCTCGCGGTCCTGCTGCAACAGATACGAGATGTCCGGCAGCACGAGGTCGATGCCGAGCATGTCTTCCTGGGGGAACATCAGGCCGGCGTCGACCACCAGCACCTTGTGATCCCACTCGAGCGCCCACATGTTGATGCCGACTTCGCCGAGACCGCCGAGGGGTAGGTAACGAAGCCGCTCCGTGGTCACAAAAGACGCAGCTGTTCGGACTCCTGCTTGGGCATGGTCACTGGAACAGGAGGTGGCGGGGGCGCAAGAAGCTGGTCGAGGTAGCGCTTGAGGCTGTCGAAGTCGCGCTCGAGATCACCAACCAAGGATCCGTTGTGGAGCGCGGCCGCAGGGTGGTACAGCGGAACATACGCGAGCTCACCGCGCTTGATAAGACTTCCATGGATGCGCGAGATCGAGCCCTGGCCCGGCAGCAGCCGCTCGAGGGCGTGCCTGCCAAGGATGAGCACGACCTTGGGCTTGACGAGCGCGATCTGCTCCTTCAGGTAGGGCGAGCACGCCTCGACCTCGTTCGGCATCGGGTCGCGGTTCATCGGTGGCCTGCACTTGAGGACGTTCGTGATGTAGACGTCGGCGCGGCTGAGCTGGATCCGCGCGAGCAGCGTGTCGAGAAGCTTGCCGGCGGCGCCGACGAATGGCTCGCCCTGCCGGTCCTCGTTGAATCCCGGCGCCTCGCCGACGATCATCACGTTCGCCGGGCACGGCCCAATGCCTGGCACCGCCTGCGTCCTGGTCGCGTGCAGTCCGCAGGTCTTGCACGACCTGATGGTCTGGTGGAGCTGGTTGAGCTCGACGGGAAGGCTAAGCGACTTTGACTCCCGACTTGGCGAATGTGATGTATTCGCCCGCGTCGCGGATGATCTTCATCACCGTCTTCAGCTGGTCGTCGGTCAGCGGAACGAGCGGGAGTCGGAACGGCCCTGCGTGGAATCCCATCTCGTTGAGCACCGACTTGATCGGCACCGGGTTGGCCGCGGTGGTCATGAGCGCCTTGATGACGGGGAGCAGCCCGTGGTGGATGTCCTGCGCGATCTCGTTGTCGCCCTTGCTGTGCGCGTCGATGAGCCTGCGCATCGAGCGTCCCGCGATGTGGGAGACGACGCAGATGACGCCATAGCCCCCGACCGCCAGGATCGGCAGTGTCCAGCTGTCGTCGCCGCTCCAGACCCTGAAGCCTTCTGGTTTGCCGGCGCAGACCAGCCCGATCTGGTCGAGGTCGCCGCTCGCCTCCTTGACACCGATCACCCCCGGCAGCTCGGCGCAGCGCAGCGTGGTGGCGGCTGTCATGTTGACCGCCGTCCGGCCCTGGATGTTGTACATGATCGTCGGGCCGATC
Organism: Candidatus Dormiibacterota bacterium; assembly: GCA_036506195.1. GTDB lineage: Bacteria > Chloroflexota > Dormibacteria > Dormibacterales > Dormibacteraceae > 40CM-4-65-16. The sequence goes on from DASXSD010000225.1 coordinate 18,109, forward strand.
TCGGAGATGGCTTTGAAGTGCTGGTACATGCCCTCCTGCGGCGGCTTGCTGTAGTAGGGGACGACCGCCAGCAGCGCATCCGCCCCGGCCTTCATCGCAAGCTTCGAGAGCTCCAGCGAGTGATGAGTGTCGTTGCTGCCGGTGCCGGCGACCACCGTCTTGCCAGGGATCGCCTCCTTCACTGCTTTGACAAGCTCGATCTTCTCCGCGTCGCTCAGCGTCGGCGATTCGCCCGTGGTGCCGGAGACGACGACCCCGTCCGAGCCGTCGGCGACGAGCATCAGCGCCAGGTTGCCGGCCGCGTCGTAATCGACGGAGCCATCGGCCTTGAACGGCGTGACCATGGCGGTCAGGAGGCGTCCGATCTCTTTGGTGCTCATGCTTTCAGTGCTCCCAGTGCTTCCATCTCGATGGCTTGCTCCGCGATCTGCACGGCGTTGAGCGCCGCGCCTTTGCGGAGGTTGTCGGAAACGATCCACAGGGCAAGCCCGAACTTGGTCGAGGAGTCCTCGCGGATCCTTCCGACGTAAACCTCATCCTTGCCCGCAACGCCGTGCGGCGTGGGGTACAGCCTGGCGTGCGGATCGTCCTGAACGACGATGCTAGGCGCGTTGCCCAGGAGAGTGCGGGCGTCATCCGCCGTGATCTTCTCGACCGTCTCCACGAACACCGACTCGCCGTGCCCGACGGGAACAGGCACGCGCACGCACGTGGCGGTGATCTTCAGCTCGGGTTCGTGAAGGATCTTGCGGGTCTCGTTGACGATCTTGACTTCCTCTTCGTTGTAGCCGTCCGCCTCGAGCCTCCAGCCACCCGGGACGACGTTGTACGCGAGCTGGTAGGGGTAGGCGCTGACCGGTGGCTCTTTGCCGTCGGCGATGGCTTTGGTCTGCTCTTCGAGCTCGTCAACAAGAGCGCGACCCGCCCCCGACGCGGATTGATACGTCGATACCAGAACCCGTTCCAGTCCCACCGCTTTGCGGAGCGGGTTCAGAACGACCGCGAGCGGGATGGCGCAGCAGTTGGGGTTGGCGATGATGCCTTCGTTCTCGCGGATGTCGTCACCGTTGACCTCGGGCACGACGAGCGGCACGTTCTCTTTCATCCGCCAGGCGGAGCTGTTGTCGATCACCAGCGCGCCCGACTCTGCGGCCGCGGGACCGTACATCAGGCCGACGTCACCGCTTGCCGCGAACAGCGCGACATCGATGCCCTTGAACGCGGACTCACTGAGCTCTTCGACCTTGATCGAGCTGCCGTTGTAGGGGACAGTCATCCCCCTGGAACGCTCTGAGGCGAGGGCGACGACGCGCTCGCTCGGAAAGTTGCGCTGCGCGAGCACGCGCAGCATCTCGTTGCCGACCATTCCGGTCGCGCCGACGACAGCAACGTTTAGTCGCTTGGAGGTGGGCACGGCGTCAGTTTACTTCGACCTGACGGAATTGGGAACCGGCGTGGTGCACCGCCATCCACTGGTCCTGAAGCTGACGAACGGCCAACGCGAAAGCAGGGTGCACATTGCGGAGCTCCACAATGTTTCCCAGCCCGCGTGCCCACCGTACGGTCACGACCCCCTGTGGACCTACCCTTGGCCTGACCACCACAAAGGCGAGCGCGCCGATGATGAATGAGGTCAGTCCGACGACCAACCAGAGCACTCCCATGTGAATCTGTGGTCCCTGCATGTCGGGCGCGAGGACAATCGCACCCAGGCCCCAGAATGCTGCCGCGATGCCGCCGGCGAGCAGCCCGGTGAACGTCCAGAAGACAATCCGCAGCTTGCGCCGGCAGGACCGCGTCAGAGGCAGCCATCCGCCGGCACGGCGCGACACGGCCGCGGTGATCAGAGCGATGAGCACCAATCCGACGCCCGTGAGCTGGAGCGGAAGCAGGTGCAGGGCGCCGGCCCATTCGGGGGCGGTCGCAAAGCGGAAACGCCCCCACACCTGAGCCGGCTGCCCGGACATCGCGCATATCGGGGGGAATTCCCGCCTCTCGAGCTGCCGCGCCCACACCATCACCCGATCGGGCGGGTTAGTCAACTCAGTCGGAGCAGCTCGTCCAACGCACGATAGAAGCGAGCCTCAGAGGTAACTTTGCGGATCGCGAGCAGCACACCCGGTACGTACGCCTCGCGGCTCGTCGTGCGGTGCGCGATCGTCAGCGTCTGTCCCGGCAAGCCAAAGATCACCTCCTGGTCGGCCACAAAGCCAGGGAGCCGCACGCTGTGGACGGCGACGCCGCCCTCCTCCCCACCCCGTGTCCCAGGCAGCGTCTCCTTTTCCGCCTTGCGGTGCGAGAACGGCGTGCCCTTGCGTCGTGCCGCCAGCCGGCGCGCGGTCGAAAGGGCGGTGCCCGACGGTGCGTCGACCTTTCCCGCGTGATGCAGCTCGATTACCTCGGCGGCTTCGAAGTGCGGAGCTGCGATCTCCGCGAGGTGCATCATCAGCACCGCTCCCACGGCGAAGTTGGGTGCGACGATTCCGCCGACTTTCTTCTCGTGGCAGGCGGTCTCAATCTTGTCGATGTCGGCCGCCGACAGGCCGGTCGTGCCTACGACCGGCGAGGCACCGGCGGCGACGGCGGCGAGGGCGTTGTGCAGCGCCTCCGAAGGTCGCGTGAAATCGACCAGCGCCTGGGGCCGCTTCTCGTGAAGGAATGACGCGAGATCGTCGCCTCGCGTGACACCCCCTACGTACTCGACGTCCGGCTCGTTCTGGAAAGCCGCCGCGAGCACCGAGCCAACCTTGCCCCGATACCCGGCGACACAAACCCTGATGGCGTCAGCCATCACGGTTGCCTCCCCACTTGTGGGGAGGCGGCGCGCAGCGCCCGGAGGGGCCTACCGCCACTAGTCTCTCCGTGGGCGCCTGTCGCGACCTCCACCGTTGCGGCCCCCGCGGTCGCGACCACCAAACCCGCCCTCACGCGAGGGCGCGGGCGAGGCGAGCGCGGCCGCCATCACCTCCGGGTTGATGTTCTCCTCGATCGGAAGGCCCTTGGCGGTCAGCTCCTCGATCGCCGCCTGCCGGCTGAGGTTCAGACGGCCCTGGCTGTCGATCTCGACCGCCTTGACCACGATCTCGTCGCCGATGTTGCACACCTCTTCGACCCGCTCCACGCGGTGGTCGGTGAGCTTGGAGATGTGGACGAGTCCGTCCTGCCCCGGCAGGACCTCGACGAAGGCCCCAAACGGCATGATGCGGACGACCTTGCCCTTGTAGATCCTGCCAACCTCGACCTCGTCGGTGAGGCTCTTGATCCAGTCGATCGCCCTCTGGCCGCCGTCCTGGTCAACCGCGGCGATGAACACGCGGCCGTCGTCTTCGACGTCGATCTGGGCGCCCGTCTCCTCGGTGATCTTGCGGATCATCGAACCTCCCTTGCCGATGATGTCGCGGATCTTGTCGGGGTTGATGAGGATGGTCGTGATCCTCGGCGCGTAGCTGCTCATCTCGCTGCGCGGGCGCGGCAGCACGGCGAGCATCTTGTCCAGCACGAACAGACGAGCCTCGCGCGCCTGCTCGAGCGCCTGGGCCATGATCTCGTGAGTCAGCCCCTTGATCTTGATGTCCATCTGGAGGGCTGTGATCCCATCGCGCGTGCCGGCGACCTTGAAGTCCATGTCGCCCAGCGCGTCTTCGACGCCCTGGATGTCGGTGAGGACGGCAAACCTGCCTTCCCGGGTGACCAATCCCATGGCGATGCCGGCGACCGGCGACTTGATCGGCACTCCGGCGTCCATCAGCGCGAGCGTGGAGCCACAGACCGACGCCATCGACGTCGATCCGTTTGAGCTCAGGATCTCGGAGACCAGACGGATCGTGTAGGGCCAGTCCTCAACCGACGGTATGACGGCGAGGAGCGCGCGCTCGGCGAGCGCGCCGTGGCCGATCTCGCGCCGGCCTGGACCGCGGAGCGGCCGCGCCTCGCCGACGGAGAAGGGCGGGAAGTTGTAGTGATGCATGTAGCGTTTGAACTCTTCGGCGGTGAGGCCGTCGAGCTTCTGCTGGTCGGACATCGACCCGAGCGTGGCGATCGTCAGCGCCTGGGTCTGGCCACGGGTGAAGAGGCCGGAGCCGTGCGTCCGCGGCAGCACGCCGACCTCGACGGTGATCGGGCGCACGTCCTGGAGGCCGCGGCCGTCCACGCGCACGCCCTCGTCGACGATGCGCTGGCGCACCCGGTCCTTGACCGCCTTGTCAAAGAGCTTGCCGATGATGTCCGCGTAATCGGGGAAGCGCTCGCCGAGCTCCATGATGGCTCGGTCACGCAGCTCATCGACGCCGGACTCGCGCGTTGCCTTGTCGGCGCTGTAGAGGACCTTGTCGAGACGCAGGGCGAGGTACTCGCCCACGATCTCGTACATGTGCTCGGGGTAGGTGGAGGAGATCCACTCCCTCTTCTCCATGCCGATCTGCTGCTGAAGCTCGAGCTGAGCGGCGCAGATGCGCTTGATCTCCTCGTGCGCAGCGGTCAGCGCGTCGAGGACGACCTGCTCACTGACCCCCTTGGCGCCGGCCTCGACCATGAGGATCGCGTCGGCGGTGCCCGCGACGACGAGGTCGAGCTCGGAGTCCGCCATCTGCGACATGGGCGGGTTGACCACGACCTGACCGTCGATGTAGCCCATGCGCACCGCGCCGACCGGGCCCTGGAAGGGGATGTCCGAGATGACGAGCGCCGTCGAGGCGCCATTGATGCTGAGGATCGTGGGGTCGTTCTCCTGGTCGACCGAGAGCACGGTCGAGATGACCTGGACGTCGAGCCGAAATCCCTCCGGGAAGAGCGGACGGAGCGGACGGTCGGTGAGGCGCGAGGCCAGGATCGCCGTCTCGCTCGGCCTGCCCTCTCGACGCATGAACGCACCCGGGATCTTGCCCGCCGCGTAGAGCTTTTCCTCGTAGTCGCAAGTCAGAGGGAAGAAGTCGATTCCCTCTCGCGGCTCATTCGCCATGACCGCGGTGCTGAGGACGACGGTGTCGCCCTGGCGGATGATGACCGCCCCGTTTGCCTGCTCCCCCACGCGACCGGTCTCGAGCGAGATCCGGCGCCCGGCGACGTCTACGTTTTTCGTGACTACTGCCACGCCAAATACCTCCAAATATGTGGGAGGAACCCGGCGGTGCGACTGTGGGTCAGTTTCCTAGCAGCTGTCGCCTAGTCCCTTGCGGGCTGAGTGAGAGCTTCTAAGAGGCTGACCCCGCGCTACCGTGCAGGGTCCTCCCGGTTTTTATCTCCTGATCCCGAGCTTGGCGACGAGGGCGCGGTAGCGCTCGACGTCGGTGTCCCTCAGGTAGTTGAGCAGTCGCCGTTGCTTGCCGACCAGGAGAAGGAGGCCGCGGCGCGAGTGATGGTCCTTGGCGTGCGTCTTCAGGTGCTCGGTGAGCTCCCGGATGCGAGTGGTGGAAAGCGCGATCTGGACCTCGGGCGAACCCGTGTCTTTGTCTGCGCGCTTGTACTCCGCGATCAGCTTGCCTTTGACTTCGTTCTCTACTGCCAAACTCG
>DASXSD010000226.1:0-30362 GCA_036506195.1 Candidatus Dormiibacterota bacterium
GCGTCGTACAGGCGCCGGCTGTGATTCACGCTGGTGATGTTGTCCGCGCCGCCATGGATGAAGAACAGGGGCCGCGACTCGAGTGAGCTGAGCGCGTCGATCGGCCTGCACGCGGAGAGCGAGCACCGCGTGCGCATCCAGAACATCAGCCCGGCCAGCCACACAAAGGGCGTTCCCGGCAGCTTGGTCGTGCTGCGCACGTTCTCGACGAGCAACCTACGCAGCTCGCTGAACGGGCTGTCGAGAACAAGGGCCTGGACGCCCGGCTCGCCCGCCGCGCCCAGCATCGACACCACCGCGCCCATCGAGTAGCCAAGCAGGCCGATCCTCGCGTGGGGGATGCGCTTGCGCGAGAAGGCGATGACCGACTGCAGCTCGAGCACCTCCTTGATCCCGAACGTGATCGGAGCGCGGTCGCTGCCAGGCATGCCCCGATACGAGTAGAGGACGACGTTGAACCCCTTGCGCCACAGCGCGACGGCGATGCCCAGCGCACCCTGGCGCTGGCCTTTGTGGCCGCCCGAGATGATGACAGTCTGAGGCGAGCCGGGCTGCCGGAAGTGCCAAGCGCCGAAACTGACGCCGTCGGCGGTCGCGAGCTCGACCTCTTCGTAGTCGGCCTGGAACTCGAAAGGCGTGAACGTGAAGTCGTCGAGCCAGATCGGTCGCGGCGGTAGGAACGCCCGCCGATAGAGCTGGTAGGAAAACGCGACGTAGAGGAGCACGAGTCCGACCAAGACGAGCCCGGCGTAGGTCATGGGGGCCACCTGAGTGCAGCTTAATCAGAACGCTTCGGCCGCGACCTTTGCGACGGGTTCGCGGGCTTGGCTCGGCGGCCGGCCAGGCTTTCCTCGTAGCGGCCGAGCACGAAGAGCAGAAGGCTCATGCGGTTGAGATACCTGCGCACCTCCGGGTTGCGCAGCCCGCCGCGGCGCTCGAGACTGACGCACCGTCGTTCCGCGCGGCGCGTGATGGCTCTGGCGAGGTCGATCGCTCCCGATGCCGGTGTCGCCCCGGGAAGGATGAAGCCGTCCGGCATGGTCACCTCCGCCTCGAGCTCTCCCATCAGCCGCTCTAGCCGCGCCACATCCGCGGCGGTCGTCGTCGCGAACTTCTTGCGTGAGTCCGGGCTGGTGCCGAGCTCGGCGCCCAGCGCGTACAGGGCGCGCTGCAGCTCCTCACAGATAGAGGTCACGCGCGCGTGAGGGCTGAGCGCGCGCGCGAGACCGAGCGCGCTAGACGCCTCGTCGACCGTGCCAAACGCCTCGATGCGCGGGTCGTCCTTCGGCAGCCGGCCTCCCCCGAGCAGGCCCGTCGTCCCGTCGTCACCCGTGCCCGACAGGTCGAGCATCCGCTTGCTCCGCCCAGTGGGACCTTTAGCCGAAGACCTGGCTGAGCTCGTAAAGCTCCTTGGGCACGCGCCGCCCTTCCTGGATCACGTCGGTCAGGGGAACGACCTCGACGTCGCCGTTGCGCCGGATGGGGATCACGCCGCTCTTGCCTTCGATGATCAGCTCCACCGCGGCCACGCCGAGCCGGGTCGCCCAGATCCGATCGACCGGTGAAGGTGAGCCGCCACGCTGCAGGTGGCCGAGCACGGTGACCCGCGTCTCGAATCCGGTCTGCCGCTCGACGGCGCTGGCGAGGATATCGCCGACGCCGCGCTTGGCCAGCCGTATGTGGCCGAAGGCGTCCTTCTCCGCCTCACCGCCAAACTCGCGCTCCAGCTCTGGGATGCGCGCCCCCTCGGCGATGACGATGATGCTGAAGAGCTTGCCCTCGCCGCGCCGCCGGTAGAGATGCCGGACCACGTCGGGGAGCGTGAGCTCGAACTCCGGGATGATGATCAGGTCCGCGCCGCCGGCCAGGCCGCCCATCAGCGCGACCCAACCGGTGTCACGTCCCATCACCTCGACGACCATCACCCGGTGATGCGCTGAGGCGGTGGTGTGCAGGCGGTCGAGAGCCTCGGTGACGACGCCCACCGCGGTGTCGAACCCGATGCAGAATTCCGTGACCGCGAGGTCGTTGTCGATCGTCTTCGGCACCCCCACCGTGGGAAACCCGGCCTCGTGGAGCTTGGCCGCCACGCTCAGCGTGTCGTCGCCACCGATCGGTACGAGCGCGTCCACACCGTGGTGGTGCAGCGTCTTGATGACGCGTTCGATCCCGTCTTTCTCCTTGGCGGGATTGGTGCGCGACGTGCCGAGGATCGTGCCGCCCATCGGCAGGATGCCGCGCACGTCAGCCGGGGTGAGCTCGTCGATCAAGCCCTCTTCGAGGCATCCTGCCCAGCCGTTCTTGACGCCGCTCACCTGGTGTCCGCGCTGGAACGCTCGACGCGCGACGGCCCGGATCGCGGCGTTGAGACCGGGCGCGTCTCCACCACCAGTAAGGACCCCAATCCGCACTTAGTGTTGCCTCCGGAAAGTCGCCGCCCAATCCATCGGCCACGGCGGCCGGGCGCCTACGGCGCTGAAGCCGGTGTCGACTCCTGCGCGCGCTCGGTCATGCATCTGCGCGACGCATTCCCTCGCGTGCTCGTCGTCTCCTTGGCTCCGGCCGCCGATGGCCGCGCCTTGGGCGGCAGTTTCCGTCGGCACCACTCGCTTAGGTTACGGCGTACCGGTCAGCCGCTCCAGTAGCTCACGCAGGGTGATCTCGGCCAGCGAATCGAGCTTGATGTCGGCCTCGGTCAGGTCCAGCCGCGCCGTGATCGAGTTGGGGATCGCGACGCATTTCATCCCGGCGCGCTTCGCGGCGGCAACGCCGTTCGGCGAGTCCTCGATCGCGATCGCCTCCGGCGCGCTCACCCCGAGGCAGGCGAGCACCGCGATGTAGAGGTCTGGCTCGGGCTTCGCGTGCTCCACGTCCTCGCGACACCGTACGCACGTGAACCGGTCGAGGATGCCGAGCCGTGCGAGATGGCCCTCCACCCACTCGTGGCTCGAGCTCGAGGCGACTCCCAGCCCGAGCCCGAGCTCGCGCGCCGCGTCCAGGTGCTGGACGACGCCGGGGAGCATGGCCTGGGCGAGGATCATCTCGGTGCGGCGGCCGATTCGCCGGTCGAGCACCTCTTTGGGCAGGGGCCTGCCGAGGCGTTCCTCGAGGTGGTACTGCGGGTGAAAGCCCGTTGTCGTCGAGCCGACGATCTGGACCCAGCGCTCGAACGGCAGCTCCTCCCCGTGCGCCTGGTAGACCTCCAGCCACGAGCGGTACACGGGCTCCTCGGTGTCGAGGATGAGGCCGTCGAAGTCGAAGACGATGGCCCGAATCACGTGCCCACAGATTAGGATCGCGACGCATGTCGAAGGACGCGGACCGACCTTCCTCGATCGGGCTTCTCAGCGCCGCCATGTCGGGCCTCGCGCTGGTCACGGTGGCCCTCACGCTCGTCGTGTTCTTCGGCGTCCTGGACGCCCTGCACTACCGCTCGATCGCGGACTTCTTCACGCCGGACCCGAGCGCCGCCGCGGGCACGCTGGGTCTCGTCGGAGGCGCGGAGGGCGTGACCCTGAGCATCGTCCTGCTCGGTGTCATGTTCGGGATCCAGACTTCGTCCTCCCGATACTCCCCGCGCATCATCGGCATCTTCACGCGCAACCCGCTCAACGCCTTCGTCCTCAGCTTCGCGCTGGCTTCGATCCTGTACACGTTCCTCGTCCGCTCCGAGGTCAAGGTCAACTACGTGCCCATGGCGAGCGTCGCCGTGGCCGAGGTCCTGGCGCTGATCAACTTCGCGCTCCTGTTCCCTTACGTCCTCTACATCTTCGAGGTGATGAGGCCGGAGACCCTAATCGACGGCGTCATCCGCAACGGCAGACGAAGCTTGCGGCGCGCCGCCGGCAGCCGCGACCCACGGAGTCACCGCAGCGACCTCATGACCAGCGTGGCGCAGGTCACCGATATCGCGTTTGGATCGATCCAGCTGGGCGATATGCCGGTGGCGGTGCTGGGGATCGACAGCCTCGGCCAGTTCGTCGCTGCCGACTACCTGCCCGCGAAGAAGGGCCTCCACCCCGAATGGTTCAAAGTCGGCCACGCAGAGCTGCCGGGCGCCTCGGACCAGATCATCACCGAGGTCAACCGCGCGCACACGTGGTTCATCTATTCGGTGCTCTCGAGCTTCGTCGACATGGTCGGCCTAACTCCCGTTCACCGCAAAGAGGCGGTCCACGCCATCGCCGTCGCCACCCGGAAGGTGGGTCTCGCCGCGATCGACGTCGGGGACTCGGAGGTCGCCGAGCTGACGGTCCGCTTCTTCAACACCTACCTCCGCATCGCCATCAATCGCTCGGAGCCGACCTTTGCGTCCGGGATCATGAACGAGTACCGCCGCTTCGCAATCGGGGCGCTGGAGTGGCGCCGCGACCTTTCGATCGAGTCCGCCGCCCACCTGCTGCGCTACGGGAGGCATTTCGACGAGGCGGGCATGCCCGCCATCTTCGGCGCCGCGGCCGAGGACGTCGCCGACCTCGCCATCGAGGCCCACGTGCGCGATCCACAGGTCGCGTTTCGGCTCGCCCAGCTGCTCGTCCGCAACCTCCTGGACCTCATCCCCAACGCCCGACCAATCGGGCTCAACGGCCTGTTCAAGGCTGTGGCCAAGCTGGCGTGCTGGGCGATGGCGTCCGACGAGAAGGACATGACCCACGTCCTTCTCGAGGGCATCGCGGCCGCGCCGCCGGACTTCGTCGACGCGGCGCTCAGCCGCATGGAGTCGATGCAAAGCGGGCTCTTCTGGGAGGTCAACGAACGCGTCATCTCGTTCGACTGGGTGGAGCAGCCGCTGCGGGACGAGATCCCTCGCGTCCGCGTCGCGCTCCGGCGCATCAAGTCCGGCGGCAACGGCGCCGTGAGCGCCCCGACTGTCGAGCTCCCCGCGGTGAAGCTCGCGCAGGACCTGGTCAAGCCGGCGCCTTCGCCTACTCCCGAGTCTGCGTGTTGATCATCGCCGCCGAGGCCGTCGCGAAGTAATCCAGCAAGGCCTTCCGCACGGCCGGCGCGACCTCCAGAGACTCGACAGCCCTCGTCATGTGGCCCAGCCAGGCATCGCGCTCGGCCTGGCCGATCGCGAACGGCCGGTGGCGCAGGCGCAACCTCGGATGGCCGCGCTGCTCGCTGTAGGTCGAAGGGCCGCCCCAGTACTGGATCAGGAACAGCGTGAGCCGCTCGGTCGCGCCGGAGAGGTCCTCCTCCGGGTAGACACGGCGCAGCACGGGATCGGTCGCGACGGCCGCGTAGAAGCGCTGCACCAGGAGCCTGAAGGCCGGCTCGCCGCCCGCCAGCTCGTAGACGCTGCGATTGAGCATCTAGACGTGCTCGGTCGTGGGCCGCAGCGGTTCCTGCACAGCCGCGTAGCGCTCGACCTCGTCCTCGCCCGGCAGGAACCACGCGACGCCGATGGTCACGATGACGAGGATCACGTGGGTGAGCAGCGACCGCTGCAGGCCGAGCGCATCGCCGATGGCGCCGTTGATCGGCACGCCGATGGCGCCCGTGACGAACCCGAGTCCCATGACTAGGCCCGAGGCGAGGCCCGCCCGGGTCGACATCAGCTGCTGCGCCATCAGGAGCATCAGCGGCGCGGTGGACGCGGCGAGCAAGCCGATGAGGATCGCGCTCCCAAAGGCCCACGGACCCGGGTAGAGGCAGAACAGCAGGATCGCCGGGACCGAGAGCACGAGCGTGGCGAGGATCACGGTCCGCCTCCCGTAGCGATCCGCCAGGGAGCCGCATCCGACGGTGCCCACGGCGCTCGCGAGCACCAGGGTCGTCGCCAGCGGTCCATAGAACTCCGGGCCGTACCCAAGCTGCTGGTACCACGTCGGTGTGAACGCCTGGAAAACTCCCACCGTCCAGCTGCGCGACATCATGACCGCGATCACCGCCGCCAGCGCGAAGACCGGCACACGGCCGGCGAGACCTGTTGAACGGACTGCGGCGGTGACGATCTTCGCCTGCCGGCGAGCTCGCAGCAGAAGGTAGCCGCCGGTCACCAGCCCGGGCGCGACAAGAAAGCCCGTGCCCCTGATTCCGAACGCGGTCAACAGCAGGATGCCCAGCAGAGGGCCGGCGGCGACCCCGACGGTGCCGGCGGTCACATACACGGACATGCCGAGGCTCCGCCGCAGGCTGGGCAGCATGCCGCGCACGTCGAGCGCGCCCAGTGGGTGAAAGGCGCCCGAGCCCAGCCCCGACGCCATCGCCAGCACAAGCAGCAAGGGAAAGTTGTCGACGAACCCGATCAGCGCGAAGCTGATCGCGGTCCAGGCGAGGGCGAGGCCGGTGAAGCGGGTGCCGAAGCGGTCCGCGAGCAGGCCGAACGGCGGCTGCGAGATCGCGGCCATCCCGCCGTACGCGAGGCTGACAAGGCCGACCGTCGCGAGATTGAGGTCGAACCGTCCGATGAGCAGCGGGTAGAGAACGGGGATCACTCCGACGTAGCTGTCGACGGTGAAGTGGCCGAGCATCAGGCTCAGCAGCTTTCCGTTCCTCAGGAAGTCGAGCACTAATCCTTATGATCGCGGCGGTGGGCAAGCTTCTGTGCGCAGAGGGAACCCTGCCGGGTTCCCTCTACGTCGCGGCGCTCAACGGCCGTGGGACGCATGTCTCACCTTCCAGCGCACTGCCGGCCGGATTCGCGCCGCTAACACCCTCCGGATAGGTAGAGATCTGTTTGAGTGGTTACTCGACGCGACGTCTGGGCTGCCTGATGCGACGCGTGTTGCGGCCGGACCAAGTCCGGCCGCCAATGCAACGCAGGACCTGCCCATCTCTATGATCGCGGCGGTGGGTGAGCTTCTGTATCTCAGCCGCGCTGACGTCGAGCGCGTGCTCGACATCGACGCGATGCTCGAAGCGCTTGCGCAAGCACTGGTCGCCCATTCCACCGGCCAGGCCTCGGCGCCACCGCGGGTGGCCGTGCGGGTCGGCGAGCGAGGCCTGCTCGGCGTGATGCCTGGCTATATCCCGCACGTCGCGCTCGAGACCAAGCTCGTCTCTGTCTTTCCGGAGAACGACAAGCACGGCATCCCGTCGCACCAGGGCTTGATCGCGCTGTTCGACGACAACGACGGCGCACCCATCGCGCTCATGGACGGCACCTACATCACCGCCATCCGCACCGGCGGCACCGCGGCGGTCGCGACCCGCGTCCTCGCGCGTGAGGACGCCAAGGTCCTTGCCATCCTCGGCGCGGGCGCGCAGGGAGGCTCGCACCTCGAAACGTTCCCGCGCGTCAGGGACTTCGAAGAGATCCGCGTCGCCAACCGCAACCCCGACCGCGCGCGCGAGCTCGCGGCCCGCAATCCCAGGGCGCGTGCGGTTGCGTCGTTCGAGGAGGCGGTGCGCGGCGCCGACGTCGTCGCGTCGTGCACGGACGCGCGGGAGCCCATCCTGCGCCACGACTGGCTGGCGCCCGGCGTGCACGTGAGCGCGGTCGGGGGCACGTTCGGACCCGAGCTCGACGCCGAGACGGTCGCCGCGGCGCGCGTTTTCGTGGAGTGGCGCGGCGCGGTCACGAACCGGCCTCCCGCGGGCGCGCACGAGCTGCAGGGTCTGGATCCCGAAACCGTGACCGAGGTCGGCGAGGTGATCGCCGGGACCAGGGCCGGCCGCCAGTCAAACGACGAGATCACGCTCTACAAATCGACCGGTCACGCCGTGGAAGACGCGGCGACGGCCCGCCTGGTCTACGACCGTGCTCGTGAGCAGGGAGTAGGTACCCGGCTGACCCTCTAGAGGTCGATGAGCCGCGAGGGGACGACATTGATGACACGCGTGGCGTTGACGCGCCGCTCCGGCAGCGCGCGCCCGTACGGGTGGATGTGCCCATGTACGGCGAGCTGCGGATGGAACCTGCGGATCAGGCGCAGGAACGCGACGAAGCCGACGTGCGCGCCGTCTTCGGCCTCGGGGAGACCGAACGGCGGCGCATGCGTGACCAGGATGTCGAGCTTGCGGCCGTTACGCACGCGGCCGAGGCGCGCGCGGAGCTCGATCATCAGCGCGCGCCGGCCCATCTGGCCCTGCGAGTACTGGTTGGGTCCGTGCTTGTAGCGAACGCTGCCGCCCAGGCCGGCGATGCGCAACCCCAGGACCGTCACCAGCTTTCCGTCGATGTTCACGCAGCCGGCAGGGCCGGGGCCCGCCGGCAGCTCCGCACGCAGCGGCATCCAGCTCAGGTCCGGGGGCTCGAGGCTTGGGTCGTGGTTGCCCGGCACGTACAGCAACGGCACGTCGAGCCGGCTGACCAGGTACTCGAGATAGTCGAAAGGAAGGTCGCCGCAGCTGAGCACGAGGTCGGGGTGGAGGGACTTCAGCCTGTCGCCATAGGACGACTCATCGACCTCGTCGGCGACCGCGAGGATGCGTGTCGTCGGCGGACGTCAGACGCGCTTGAAGCGCAGCGCGGTCCAGGTGCCGTCGACGGCGACGAAGGAGACGGGCTTGTAGCCGGTCTCCGATGTGATCTCGCCAAGCACGTCGCGCTGCACCCACCAGGGCGTGGCGGGAAGGTCGGTGGCGCCAACAGTTTTGCCGCCCTTCGGATAGGTGATCCACAGCAGCCCGTTTGGCTTCGCTGCATGGATCGCCGCCGGCCCGAGGCGCCGCAGCTCCTCCGTGTCCTTGACGAACAGGAGCACAGCGTCGTACGTGGTGCTCGGCTGGAGCGTGGTGTGGATGTTTGCCGGCCCCGGCCTCAGCCGCGCCAGGTAACCGTCAGGTGCGTTGAGGACGGCGACATGATGGTCGGTGGTCAAGCGCAGCTTTTTCGCCATCGCGCTCAACCCGAGCTTGTCCGGCCCGATCGCCGGCAGCGACCGCTGCGAATCCAGGTGCCCCATCTACCCCGCACACATTAGAAGGAAAGGGGCGGAGTCTGACCCCACGACCCCACTGACCCAGCGATTCTTTGGCGGCCGGACTTGATCCGGCCGCAACCCGCGTGCCACCAGCGACGCCCAAACGTCGCGCCGAGAGCTGTTTCGAGAATCCCACCTTGCCGGAAGGGGTTAGGGCCGCGAATCCGGCGCTAAGGGCGGACAGGGAGTTCGACCTCCGAGAGGCGCCGTTGAGCGGCCCGGCGTAGGGGGAATCCCGGCAGGGTTCCCCCTACGTACTAGGGTGCACGCAGGATTTCTATCGTCTGCCGCCCGGCCGCCAGCCAGGCATCGTCCTCGAGCCACGTCTCGACGCCCCACAGAAGCACCACATCCAACCGCTCCTCGCGGTAGTCGACGGCGCTCGAGACCAGGTCGGCGGGCGCATAGCTCGTCTCGTCGCCCCAAGGCTGCGCCTGGACCTCAGCCAGCCACATGCCCTTGCCCTGCGAGTGTGCACGGTCGGCCCAGAAATTTATGGTCTGCTGCTTCCACTTCGACCGAAGCTGGATCGGCATCACCCAGCGCCAGGCCACGTGCGGACTGTCGAGGTACAGATCGAGGCCGAAAGCGTCGCCAAGCTGCAGCGCTTCACCAGGGTGCCCGCTACCGCCTCCGATCAGTGGGGTAAGCCACGGCGTGTAGACCTGCATGAGGTCCGCCGTCGAATTCAAGGCGTTGTACGACGTCAGCACTGTCTGGTGGTGAGGATCCAACCGATGGACCTCGTCCACCTCCCACTGCAGCTGCTCCACGCTGATCGCATCCTCACCCGTGAAATCGTTGACGACGTTGTCGAGCGCTTCGTTCTCCACCTGCCAGGCATACAGCAGAGGCGAATCGCGATACCGAACGATGCTGCTCGTGAAGTAGGTGCGGTACGCGAGCGCTGCTTGCATCGCGCCGATGTACGGCTGCGCGCGCGGCCCTGCCCACGCCGGCTGATGCAGCTCAGGGAACAGGAAGTTGCGCGCGCCGACCGTGAGCACGACACGCGTCATGTTGGGCGAGGTCTGGTTGTGCTTCGCGACCACGGCGAGCATGTCGTCGACCGTTGTGAAGTCGAGGTGTTCAGGAGCCGGCTGAACGACCTCCCAGTAGATGGGCAGCCTCACCAGGTCCGGA
Organism: Candidatus Dormiibacterota bacterium; assembly: GCA_036506195.1. Classification (GTDB taxonomy): domain Bacteria; phylum Chloroflexota; class Dormibacteria; order Dormibacterales; family Dormibacteraceae; genus 40CM-4-65-16. The sequence goes on from DASXSD010000226.1 coordinate 10,011, forward strand.
TGGGTCGCCTCGAGCAGCTTCGACAGGTCGGCCGCAGGGTCGCGGCCGGCCTCGAGTGACGTGAGCGCGCTGTAGCTGAAGCCCACGAGCGGAGCTGGAGTCCTGGCCGGAGGCCAGTCCTCGCTCCCGAGCGCGAGCGCAACCACAGTCAGGACGATCAGCACCCCCCGGCCTTTCATCTACCCACCACCGTACCGAAGGTCGGCCGCCACAGGTTTTTCCCAGCTTTCGAGCGTTGCTCGGGTGGAGGGCGCTCAATGCATCGTGCCGGGATCGTGGTCCTCAGTCCTCGGCTTCGATTCGGACTCCGCTCCGGTCTGGGTCGAGGGCTAACACATCGGTGGAATCCAAGATCCATCCAATCGTGGTAGTAACTGAATGGCTGACCGCGCGTTTCTTCAGCAGGAGACGCATGGTGAGATTTAAATCGAAGTCAGACGCACCTGACCTCCACACGCAGTTCGAGTCGCTGCTCGACCAGGTGTGGCGATCGGAGTCTGACTGGCGTCTGTGGGATCGCCTCGATGCCGCGGTGACGCTCGAGAAGCTTCGCGAGAAGCGCTTGAAGGACGACCGCGACCTGGACGAGGCGGCCTGACCATGGGGCTCACCTACCCCACGCAATGACGCGTCCGGCGCCTCGCCAGGAACCTGGCGAGGGGAAGGGTCTCTGCGCATTCGTCCTCTCCGGCGGCGGCAGCCTGGGCGCCGTCCAGGTCGGGATGCTGAGGGCACTTTTCGAGAACGGCTTCTGTCCCAACTTCCTCATCGGCACCTCGGTCGGCGCCATCAACGCGGCCTGGGTCGCGGGGTGTCCTGAGCAGGACTCACTGGACGACCTGAGCGAGATCTGGATGGGGCTGCGCCGGCAGGACGTGTTCCCCCTCAGCCCGGTCACCGGAGCACGCGGTCTGCTAGGCCGGAGCAACCACCTGGTCTCGAACGAGAGCCTGCGCTCGCTACTCGAGCATCACATCCCGTACCGCCGCCTCGAGGACGCGGCGATCCCGGTTCAAGTCGTGGTCACCGAGCTCAAGAGCGGCCGGGCCACGACCCTCACGTCCGGACCGGCTGTGCCTGCGCTGCTCGCCAGCTGCGCAATCCCCGGCATCTTCCCCCCGGTGACGATCGGCAAGCGCGAATACGTCGACGGTGGGGTCGCCAACCACACCCCGATCACGGTCGCGATCGAGCTCGGCGCGAGCAGCATCTACGTGCTTCCCGTGGGCTACCCGTGGCTGAACAAGGAGCCCACCAACGCGCTGGGCATGGCGCTCCACGCCCTGGCCCGCATCGTCGAGCAGAAGCTCGACGCCGAGGTCACCGCCAACCGCGACAACGCCGACATCCACGTCCTGCCGGCGCTGGACATCGCCGACGTCTCGCCGGCGGACTTCAGCCACACGCCGGAGCTGATCGACTGGGGGTACGAGGCGGCGAAGCGCTACCTCTCCGGCTCGAGCAACGGGCGCGCCCAGGGCGCAATTCCGGAGAAGGCGAAGCGAACGCTTCGCCTCGACCCCTCGGCCGTCCGCGCCGCGTAGGCTAGCGCGACCTCACACGCTGGAGCTGGGTCCGAAGCTCGTCACGCACATCGTCGAGGACGATGGGGATCCTGTGGGTCAGCTGCTGGACCAGCGTCCGGCTCTGCTGCCGCCTCCGGTAGATCATCCAGCCAAGCAAGCCCAGGCCGATGATCGCCACGCCGACGCCCAGCATCACGCCGGCTGAAGGCATCTGCCGGCTCTCCGGCTCACGCATCTGCTCTTCCGACTCTTCCATGGTCTGCCGTCCTGCCTTTATCTGCTCGTTGATGTCGTCAGCAAGCATGCTCTTTTTGACCTCCTCGATGATTTGCCGCTGCGCCGCCCTCCCGAATTGAGAACGAACGGGGAGCCGGTAGCGGCTATGTGGCGGGCGTTGTCTTAGGTGAGGCGCCCGATCCGCAAGGCATGGGCGCTTCACACCTCGGAAGGAGGAAAGACCGTGAAGTGCAACATCTGCGAGCGTGAGTTCGCCAACTCTGTAGAGCTGAAGGCGCACATGGAGCGCGACCACGCTCTTGACGAGCGCGGCGACGAAGAGCTCGAGAAGCCGGACATGATGCCGGAAGAGACCCAGACCGAGCCCACTCCGATCGTGCCGGGAAAGAACTAGCCTCCCGGTTGTCATTAATGTCCAAGGGCCGGCGGCGCTCAGGCCGCCGGCTCCTTCCGTGTCTAGGGGGTGCCGGCCTCCTGGGCCTCGGGCGACCGCCGGGTCGTCATGTCACCGATCGGTGACCGCTTCGGCGGCTTGACCGCCCACGCCTCGTTTTCAATCAGGCGCCACGCCCACTTCGGATTTCGGCGCACTCGCTCCCTGGCTGCGTACAGCGCCTTCGACATCAGCTTGATGCCTGACAGCCCAGGGAGCTTGCCGATCTTCGCGTCGAGCTCGAGCAGCTCTTCCTCGCCCTGCTCATCGTCGAAGAGATAGACCGCCAGCGCATCGACCTCCTCCTGATTCTTCACGCCCTGGCCGACCGGCACCCACACACGGTTGAGCATCCAGCGGTCGACCTTCTGCGCGCGCTCGTTGCCGGTCAGCCACTCCCTGGCGGAGTTGAAATAGAAGGCGAAGTGCCGGCGCTCGTCTTTGATGATGCGGCTCAGCAGGTCTTTCAAGACCGGGTGGCCTGACTTGCGGATCAGCGCCCCGTATCCGGTCAGGGTCGAGAGCTCGTTGATCGCTCCGATGGTGAGATAGACGGCCGAGAAGTCCTTGAGCAGCCATGAGCCCGTCATCGTGGACAGGATGCTGACGCTGTTCTGCAAGCCGAGGTTGGCGCGCACGTTCGCGATGCGCTCCTGGGTGTCGAACTCGATCCCGTAGAGGTTGAGGAGGCGGCCGATGTTCTCGCCGTGCCAGAGCTCCTCATAGTTCCAGCAGGCCAGGAACGCGGTGAGGATCGGGTCCATGCACGCCCGTGTGACGAGCAGATGCGAGAGATAGAGCGGAACGTGGTTCTCGATGTCCATCATGTAGTGGAGGCAGAAGAGGTCGCCCTTCGAAAGCGGGTGCCTGGTCACGTCGTCCCACGCGATGCCCGTGACGTCGACCTTCTTCGACTCTTCCTTGTAGCGCTCGATGCTGAAGCTCATCCTTCCTCTCCTCTCATGGAAGCAGCTGCCTCGCCACGAACCAGACGTTCGCGGGGCGCTCCGCCAGGCGGCGCAGGTACCACTGGTACCAAGCGTCGCCGTAAGCGATCAGATCCCTCACGTTGAAGCCTTCTCGCGCGAGGCGCTCCTGCTGATCCACCCGAATGCCGTAGAGCATCGCGATCTCCAGCTCGGAGCGCTGCATCTCGAGGGCCTGCGCGAAACGCCACGCCTTGGCGATCAGCTCGACATCATGGGTCGCGAGGACCATTCGGAGCTTGCGTCGCTTGACCTCGGGCAGCATCAAGACCGCCAGCGCCAGGTAGTTCTCGTCGACCTCCTTCGTGGAGGTGAAGGCGATCTCCGCGGGCTCCGCGTAGGCGCCCTTCACCAGTCTTACGGCGGGTTTTAACGGAAGCAGCCTCGAGATGTCGGAGACCGTGCGGTGGAGATAGGCCTGCAGCGCGACGCCGACGTGCGCGTGCTCGCTGCGCAGCCGCCTGTAGAGCTCGACCGTGCGCTCGGTGTACGCGCTGCTCTCCATGTCGACCCACATGAAGCTCCTGGCACTGCCTGCCGCCCGCGCAAGACGCTTCAGGTTGGCGTAGGCGGCGTCCTCGTCGATGTCGAGGCCGAGCTGCGTCGGCTTGACCGAGATCTCCGCCCCGACGCCGCCGGTGGCCGCCAGCACCTCCTCGTAGTGCTCGACGACGCGGTTCGCATCTCCCAGGTCGGTCACGTTCTCGCCGAGGAGGGTGAACAGCGCTCCGATCCCCATCTTCCTGAAGCCGACCGCCGCCTTCAGCGCCGCGTCGAAGCCTTCACCTGGCAGGAAACGACGGACGGCGCGTCGGGCGAAACGCCAGCGCGGCACGTGCGCGGCCAGCCACCGATTCTGCGCGGCCCACAAGAGCACCCTTCGCATCAGGCCCACACACGTTAATGCAGGCCTGATGCGTCGGGCCGTCACCTACGCAGGTCGATTGCCCCCCAGCGAGCACGCGACGCTGCAGTAGACCTCATCCCCCCGCCAGACGGCGCCAAAATCGATCGGCGCCGCGCAGGCTGCGCAATACCGCGGCGCAAGCTCCTCGCCCCGGATCAGCTTCAGCATCGGCCGCACATCCCCAGGTCCGGCCAGTCCCTCCCGGAACGCGATTCGCTCAGCGTTGGCCCGCAATCTCCCGACCGGGAGCTGCACGATGGCCACTCCTCCCTCCTATGTCGTCGGTTTGTCTTCGCCAAGTATCGACGACAAACGAGTCCTGTCGCCGTACGAATGTAGGAGGCCGGGGTCATCCGCCTGTAATTTCTTGTGAAGAAAGAAAAAAGGCGCCCGCCGGAGCGGACGCCTTTTCGCCATTGTGGCGCTTACCAGTAGTACCAGCGACTCCCCTCTGCGGCCCGGACGAAGAACCCGAGCACCCAGAGGATCAAACCGATGACGAGCAGAAGCCAGAGGAAGTTGAGCGCTGGTGCAAGTAGGCCGCCTCCACCGAGGAGCACCAGCAGCAGGATCAAGACGATCAACGCAACCACTCTTGAGTTCACCTCCTTTCGAACTGACGCCGTGGTCAGCCGCGATTCAAGTCTCTGAATATGAAACGCGCGCCGGGGGCCGCCTTACCGCGAACGGCCGGTCTTGCCCCCCTTCATGAGCTCACGCCAGCCCCGCGCCTGGATCTCCACGCCGTGCTTGCGCGCGGCGGCGCGGATCCGGCGCCAGGCGGCGTCCCGCTCCTTGTCGCTGACGCCCTCGACCTGGTCGAAGCGGGCGATGGCGTTGCGGACGTGGCGGGCGTCGTTGAGCGGCTCCTTGCGCTCCTTCGGGAATGCAAAGGTGCCCGCTCGCATCCGGTCTCTCTGCTCCGTGCTGAGCCCGGAGGAGCGCCTGCGAGCCTTCTGGCGGGTTGTCGTGGCCATGACTTGACCTCCTTGGAACGAGATTCCTCCCTAACCAGGCAACGCCGCGTCTGTGAGGCATACCCGCGAGACAAAAAGGGCCGGGTCCCGAAGGACCTGGCCCTGCAGCTTTCCCTGAGGAGGGTCAGGGTTACTTACTTAGGACGGAGACGGTTTCGCGCTCGGCGAGGCGTTGCCCCCACCGCCGCTCGGCTGAGGCGACGCCGCCGCCGGGTTGTTGGTGGTCGATGGCACGCCGGACTGTGTGCCGAACCAGTTCCACTGCGTGAAGCCGAAGAACAGGAGAATGAGGACAAGAAGCGCAAGGATCGCAGCCGCGATGCCCGCACCCGCTCCTGCGCCCGTGTCGCCTGTCTCGACGACCTCACTGCCCGCCGGGCTCCAGTACCGACGAACGCTGTACCCGCCGGCTCCCAACAGCACGGCGAGAACCAGGATGACGAGCAGAATGAACAGTAGGGTTCCCAAAAGCACGAACCTCCTTTTGAGATCTGCACGACCCTCGCTTCCTCACGAACTTGACTTGGGGTCGCTCTCATCTCGGTAACGCCCGGCCCCCGGGCGACTACCTTGGTTTGAACTCACCGTGAACTGGGATCGGAGCCCCAGCCCCCATCCCCGCGCTGCGCGCGGGACTTCCCCCCAGAGGGGGGAAGTTAGCCGGCCGATCTCGTCCGGCGGCGCCTCAAAAACCCCGCCGCGACGGCTACCGCGAGCACCGTACCGAGGGCCGCGCGCTGGAAGATCGACCGGGGCGGCGCCGCCTCGGGCTCACCCTCGGCCTTTTTCTCCTCGATCTTCTCGACCGCCCTCGCCTTCTCCCGCGACTCGCGCATCGGGCTGGCGAGGAAGCCCCTGGCCGCCGGCTCGCCCAGGCGGAATCGGTTGTAGACCGCGCCAAGCAGCACGAGCTGGCTCAGCAGGTAGAACCATGTCGCGAGCAGGAAGAAGAGCGCGAACTGCGCGCCGTAGGTGTTGAATCCGTGAGCGATCCACGCGTAGAGCGGGAACGCCAGGGACACGATCTCGATGCCGACGCCCGCGAGCACCGCACCCGGCAGCACCTGGCGTACCCGGAAAGTGCGATTGGGGACGAAGCGGTACAGCGCAACGAGCAGAGCCACCATGACCACCGCCCCGGCGACGAAGCCGGCGAGCGTCGAGATCCACGCCAGCTGAAGGAAAGCGACCCCGGCGTTGATGAGGACCGTGACCACGATCGCGACGACCAGGAGCAGCATCATGACCAGCCCCATCGCCCGCTGGCGCAGCATGTCGCGCTGGCGCGTGCCGAAGATCTCGGTGAGCGCGAACTCCATCGTGGCGAAGATGCTGCTCGCGCTCCACAGCAGACCGGCCAACGCCACCAACCCCAGCCAGCCCGCCGACTGCTTGACGCCGGCGAGGGCCTTGGCGAGCTCGGGCTGGGCGCTGCCAGGGAACACCTGCAGGATGAGGCCCTGGAAATGGTCGTAGGTCTGGGGATCGCGGATCGCCAGCCCGATCAGCGCCAGCGTGCCGAGCATGATCGGGAACATCGACATGAAGCCCGCGAACGCCAGGGCGAGCGCGAAGTTGGAGGCCTGGCTCTCGCCGTAGGCGGTCAGGACGCGAGCGGGCAGCGTGTTCCGGGCGCGCCCGAGCAGTGCCTGGATCCGCGCGCGCTTGCCGGTGCCGGAGATGACTATTCCGCCTGCGGCGGCGCGTAGTCCTCATCAGGCGGCGCGGCCACACGCGACAGAAGCGCGCTTCCCGCGGTGCCCACCAGCGCCGGCGCGACCTTGCGGAGGATGCTCTCCACCGTGCCGGGCTCTGATTCCGTCTTCTCATTGAACCTGACCGTCACCGACGGGAGTCGGTCCCGCAATCGGTCTGATGCATCCGCGACGAGCGTGCGCAGGTTGTCAAGGGAGAGGTCGTCGAGCCGGTCGCGAAGGGTCGGCCGGCGAGTGCGCCGGTAGATGAGATAAGCGATGCCGCCGAGGGCGATGCCGCCGAGCACGACCGCGGCGATGCGGCCGTAGCGGACTGCGCTCGAGGAGGCGCGCCCCTCCAGCCGGGTGAGGTTGTCGTCCATTCGCGCGCGCGTCTCTCTTATCTGCCGTTCGATCTCATGCGCCGAAGCGCCCATTCCTTGTTCTCCTTCAAGCTCTCCACCGTGCGCCGAGGCAGGCCCACCTGCAGCCGCGCCCGGCCGAGGAGGATCAGGCCGATACCGATCACAACATACGCGGCGACCCAGACGGCCGCGGCCTCCCACTTCCAGGGCACCAGCATCACGACCAGCACGGGCACCGCGACCAGCACTGCAAGTAGCCCGAGGAGGCCGCCGAACGTGAGCAGGCCGAGGGCGATCGCGTTGCGTGTCGCCAGCTCCTTCGTCTCTTGCTTGGCAAGCGCGATCTCGAGCGAAACCAGCCGCTGGGCGTCGTTGATCACAGAGGCGATCAGCCCCCGCGTATTCATCGGCTGATCGGGCACGACTTTCTCCCGGACCGCCGGATCCACTTCACCCAAGGAACGCCTCGGGTATTTGCCTTACGCGACCAGGCTGACCACCAGCGCGATCGCCGCCGCGGACATGACGGTGGCGGCGGCCCAGGTCAGCGCCTTGCTCAGCCGACCGCTCGTCCGCGATCCCATCACGTCGCGGCTGGAGCCCAACAGCACGATGAGGATCAATATCGGAGGCGCGACGAGTCCGTTGATGATCGCCGTCAGGAACAGGGCCCGCATCGACTCGATGCCGAGAAGGTTGATGCCGATGCCGATCGCGGTCGACAGCACCATGATCCCGTAGAAGGTCGGCCGGTACGTGGGCTTGTCAGCGAGCGCGCCCTTCAGGCCGAGGAAGTCTCTCACCGCGTAGGCGGCGGACCCGGTGAGGATGGGGATCGCGAGCAGTCCGGTGCCGATCATGCCGACCGCGAAGAGGACGAACGACCACTGACCGGCCAGCGGCGCGAGGGCCTCGGCCGCCTGCTCGGCCGTCTGGACATCCGTCCTTCCGTGAGCGTGGAGGACCGCGGCGCTCGTGAGCATGATGAAGTACATCACCGCATTCGAGAACAGCATCCCGATCACGATGTCGGCTCGTGCCGCGCGCAGCTCTGACCGCTTGACCCCGCGTCGCTTCCGCTCGGTGAGCTTCCCGGCGGCGCGCATCTCGTCGACCTCTGAGGACGCCAGCCAGAAGAAGAGGTACGGTGAGATCGTCGTGCCGAGGACGGCCACGAGGCCGGCGATCTGGTCGCGATTGAGCTGGATTTGCGGCACCAGGCTCGCGACGACGACCTGCCGCAAGTCCGGATGGACGATGACACCGGTGACGACGTAGGCGAAGAGGCCGACGGTCAACCACTTGAAGATCTTGAAGATCATCCCGTACGTCAGGAAGAGCTGAAGCAAGAGGATGAGCGCGGCCACCGGCGCGACCAGCCAGATCTGATGCAAGACGCCCCGGCTCAGGAGCGAGCCGGCGGCCGCGACCGCACCCAGGTCGGCGCCGACATTGATGGTGTTGGCGACGAAGAGCGCCAGGACGCAGGCGCCCACGAGCCACGTCGGAAACTTGCGACGAAGGGAGGTGCCAAGTCCGACCCCGGTCTGGAGGGCGATGCGGGCACACAGCTCCTCCACGGCTGCCATCAACGGGAACGTGAAGATCGGCGTCCACAGCAGGCCGTAGCCGAAGCGGCTCCCCACCTGCGAGTACGTGCCGATGCCGCTTGGATCGTCGTCGCTGGCGCCCGTGATCAGGCCCGGCCCGAGGAGCTGCAGCCAGCCGAGCGGACCCCGGCGCCGCGCCTCCTCCAGGGTCATCCGCCCGGCGGGGGGCGCGCCCGTGTCCGCAAGCTTGCCCTGGTCGCGTTGTTTCTTGTGGAGCTTCGTCGCGTCCGGCTCGGCCTCGGCACCTGCCGACACCGCGCGCAGCAGCGGATCCTCGATCGGCGCCCCCGGACGTCCCACGTCGTCGTCCGGCTCTGGCTTGCGATGCCGCGTCACAACCGCTTAACGCCCCTCGGCCTAAGTTAGACCGAAGCACGTTTTGCCGGCCGCGCGCGTTCCTTAGAGGATGCAGACTCCAGGCCTCGAGCCGCCGCGAATCCTTCCCGAGACGGTCGATCGCCGCCTCTACAGGATGATCCACGGCCTTCCCCACTCGGCGCTCTCCGACAGGTACGTGACCACCCTCTCCGACCTGGGCGAGGGGCTGGGGTGGGTGGCCGCGGGCATCGCGGTCGCCTGGCTCGGAGGCGCCCGGGGCCGCCGCGCCGGGCTGGCCATGTCGGTGGCATCGCTGGGAACGACCTACCTCGTCCAGCGGCTGATCAAGCCGGTCTTCCGCCGGAAGCGTCCGCACGTCGGGCGCGATGTGGTGGTCGTGGGCATCCGCACCACCGACGCGTCATTCCCTTCGGGACACACCGCCTCGTCTTTCGCGGCGGCGACCGCAACCGCCGCGTTCTACCCCAAGGTCGCGCCGCTGGTTTTCGGATTGGCGACCGGAGTCGGGATCTCCCGCGTGCATCTCGGCCACCACTTTCCAAGCGACGTCCTGGTGGGCGGGCTGATCGGCATGGGTTGCGGCACGGTGCTGGCCTCGGTACTGAAGAGGCCGGCGGCGATCTAGCCAAAAAAAGTGGAGGGCTCGGCCATTGCTGGCCAAGCTCCCCCAACCAATAAACGGGACAGCGAGTTCAAATACCGAATCTATTTGGCGTCAAGTACGCGGGGTCGCGCGTTTTTCTCTTCGTAAGGACTCGAATTCCAGGGGTGGAGGTGCGCAATGGCCAACACAGTCCGCGACGTCATGACCAAAGACCCTGTGGCGCTCAGCTCGGACTCGTCGGTGACCGAGGCCGCCAAGGCGATGAAGGATTTCCGGATCGGATCCATCGTGGTGATGGACAAGGACAGGCCCTACGGGATCGTCACCGACCGTGACATCACGGTGCGAGCGGTGGCGACGGGCAGCGACCCCTCGAAGACCACGCTCGCCGACATCTGCACTCAAGACCTGGCAGTGGTGCGGCCCGACCAGTCGGTCGAGGATGCGATTCAGGTCATGAAGGCGCACGACGTCAAGCGCGTGGTCGTCATGACAGACAGCAAGCTGGAGGGGATCCTCTCCCTCGGCGACCTCGCGTCGCGCGGTGTCGACGAGGACCTGCAGGACGACCTCAGCCGGGCCGAGCCGAACAACTGAGGCGTCGTCGCTCAGCCGTTCTCCGGCTTGAGCGGCGCCTCGACCGGAGCCGCCTCCATGGCGCCCGCGGCGCGAATGATCCCGCGCGCTTCGTCAAGTCGCGTTCCCTGGACACTGACCAGGAAGCGGCCGGACTCGACCTCCTGCTCGTAGTAGAGCGCGCGGTCGCCCGACGCGGACATGCTGATCAGGGCGCCCGCGAGACCGCCGGTGGCTGCTCCGGCGAGGGCGGCGAACAGGAAGGTGGCAAGCAGGTTGCCGGGGACCAGCGGCTTGACGCCGGGCACCATGCCCGTGACCACGGCGCCCACGAGGGCGCCGAGAAGAATGCCGGCCGCGATCCCGATGAGGACCTTCATGCCGTAGTGGCCGCGGCGGCCGATCCGTGGCGTGGCGAGGGAGACCTGGTCCGGCCCAAAGCCTGCCTCCTTGAGTTTTCGAAGGGCTTTCTCCGCTTCGGCGCGGGTTCTGAACAGGCCGGCGACGGTGTCTGGCATTGGCTCCTCCTAATCAGGGATAACGCTCAGCCTGGGGCCCTATCCTGATTCGTCCATGGCCGTCCGCTCCGAGCTCGCCGGCTTCACCACCGCCCAGGCCAGGCGAGCCCTGGAGGGCCTGCCACGCTGCGATTACGAGGTGGTGGTCAAGCCGCTGCGCTACCGGTGGGCGCCGCATCTCGCAGCCCGCTGCGAGTTCGAGGAGCGGCGGATCGTGCTCCAGGTGCCGATTCCGTTTCGATCCTTCAAGGAACCGGTGATATACGCAGCGCGACGCAAGCGCGGACAGGGCATGCGCTTCGCGTGGGCTTCGGAGACCGTCTGCTTCCGGGGCAGGCGCGACGTGATCCGATTCCTCTACTGCCACGAGTGGATGCACTGGTACCTGCACGAGGTCCTGGGCAAGGGCGCGGCGGCCGAGACGGCGTGCGACCGCTTCGCTCTTCGCAACTTCCGCCGCCGCTACGTGACGACGGATGACGCGGATGCGGCGCTCAGGCGGCGTCCGCTAAAGGCACGCGCGTCGGTCTGAGCCCCGACTAGCCGACCTCGACCACAGAGACGCGTTTGGTCGCCGTCAACCGGCCGGGGGCGCCCGCGCGGTACGTGCCCGACGTCGGCGCCACGTCGGCGTAGTCGGCGCCGACCGCAACCGTCACGTAACCCAGCCCGCCGCGGCTCGCGTGCGTGGGGTCGAAAGTGTGCGCGATCGCCTCGCCGGTCCCGTCACGTGTGGGCAGGATGACCTCCACCCACGCGTGTGTGCCGCCTTGCCCAAGCAGGTGGCCCGACACGTAACGCGACGGCACACCGCAGGCGCGGCAGATCGCCAGCATGACGTGCGCGTAGTCCTGGCAGACTCCCGCCCCCAGGGCGAGGGCCTCGGCGGCCGTGGTGCGCACCCCGGTCACGCCGTGCCGGTAGGTCATCGACTGATAGACCCAGTCGTTGATGCGGTCGGCCAGCGCCAGGCCCCATTCCGTCGACTCCCCGAGGTCGTCGGCGGCCCGAAGCAGGCGGTCGTCGGCGACCGTCAGCCGCGAGGGCTCGAGCAGGTAACCGTCGGCCAGCCATCCGTCGGCCAGCCGGTTCGGCTCGGCGGCGTGGCGCTCGACCGAGGCCTCGGCGACGAACTCGATGGCCTGGGGCACGCGAGGCGCGAAGACATCCACGATGACGTTGCCGAAGCGGTCGCTGCGGTTTTCCAGGCGGGCTCCGTCGAGACCGACGGAGACGTCGTGCCACAGGCGGCGCTGATCGCCGAACCGCTCAGGCGGGATCACGATCAGGCGGTGGCTGAGGTCGCGGATCGGCTCTGGGTACTCGTAGCGGAACGTTTGCCGCACCAGGTACGAGGCGCGGCTGGCGCTCGACCAGTCCACGGCTGCCGGCTCGATCACGCTCATGACTCCTTGTCGGCCCACACGACCATAGACTTGAACGTGGCCGGGCCAAAAGTGGTCACCATCGCCACGTCGAGGGCATCCCGGCCCCGGCCGATCAGCACCCGGCCGACGCGCCGCATGTTGTTGCGAGGGTCGAACGTCCACCAGCGGTCGCCCAGGTAGACCTCCATCCAGGCGGCGAAGTCCATCGGCGAGTCAGGCGGCGGGACATACAGGTCGGGAAGGTAACCGAAGACGTAGCGCGCGGGGATGTTTAAAGCCCGGCAAAACGTGATCGCGAGGTGCGTCAGGTCGCGGCAGACGCCCTTTCGCTGCTCCAATACGTCGACCGCCGTCGTCAGCGGGTTGCTCGACCCGTACTGAAACTTGATGTTGTCGTGGACCCAGTCGCAGACGGCCTGGACTCGAGCGCTGCTCGGATCGGTCTGGCCGAACAGCTCCCAGGCCATCCCCATGAGCTGGTCGGAAAGGCAGTACCGGCTCGGGAGAGTGAATTGCAGCAGCTCCCCGGGGACCTCGTCCACGGGCAGCTGGGGCGCCACGGCGGCGTCCGGATCCGGCTCGTCCGGGACCACGGCCACGGCGTCGTAGCGCAGGGCCACGGGCCCAGCCGGCATCACGAGCCGCGTGACGGGGTTGCCGTAGAAGTCCGCGTACTCGTCGATCGGAACCGAGGGCTGGGTGGACCAGGTCTCGGTCAGGAGCTGGTGGCGGGCGTCAGACCGGGGGCGCACCTGGACCGTGGCCACAGTCGGGGCGCTCACGTCGTATTTGAACTCGCAGCCGACCCGTAGATTGATCGTCTTCTCAGGTTGCGGGATGGCGCAGACACTATAGCTGTGGGATTGGAAAATCTCGACATCAACTACACGAGCAACGGGTTCTACGACGAGATGCTTGCGGCCCCCTCACAGCCTCGCCCTGCCTACCGTCGACTCTACGAGGTCTTGACCAGGCTCGGCCCCGACGAGCTCCAACGCCGGCATGCCCTGGCCATGGAGATGTTCCGCAACCACGGCATTACGTTCGCCGTCTATCCGGACGCGCAGGGAACTGAGAAGGTGTTCCCGTTCGACGTCATCCCCCGCGTTATCGAAGCCGGCACCTGGCGCCGCCTGGAGGAGGGCTTGAAGCAGCGCCTGCGAGCGCTCAACCTCTTCCTCGACGACGTCTACGGCCGCAAGCTGATCCTGAAGCAGCGCGCGATCCCTCGGGAGATCGTCCTCAGCAGCTCTCTGTACCTCCGCGAGATCGAGGGTCTGGCCGTACCGCACGGCATCCACTGCCACATCGCGGGCATCGACCTGGTCCGGAACGAGAAAGGCGAGTTCTTCGTCCTGGAAGACAACCTGCGCACTCCCTCGGGGGCCTCCTACGTGCAGGCCAACCGGTACGTGCTGAAGCGGATCCTCCCCGACCTCTTCGCCGGCTACCCGGTCCGGCCCGTCGAGGGCTACGTCCACGAGCTGCTCCGCCACCTGCGTTGGCTCGCCCCCGAAGGCGTGGACGATCCGAACGTAGTGCTCCTGACGCCGGGCATCAACAACGCCGCCTACTACGAGCATCTCTACCTCGCCAAGCAGATGGGCGTCGAGCTGGTCCAGGGCAGCGACCTGGTCGTCGACGAGGACCACGTGTTCATGCGCACGACGCGCGGCCTGACGCCCGTCCACGTCATCTATCGACGCATCGACGACGAGTGGCTAGACCCCATCTTCGGACGCCAGGAGTCGCTGGTCGGCGTCGCGGGGCTCATCAACGCCTACCGCGCCGGCAACGTCGCGATCGCGAACGCGCTCGGCAACGGCGTCGCGGACGACAAAGCTGTCTACGCCCTGGTGCCGTCCATCGTGAAGTTCTACCTGGACGAGGACCCCATCCTGCCCAACGTCGAGACATACCTGTGCGCGGTCGAATCCGACCGGCGGTACGTTGTGGAGCACCTGGAGAAGCTCGTGGTCAAGACGGTGGACGCCTCTGGCGGTTACGGAATGCTGATCGGCCCTGCGTCGACGAAACAGGAACGCGAAGAGTTTCGCCGCCGGATCCTGGCCTCACCGCGATCCTTCATCGCCCAACCAGTGATCGCGCTGTCCGTGCAACCGGTGTTCGACGGCGGCAGCCTGCGACCGGGACACCAGGACCTGCGGCCGTTCATCCTCACCGGCCCCGACGTCTATGTGACTCCCGGGGGGCTGACGCGCGTGGCGTTGAAACCTGGGTCGCTCATCGTCAACAGCTCGCAGGGCGGTGGAAGCCGCGACACGTGGGTCATGTCCCAGGAGCCCGAAGACGGAAGTCCTGGCGAGCAAGATGCTCAGTAGCGCCGCCACGTCCTTGACCCTGCTCGGACGTCACCTGGAGCGTGCCGACCACCTGGCGCGCATCCTCGGCGTCCACGTCGCGCTGTCGCTGGACCGCTCGGACGAGCCCGGCCCCGAGTTCTGGGTGCGGTTCATGGAGCTGGCGGGTTGGAGGCGCAGCGACACAAGTCAGCGCGACCAGGTGGTCGAGATGGTGGTCACGGGCACGCTCGGCCCTTCCGTGCGGGCGAGCATCGCGGCGGCCCGCCTCGCCGCCCAGTCGGTCCGCCCCTCGCTGCCCACCGAGCTCTACGAGCAGGTGAACGCACTTCACTGGCGCGTCCAGGAACCGAGCTGGAAGCCGGACCTGTACCGGTTCCTGATGGATGTGCAGATGAGCATCCGGCTGGTCGACGGCCTGCTCGAGGACACGATGTTCCACGACGAGGCGCGCGACTTCGTCCGGCTTGGCAAGTTCGTCGAGCGCGCGTCCAACGTCACCACCACCGTCACGCGCAAGTCCGCCGAGCTGGCCGAGATCCCGGAAGACACGCTCGAGTGGACCGCGGTCCTGAAGTCGTGCTTCGCCTTCGAGTCCTACCAGTCGCGGTACGCCGGCGGAGTCACCGCGGACCGCGTGATCGAGTGCCTGCTTTTCGACCAGTCGCTTCCTCGCTCCGCCCGATTCTCGACCACGAACGCGCTGGAGGCGGTGGCGAGGATCGAGGGCAACGCGCGCCGTTCGAAACCGTTGAAGATCCTCATCCGCCTCAACGGCCTCTACCACCACGCCGACCCGCAGTCGATCACCGAGCATCCGCTCGAGTTCGACTCCGAGTGCCGCACACTGCTGCGCTTGCTCGAGATCGCCCTGCGGGAGACCTACTTCCACCCGAGCAAGGTGCCGGCAAGCGTCACAGGGGAGGAAGGCCGGGGCATGCCGCAGCAGCAGCAACAGCAGGTACGGTCGTGAAGCTCGAGATCGTACACAGCACGCGCTACCGGTACACCGGTCCCATCGCGGAGACCTCGATGGAGGTGCGCCTCAAGCCGATGGACGGCAACGGGCAGCGGTGCCTTGACTTCCGGCTCGAGCTGAGCCATGGGATCAGGCCGCGCGAGTACCGGGACGGCTACGGCAACAACGTGCACTACTTCAACCTCGTGCGACCGCACTCGGGGCTGAGCGTGATCGGCCGCTCCACGGTCGAGACCGGCCTGCCTCCCGATCCGGACAGCGGCGAGGAGCTTGTTCAGGATTTCTTGAGGTTTCGCCCGCCGGTCAGAGACGTCGAGGGGGTGCTGGAGCTGGCGCGCCGCCACGCCGTCCCCGACCCTTCCTCCGCGGACTCGGTCGAGACAGCGCTCGATGAGCTGACGATGTCGATCAGCCGCGAGTTCGCGTACGACCAGACTGTGACCAACGTCTACAGCGCCGTCGACGATGTGCTCGCTCTTCGCGCCGGCGTCTGCCAGGACTTCGCGCACCTGTTCATCGCGGTCGCCCGCGCGATGGGCGTGCCCGCGCGCTACGTCAGCGGCTACATCCACCTCCGCGGCGACAAGAGCTCGTTCACTGCCTCGCATGCGTGGGCGGAGGCGTGGGTCGCCGGGCGCGGGTGGATCGGATACGACGCCACGCACCCGGTGCGGACCACGCCGCACCACGTCCGGCTGGCGGTGGGCCGCGATTACACGGACGCGGCCCCGACGCGCGGGGTGTACGTCGGGTCGGCCGGCAGCACGATGACGATCAGCGTGAAAACGAGAGCAGTCGGCTAGAACCGCAGGGGGAACCCTGCCGTGTTCCCCCTGCGCCGGCCCGCTCAACGGCGCCTAGCACAGATCATCAGCACCGCGGTACCGCGCGCCGGATTCGCGGCCCTAACCCCTTCCGGAGCGGATGCGACTGAAAGCAGCCGTCAAAGCGACGTCTGGTGACGCATGTAGCGCGGGTTGCGGCCGGAGCATGTCCGGCCGCCAAAGGCTTGCGGAGCTTAGAAGCGCTTTCCGCGGACGTGCTCGATCGAGAACCTGGCGGTGTCGGCGATGAGCATGACCGCCATCACGCCGGCCTCAACCGGGTCGCTGACCACGACATCGGCGGCGTCGGGCACCGAGCCCGCCATGTTCGTGCAGAGGACGAGGATCCCCGCCTCGCGGATCTCGCGCACCGCGGTCGAGATCTCGCCCCCCATCAGCGCGCCGGCGAGGACGAGGACGCGCGCACGATGCAGACGCGCCACCGCCCGCACCGCGTCGGCGAGCTGCTCCTCGCCCACCAGTGGGATGGTGTCGACCGAGATCCGCTCCCCGCGGATGTTGTGGCGGTCTGCCTCTGAGATCGCGCCCTGGGCGACCATGCCCACCTGGGCGCCTCCGCCGATGACGATCACCCGCTTGCCGTAGATCGTCTGGAACGTCGGCACCGCGGCGACGCGGATCACGCCGGCGACCTGCTCCAGCTCTCCGATCAGGCGCGCCTCGTCGGCGGCGCCCGACACCTCGAGCTGGAGGTCGGCAAATTCAGCCTCCCGGCGGGCGCCCCCGGCGACGTAGCTGATGTTGGCGTTGTGGCGGAGGATGACCTCGGTGATCCTGTGCAGCACGCCTGGTTCGTCGCGGCACTCGACGAGCAAGCCGCTGGTCCCTGTCTCGGCCATGGCCGAGAAAGATAGTGAGAACTAGGCTTCGGCGGCGTACGGCCAGCGCGGCGCGCCCAGCTCGCGCGACACACCGCGCGCAGCTTCGCCCACAGCAGCGGCGATTCCTCGGGCAAGACCTCGCGGAAAGATCCGGTCCGTGGAGTCGACGACGCCGATCGCGCCCACCGCCTGGCCCCCGTGGTCGAAGATCGGCGCCGCCGCGCTGGATTCGCCAAGCACGGCCTCATCGCGTTCGGTCGCGACACCCGAGTCCCGTATGACCTTGAGGTCCTGCCGAAGATTCGCCTCGTTCAAGGTCTGCTTCGTCAGTCGGGGTAGTGGGTCGGTGAGGAGATCCTCGACCACCTGGGCCGGAGAGAACGCGAGCACGGCCTTGCCCAGGGCGCTCGCATGCAGCGGGAGCTGAAGCCCGACCTCCAGGACGCCAAACGCCGCATCCGGCCGGAAAACGTGGTGGACGACAACCACGCTCGCGCCGTGCATCACACCGACCCGGACTGCCGCGCTGGTACGGCTCGCCAGCTGATCGGCGTGTCCGATCGACCGAGCCCGCAGCTCGTTGAGGTCGAGATACGAGTAGCCGAGCTGCAGGAGGCCAGGCCCGAGCTGGTACTTCTCGGAGTACGCGTCCTGCTCCACAAAGCCGTGGCTTTGCAGCGTCTGCAAGAGCCCGTGGACGGTTGGCCTGGCGAGGCCTAGACGGTCGGCCAGCTCGCTGACGCCCAGGCGCCGCGGACCGCTGGCCAGGGCTTTCAGGATCGCTGTGGCCCGGTCGATCGACTGGATCGACCCGCGCCGTCGCTCGGGTTTCTTAGGATTCGGCATTGCTGAATTGCTGTCGGTAGTGTAGACTAGCGGGGTCGTCCGGAATCTGCGCCGGCATCACGGGAGTGTGAGCGATTGGTCGGGATTGTACTGGTCTCCCACAGCTTTGAGCTGGCACGTGGCCTTGCCGCGTTGGCGTCTCAGCTGGCCGGTGACGAGGTAAGGGTGGAGCCTGCCGGCGGCGGCCCCAACGGCACGCTGGGCACCACCGACGACACCGTGCGCGAAGCGATCGCCCGCGCCGACTGCGGCCAGGGAGTGGTGGTTCTCGCCGACCTCGGGAGCTCGATCCTCACCGTCCGCCACCTGCTCGAGGAGGGTCATGGCAACGGCCACATCCGGCTGGTCGACGCTCCGTTGGTCGAGGGCGCGATCGCCGCGGCTGTCATGTCCTCGGCCGGCCAGAACCTCGAGGATGTCGCGCGGGCGGCGGAGGAGGCGCGTGGCGCAAGCAAGTTCTGAGCTGATGGTCACGCTTCCCGCCGATGTAGCGCTGCATGCGAGGCCCGCGGCGACCTTCGTCAAGACCGCGATGCGTTTTCGGTCACGGGTGACAGTGGGCGTCAACGGCAAAGTCGCCGATGCAAAGAGCATCCTGGCGGTGCTGGCGCTTGGTGCCACCGGCGGCACATCGCTCGCGCTGGGCGCCGAAGGCGAGGACGCGCCCGCCGCGCTAGACGCCCTCGCCGCCTGTGTCTCCGGACTGGTGGAGTAGTCTCTCCGCCTCGTCCCGAGCGCCGGCGTAGCTCAGCTCTCGCACTCGCTGTCGCACCAGGCCGACGCGAGCGGCTGCAACGCTCAGCTCGTCCACCCCGAGGCCGACGAGCACCGGCATCGCCGCCGGGTCTGACGCAGCCTCTCCGCACACGTCGACCGGGATTCCCACCGCATGCGCCGCTTCGACTGTCCCGGCGATCATTCGCAGGACGCGAATGTCGAGGACCGGCGCCACCTTCGACTGCTCGCGATCCAGGCCCAGCACAAGCTGGGTGAGGTCATTGGTCCCGATGCTGAGAAAGTCGGCGTGCTTGGCAATCGCTCCCGCCGCCTGCGCTGCTTCTGGGGTTTCGACCATCGCGCCGAGGCGCGGCTGCGGCCGCCCGGCGAGCACCGACGCCAGCGCGTTCCGCACCGCGTCGAGCTGGCCAGGGCCGGTCACCATGGGGACAAGGATCCGGAGCTCGCTGCGCGCGCCTGCTTCGACGATGGCGGCAAGCTGCGTCTTCAGCGCCTCAGGTGCCTCGAGAAGAAGGTCGATGCCGCGTGACGTCGTCCCGCGCAGGAAGGGCGGGGTCTTGTCGCCACCGAAGTCGAAGAGACGGACCGTCGCCGTCGTGCCGGCAAGCTTTTCGAGAACTGGACGCAGCGAGCGCACCTGCTGATCCGGGGTCGGCCACGCGGCCGCTTCAAGAAACTGCAGCTCGGAGCGCAACAGGCCGACGCCCTCGGCTCCCTGCTGGCTCGCCTCGTCGAGCTCGGCGACAGTCGACGCGTTCGCGAGGACGCAGACCCTATGTCCGTCAGTGGTCACCGCAGGCTCGAGCCGGCGCGTGACAGCCGTTTGACGGGCGTGCGCACGGCGCTCCGCATCGTCGCGTGCGATGGCGACACGCTCCGCGTCTGGCCTGCGCACGACGATCCCTCGGTCGCCATCGACGACGACCTCCTCCCCATCGGCGATCTCGAGCAGCCCGGCGCCGGCGCCGACGACCATCGGCAGTCCCAACGACCGCGCGACGATCGCAGCATGAGCCGTGATACCCCCGCCTGCGAGTGCGATGCCTTGCGCAGTCGAGGCAAGCTCCGCCACATCCGCAGGGCCGAGCGTGCTTGCTACGAGAACACCTCGCGCCGAAGGACGGGAAGCCCCTTCGATGTTTTCAGCTGCGCGCCGGCCGACGCTGCGCACGTCGTCCGCCCTCTGCGCCAAGGTCGGATCGTCGAGGCGGGAGAGCTCCAGCGCCAACTGCTGCGTCGCCTCTCGCAAGGCCTCAGCCGCGTCCAGCCCCGTTTCCAGCACGAGGACCTCGACGCGGGCTGCGAGCTCGGGGTCCATCGCCATCAGGACCCCCGTCTCGACGATGTCCGCCTCTTCTTGCCGACCATCGGCGCGTAGCGCACCAGCGATCGCTTCCAGGTTCGCGGCCACCCGCTGCAGCGCATCGCGCGCGCGCGCCACCTCCGTGGTCCGGTCGCGGCCGGAGACCTTGTCGACGACACGTTCACGCGCGCGATCGAGCACGAACGCGGTGCCGTGAGTGACTCCCGGGGCGGCGCTGACCCCGTACAGGGCAAGCTCGGCCATTTAAGTGCTCCCGGTGACTGCCCTTTGCAGTGCCCGGATGATGAGCGCAGTCGAGGTCGCGCCGGGGTCCTGGTG
>DASXSD010000227.1:0-5194 GCA_036506195.1 Candidatus Dormiibacterota bacterium
CCGTTCGTGTCGCTGCGCCAGCTTGATCGCGATCAGCAGCTCGAGCACGTCGCTCACGGAGCGCAGATCGCAGCCAGTCTTTTCGGCGATCTTGCCGAGCCGGTAGTGGGCCGTGTTCACGTGCACGAACAGTCGCTCGGCGGCGACCTTCGTGTTCAGGTCGGCGGCGACATACTCGAGCATGGTCTGGCACAGGACGCCGCCTTCGGCGAGGTCCTGCTCCACGAACTCCCGCACCCGCGCCGAGATCAGGCGCTCGGCGGTGTCCCCGCCGATCAGGACGAGATGGTCGAATGCACGGAGCGCCGGAAGCGCCAAGACGCCGCCGTCCGGGGGGACGAGCTCCCGTGCGGCACACGCCTCGCGGTAGGCGCCAGGAACCCGGTCGAGGCCGGGCTGGACCGTGCTGACGCCGATCGCGAGCGGCAGGCCGCTGCCCGCCAGCTTTTCGTGAGCACCTCGGAGGGAGTCGCTCAACGTGCCGAGATCGCGGCCCTGGGTGGGCGCGACCACCACGATCTCATCGCGACGCACCACTGCAAGCGGCGCCAGCCTGCCGCCGCAGGCGCGCGCCAGCGCTCCCGCTGCCGAGCGTAGCGCGTACTCGTCGTCGGGTTGCGAAAGCGCGGTGGCGCTGATCACGAAGCAGTTCGTCGCCACATCGAGGCCGGCTTCACGTGCGGCATTCAGCCGGGGCCCAGGTTCGGGCGGCTGGCCATCGAGCAGGTCGCCGAGCAGGTCGCGGCGCACGCGCTCTCCGTGCGCGTGTAGGAGCTGCTCGACCTCGACGTACACCTCAGCCGCGTGGGTCGAGGCTAGGTTCACGTAGTCGATGACCTGGCCGACGACGGAAAGCGCCGCCGCACGGGTCTCCTCGTCCTCGGCCTCCGAGGCCAGGGCCTTCCAGATCTCGCGCTGGCCGATCCCGAAGGCGCGCATGAAGTCTGCGAGCGGGACGCCCTGGCGGGCCCGCAGCGTCGCTGCAGGCCTGATGAAGAGAAGGTCCTCCGGGGTGATCGGGCGCGCCTCGGCGAGGCTGGACATCAACGCCTCGAAATGGAGCCTCACGTGCTCGCGCACGTTCTCGAGCATCGTTGGGCCGGCGGGGCCGTAGGTCGGAATCTCCTCCTCCATCGCCCGGACCGCCGCGTCGACGATCTCATCCATGCGTGCCCGAAAGCCCTCGACCAGGCGTAAAACGCCCGCCTGCGCTGCCGGTATCGCTTCGGTCCGGGCCACCTCCACCTCGCGGACATTCTGCTCCCTTTGTGAGCGGCTCACAAGCCGGAGCCTGCAGATCTTGTCGTCGAAGCCTCTGGAACGGAACCCCTCGAGTGGCGATGATGCGTCCGATCACACCAAGTTGGCGAGGGAGGAAGATGAGCACGGCAACTATCTCGGGTAACGGGACGGAGACCACCGGCACCAGAACGACGGACGGAGGGCGCGATTTTGGCGCTCCTCTCGATGCCCTGCTCACGGAGGCCACGTACAGTCCGCGCCAACGCTTCTTTGCGGCGGACGCGACGCTGAAGCTCGGCACGTCGCTCGCCCGCCACCCACGGACGGTCGGGCGCCGGCTGGCGGGTCTTGCCGGTGAGCTCGGGCGTGTGACGGTCGGCCGCACTGCGCTTACCCCGCAGCGCGGCGATCGTCGTTTCAGCGATTCCACGTGGAACCAGAACCCGGTCTTCCGCCGCCTCATGCAGAGCTACCTGGCGATCGGACAGACGCTCGACGCGCTGATTCAGGACGCGGATCTGGACATCCAGACCGAGCGGCGAGTGCGGTTTCCGGCGGAGAACCTCTACGACGCGCTGGCGCCCACCAACTTCCCCTGGTCGAACCCCGCAGCGATCAAGACGGCGGTCGAGACCCGCGGGATGAGTTTCGTCCGGGGCGCCCGTCAGCTGGCCTCGGACATGCGCACGCCTCCGCGCCTTCCCTCGATGGTGGACACCTCGAAGTTCGAGGTGGGGAAGAACCTGGCCGCGACCGCGGGCGCCGTAGTCCAGCGCGAGGACGTCTTCGAGCTCATCCAGTACACGCCGCGGACAGAAAGCGTGCGCTCGGTGCCGTTGCTCCTGGTTCCGCCGATGATCAACAAGTACTACGTGGCCGACATCTCGCCGGGCCGCAGCCTGGTCGAGTACCTGGTGCAACAGGGACAGCAGGTGTTCGCGATCTCCTGGCGCAATCCCGAGGCGCAGCACGCAAATTGGGGGATCGACACCTACGCCGAGGCCATCCTCGCCGGGCTGGATGCGGCCTGCGCGGTGAGCGGATCGGAGCAGGCGCAGATGCTCGCCTTCTGCGGAGGGGGAATTGTCGGCGCGTGCGTCGCCGCGCACCTCGCCGCGAAGGGTGAGCAGGACCGCCTGGCCGGCCTCACGCTCGGTGTCTGCGTGCTCGACAACGAGCAGGCGGGCACCACGAGTGCCTTCGTGAACCGCGATGCCGCACGGCTTGCGCTGTCCGCCTCCGCTCGCCGCGGCTACCTCGACGGGAGGGCGCTGGCCGAGATGTTTGCCTGGCTTCGGCCGAACGACCTGATCTGGTCCTACGTCGTCAACAACTACCTGTTGGGACAGCGGCCGCCGGCGTTCGACATCCTCTTCTGGAATCAGGATGCGGTCCGGCTGGCAGCCGGCCTGCACCGGGACTTCATCCAGATCGCGCTCGACAACCCGCTCGTCGATCCCGGCGGACTGGACCTCCTCGGGACGCCGATCGACCTCAGCCGGATCACGGTGGACAGCTACGTCGTCGCCGGCATCGCGGACCACATCACTCCGTGGGAGAACTGCCAGCGCACGACGCGCATGCTCGGCGGCGACGTTCGCTTCGTGCTTTCGACCAGCGGCCATATCGCCGCGATCGTCAACCCGCCGGGCAGCCAGAAGTCCACTTACCGAGTGGCAGGGGAGCAGGACCACCCCGATCCGGAGGGTTGGCTGCGAACCACGGAGAAGCGCCCGGGCACTTGGTGGACCGACTGGGACGCGTGGCTGGCGAAACGATCGGGCCCGACGCGGCCTGCGCCGAAGTCGCTTGGCAACCGGAAGTACAAGGCCGCGGGGCGAGCCCCTGGCACGTACATCCTCGCGAAATGATCGGCGCACCGGCATACACCGACCTGGGGAAGGCGCTCGGGACGGACTACTTCCTGCTGCGCGACCAGCTCAGCGAAGAAGAGATCGACTACCTGGAGCGCACACGGCGATTCGTCGACGACGAGCTACTGCCGGTGATCGGTGACTATTGGGAGCGCGCGGAGTTCCCACTGGATCTCGCGCGGCGGCTCGGGGGGCTCGGCCTGATCGGTGACGGGATCGAAGGTTACGGATGCCCGTCGATGAGCCCGATTGCCGCCGGCCTCATCCACATGGAGCTGAATCGTGGTGACGGCAGCCTCGGCGTCTTCGCAGGCGTGCAGGGTGGCCTCGCCATGCGCTCGATCGCTGCGCTCGGCTCCGAGGAGCAAAAGCGGCGCTGGCTGCCGGAGATGGCGCGCGTGGAGAAAATCGGTGCATTCGCGCTCACCGAGCCCGCCCACGGCTCGGACGCGGTCGCCCTCGAGTCCTCAGCCCGCCGCGACGGCGACGATTGGGTGCTGAACGGCAACAAGCGCTGGATCGGCAACGGCACGATCGCGGACGTCGCGGTGGTGTGGGCGCGCGACGTCGAGGATGGACAGGTCAAGGGCTTCCTGGTCGAGGCCGACACGCCCGGGTACGCCGCCAGCAGGATCGAGGGCAAGGGCTCAGTGCGCGCCGTCTGGCAGGCCGACATCGAGCTCCGCGACGTATGCGTGCCCGAGGAGAACCGTCTGCCAGGCGCGCAAAGCTTCAAGGACGCGGGGCGGGTCCTGGCCTCCACCAGAGGGGTCTGTGCGTGGGCGGCACTCGGTCACGCCGTGTCCGCCTACGACTCGGCGCTCACCTACGCCCGTCAGCGCGAGCAGTTCGGCAAGCCGCTCGCGAGCTTCCAGATCGTCCAGGAGCGGCTCGCCAAGATGCTTGCCGACGTGACTGCGATGCAGCTCTACTGCCTGCAGCTCGGACGACTCGTCGAGCAGAAGCAGCTGAAGGACACGATCGCCGGCCTCGCCAAGATGAACAACACGGTCAGGGCCCGCGAGGTGATCGCCGAGGCCCGCAACCTGCTCGGTGGCAACGGCATCCTGCTCGACTACCACGTGATCCGCCACATGGCGGACATCGAGGCGATCTACACCTTCGAGGGCACCGAGACGATCCAGGCGCTGATCGTCGGACGCGACATCACCGGCATCAGCGCGTTCACCTAGGGAACAGGGAAGGCACCGGGTGGGAGGGCAAGCAAGCGGCGGGTGGCCCGCATTCGTGACACAACGCGCATCTCGATTTTCCGTACCGAAGGTCTCCCTCAGCGCGGAAAACACGAGTCTGAGCTGGGTCGCTTGACGTACCCGCATGGACGAACAGCAAGCCCCGTTCCCGAACATCGGCTCACCATCGCGATGCGCGATGACGAGCAGCGCGCAGGACGAAGGTGTTGTGGGATTCGCCACCCGCGACTAGCGCTGGCATCGCCAGTCGGAGCGGCTCCTCGCTTCGCGGGCTTTTGCGTATAGCGGTAGCGGCCGCTCCCACACGAAGAGTTTGTCCCGTACGCGCCACTGCGCGTTTCCGCGAGACAGGCGCTCGGTCGTCTCCGGCAGCGCGAGGGCAATTCGGCGGACGTCGTCCCAGTCGGCCATAGGACCACTTGGGATTTTCGCGCGGCCAGCCTGCCTATGTGCGAAGTTCGCGCGAAAGGAGAGCGAGCAGCTCGTCGCTGCTTCCTGCCCAGGCCTACTGTCGGCACTCGGCATTCAAGGCGCACTTCGCGCGCCTCGACTAACCGCTGGTACCTGTCCGTCACCCCGACCTACCACTTCACCTCCGACGGCCGGTGGCCGTCGCGGCGTGGCGAGTTCCTGTCGAACGCCAAGCGCCGCGAGCGCAACGATTCGGTTCGGCAGCAGCTCGAGATGTGGGCCCGGCGGTACCTGACCGGCGTCGCCGACTACGCCCCGCCGGAATACCCGTTGCTCGTGCTCGCCGCGCCGCTCGCGGTCGAGGTCGACGCCGGCATCGACGACAAGGCCTGGCTGCGGCAAGACGATGAGGCGGTCGAGGGCGAATCGGAGCCTTGGGGTTGCCGCTACTCG
>DASXSD010000228.1:0-16390 GCA_036506195.1 Candidatus Dormiibacterota bacterium
GAGTGCGAGCACCTCAAGGGCGACATTCGAAACGTGCGTCTCGGCCGAACCTTCGACGCAGTCTTCGTTCACGACGCGATCTGCCACATGACCACCGAAGCTGGCCTGCGGGCGGTGATGCGGACCGCATACGAGCACTGCAGACCCGGCGGCGTCGCGCTCTTCGTCCCGGACTTCGTGCGCGAGACATTTGTCTCGGACACCGATCAAGGAGGAACCGACTCTCCACGTCGGAAGCTGCGGTTTCTGCAGTGGACCTTCGACCCCGACCCGAACGACAACACGTATCGGGTTGACTTCGCGATCCTGCTGCGCAACCAGAAGGGCGAGGCGCGCGTCGTGCACGATCGCCACATCCTCGGCCTGTTTCCGCGCGCACGATGGCTGCAGCTGATGCGCGAAGTGGGACTGAAGGCGACCGTGGTTCGACACGATGAGGTGCGAGATGTCTTCCTCGGACGTCGACCGATGCAGATGAAATCGCGCGAACCCATTGACATGCGTAGGCCTCATCGGGTATCACAACGATCTGCAAGGTGATGCTGCTCCTGGTTTGCCACCACAGAGGCGACAACCGATGCGGAGCTCGCAGATCTTTTCGCATGAATGCATTGGGACCCGTCATCACCAAACATTCATCGGGTCCGAAATAAGATGAAGGAGGTAAACCATCATGGCCGCGAAGAAGAAGGCCGCTAAGAAGCCAGCAGCCAAGAAGAAGGCAAGCAAGAAGAAGTAACCGCTTCTTCTTCCGTTTTCTAAATCGTCTGGTCAGCGCCGGGGTTCTGTGGCCCCGGCGCTTTCATGTTTCCCCGCCGTCTGTAACCCCGCGACCTATAGACCGGCGGAAGCATCGTTGGACACACCTGGGGGAGTGACCGATGCGCAGTCTGATCAGCTCGGGGGTTCCGACCGTCAGCGTCGCCGCGGTCCTGGCGGCGGCTCTCGTCATCGGCAATGCGGCGACCGTCGCCGCCAATCACCCGCCATCACCGTCGCCCTCGCCGTCGGCCAGACGCCCCCGACGACGCCTGGCGGCCTGAGCGCCAGCACCTTCGGCGACGGAAGCGGCGAGACATGGTTGACGTGGGGCGCCTCGACCGACAACGCCACCCGACCACCCAGCTCGTCTACGAGGTCTACATGAACGGCGACTTCGACCAGGCTGTCGGCGGTGGGTACACGCAGGCGATCCTCTACGTCGAGCTCGATGCCTTGAACACAATCGAGGTCGTCGCCGTCGCCGTCGACGGCGCGGGCAACAGGTCGGCTCCAGCGGCGGGCCCAGGGGTAGGGAGCGACGGCAAGCACGGTTCGTGACGTCTTAGAGGCCTCGGCACTCGCCGTTTCGCCCTGATCCGATGGACCGAAATGTTGGTGCCTCGCTAGCCTTGCCGCGAACAACCTGGATGCCGCTAACAGGGGGTTATCGACAGCAGACGGTGGCCCCACCTACGCCACAAGTGCTGGATTAGTGTCAACTTGAAGGGAGTGCATCGGTCGACGGAAGATGTCCGCAGCGTAGAAGCCGCGGCATGGAATGCTGAGTACCGCAGTGGGCGCTATGACGGAGAACCGCGGCTGGCGTTCGTCGACGAGATACTGGATGTCGCATATAACCAGCAACTAATTGGCGCAAATGGCCTCTATATCGGCTGCGGCAATGGCCGCAACTACGTCCCGCTGGTTGCGGGTGGCCTTGACCTGGTCGGACTCGATATCTCAGAAGTGGCGATCGAGCAGTTGGCCGCACGCTTGCCTGACCGGCAAGATCGTTTGATCCACGGGACTCTGGAGGCGCTTCCAGCCGGCGCCGCCTATCCGATTGTGATCGGGATCCAAGTCTTCCAGCACGGCGACCAACGGCGCGCCCACCAGCATGTCCGTAACGCCCAGGCGCGGGTTGCACCGGGAGGTCTGTTCTGTATCCGCGTCAATGCCAGCAGCACGGACCTCGCGTTCGAACATGAGATTGTTGAGCGCGATCCAAGCGGCAGCTACACCGTTCGCTATCTAGCCGGCCCAAAGGCTGGCCTCGACGTGCATTTCTTCGCCCTGAGTGAACTTGGCGACTTGTTCGCTGGATTTCAGCCGATAGTGCCGCTGCGACTATCGACGACCTGGCGCAAACCGCCGGCAGTCGGCCAGTGGTCGCAGTGGGAGGCGATCTGGCGAAAACCGGACGCCGGCCGCCTAACCACGTCCAGACCCTGACGGAGCCATGCGGCTAGCTGTCGTCTCAGACATCCACGGCAATGTGTCCGCCCTCGAGGCAATTGCACTAGACCTCAAGCGCCAGAGCCCGGACCTTGTCGTCCACGGTGGCGACCTGGCGTTGATCGGACCGCGGCCCGCGGAAGTGATCGACTTCATCCGCGCGGCCGGCTGGCCAGGCGTTTTGGGCAATACAGACCAGATCCTTTTCGACAGTTCGGGACGCGCCGACCAGGTGGCCGGGGCGCCGCAGCTCCGGGGGTGGCTCAAGACGCTATTCGACGACTTTGTGCCGTGGGCGCAGGAGCACCTTTCACGGGACCAGATCAGCTGGCTCGAGGGACTCCCCCTCCAGTGGAGGAGCGACGGGGTCGTATTGGTGCATGCGGCGCCGGACGACCTGTGGCGAGCGCCGATGCCCGATTCGCCAGTCGATGACATGCGGCGCGTGTACGGGGTGCTAGGGTCGAGGCTGGCGGTCTACGGCCACATCCATCGGCCGTTTGTGAAAGATGTCGGGGGTTTCACCGTGGCGAATGCCGGCAGCGTTGGCTTGCCATACGACGGCGATCCTCGAGCGTCCTACCTGCTGATCGATGACGAGGTCCCGGCCGTGAGAAGGGTCGAGTACGATCTCGATCAGGCCGCGTCAGACGCGGAGGCCGCTGAGTTCCCGCTTGCCACATGGCTGACGGACGTCCAACACCAAGCTCGGTTCCGCTCCCCCTAACAGACGACAGCTTGCCTTTTTCGGTGCTCCGGTTGTCTAATACCTTTCGTTTACAACCGCATATCCCTCTCGGAGTGATGTGAAGCCGGTGAGGCGATAAGCCGAGTCCGGCGCTGTGCCGCAGCTGTAAGAGGGGAGCAAGCGACGACGTGCCACTGGGGCAAATGCCCTGGGAAGGCGTTCGCGAGCTGAGATCCTCAAGCCAGAAGACGTTTCCGAGCGGGGCAATCGGAGGATGTCAGTGAACCATTGCCTCCGCGATGCCAGCGTGCCACTGGCGGACGCGAGATGTCGGATCTAGCCTCAGGGCGCCTCCAGGCGCGGAATTCCGAGCGGCCGTCGGAGATGCAGATCGGCTTCCTGGTATTCCCGAACCTGACTCAGCTGGACCTGACCGGTCCTTACGAAACGCTGGCTCGCCTTCCTGCCAGCAAGGTCCACCTCGTCGCAGGGACAGTCGATCCCATCCGAAGTGATACCGGCTTGGTAATCCAGCCGACTGTCCCCTATGCCGATTGCCCATCCCTTGACTTGATATGCGTGCCTGGTGGTCCCGGCGTCAACGAAGCGATGCTCGATGAAGAGACCCTCGCCTTCTTGCGCGAAAGGGCCTCGAGCGCTCGGTATGTGACCTCAGTTTGCTCGGGCGCGCTGGTCCTTGGTGCAGCCGGCCTGCTTCGCGGCTATCGCGCGACCACCCACTGGGCATCGATGCAATTTCTCAGCCGTTTCGGAGCGATCCCGGTGCGGGAACGCATCTGCGTCGACCGTGACCGTGTGACCGGTGGTGGTGTTACAGCTGGCATTGACTTCGGTCTCTACATCGCGGCAGAACTCCGCGGGCAAGCAGTGGCAGAGCGGATCCAGCTCTACCTCGAGTACGCACCCGCGCCGCCCTTTCATGCGGGCACGCCGGATACGGCTCCGGAAGAGGTCCGTACCGCATACGCCGAAGCAGCCGCAGCAATGATGGAACGTCGCGCCGCATCAGTCGAGCGTGCTGTGGCTGCCTTGGCTCTGGATGCGAATTGAAAACGGGGCGGGGTAGGTGATCCCGGCGTTGGTCGAGTACATCCACATTGCTCCCGCAGCGGGCCAGCAGATGGACTCTCTTGACTCGGTTTACGCCCGCCCTGGCATCGGGTTGGAGGGTGACCGCTATGCGCGCGGCCTCGGTCACTACTCGGATGACCGCCGCGTTAGCCGCGACATCACGCTTGTTCAGCGGGAGGCAATCGAGGAGCTTCGCCTTGAATATGGGATCGCGCTGAACTTAGGCGAGACGCGTCGCAACATCACAACCCGCGGCGTAGATCTGAACCGCCTGGTCGGTCGCCGATTCTTCATCGGTGACGTGCTTTGTGTCGGGACCCGACTCTGCAATCCATGTCAGTACCTCGCTGACCTCCTGAAGAAACCGGTTCTCGGCCCGCTGGTCGGTCGCGGAGGCCTGCGAGCTGACCTGCTGACCGAAGGCCGGATCTACGTCGGGGACGCAATCAAAGTCGCCGCTCCGACCGAACTCGTTATCGGGACGGCCAATCCGGAGAAGGCGCGCCAATGCGAGTTGGCCCTCGCGGGCCTAGATCTCAATCTCAGACGTCTGTCCGAAGTCGTTGCCGACGTCCCAGTAGTCGAGGAGCGATCGTGGGATGCGCGTCAGAACGCGCGTGAGAAAGCGCTAGCCTACGCCGCGAACGCCCACCAGCCGGTGCTTGCGATTGACTTCGCGCTCATCTTCGAAGGGGTCGACGACGAGCTGCAGCCAGGCGCCTTGGTGCGCAGGTTTCGCGGTTCTGAAATTCAGTTCGACGATGACCAGCTGATCCGCTACTACAGCGCGTTGATCGCACGCTACGGCGGGCAGGTGAAGGGCCATTGGCAGGTCGCCTTCGCGCTCGCGGCTGACGGTTCAGTAACCGACGCGCAGGTCACTGTTACGCGAACCTTTGTGTCAAAGCCTTCGGCGCAGCGCAGGCCGGGTTATCCACTCGCCTCTCTCCAGTTGGCGACGGGTCTTGCCTACATATCCGAGCTTGGTGATGACGTGATGGCCTATCCGGAACTCGCAAAGCCACTCCGTCGGTTCGTGGCCGCCAGCTTATCGCTTCGATGACTGTTGTCCGCCCCAGAGAGCGCAGTCGGTGTTGCCATGCGGCTCGCATGTTGAAAAGCATTGACGACCGCCGCGGGGTAGCTCGAGCTAGGCGCAGGTCGTTTTGAGCGCGCGGATCAACGAGGCAAGGCGTCTTGCTTGCTGGCGATCAACCGCGCCCCGAGCGAAGAGGCGCAAAGGTCTGTGCAGAAAACGATTCCCCGAAGGATGCCTGACGTGCGGGCGCTGATGGTGCAGGGAACGTCGAGCTGGGCGGGTAAAAGCCTGATCGCCACAGCTATCTGTCGGCACCTTGCCCGGCAAGGGATTCGGGTGGCGCCTTTCAAGGCCCAGAACATGTCCAACAACGCTCGGGTGGTGGAGGGCGGCGAGATCGGGGTCGCGCAATATCTTCAGGCGCTGGCCGCGCGAACTGTACCGGACGTCCGGATGAACCCAGTCCTCGTGAAGCCTGAGGGCATGACGCGTAGTCAGGTCGTCGTGTCGGGTCAGCCGGACCGTGAAGTCAGCGCGCTTCCATGGCCACAACGCGCTCCGCACGTCTGGCCGGCCATATTGGAGTCGCTGCAATCGTTGCTGGCCGACTATGACGTCGTGGTGCTCGAAGGTGCCGGGAGTCCAGCAGAGATCAATTTGATGGATTTCGATGTCACCAACGGTCGCGCCGCTACCACAGCGGACGCTTCGGTACTCCTGGTGGCTGATATCGATCGCGGAGGTGCCTTCGCGCACCTATACGGGACGTGGGCTCTACTACCCCATGAGGCTCGGCAGCGCCTTCGTGGCTTCATTCTCAACAAATTCCGAGGAGACGCCTCGTTGCTGGCACCCGCTCCAGAGCACCTCTCTGCGATGACGGGCGTACCAGTTATCGGCGTGGTGCCCTGGTTTCGGCACGAGTTGCCTGACGAGGACGGGGCGGCCAAGCCGGAAAAAGGTGATGGAGCGGCCAGCATTGTCGCGGTGATTCGCTACCCGTTTGCTTCAAACCTCGATGAGTTCAAGGTCCTCGAGCAGGTGGCTGTAGTGCGCTGGGCGCGCACGCCGGCAGACCTGGACGGTGCCGATCTCGTGGTGCTCCCGGGCTCCAAGCACGTGGCGAGCGACCTGACGTGGCTACGCTCCTCGGGACTGGATCGCGCCGTTCACGCCAGAGCGCGGGCAGGGGCTCGTGTACTGGGCGTCTGCGGAGGCCTGCAAATGCTCGGTGTACGGCTATACGACCCGTATGGGGTCGACGGTGCGGGGGAAGGCCTCGGTCTTTTGTCCGTCGAAACCAGCTTCGAGCGTGAGAAGGTCACCCGACGGGGCACGTATCGATTCGCGTCGACACTGGCATCCCCTTGGACGGAGCTCGCGAACAAGGAGGTACACGGCTACGAGATCCGGCACGGCCATACTCGCCCGCTGCCTGCGGCACGGGTCGCGATGCCAGACGGCCTGGGCTGGGTGGAGGGATCGGTGCTCGGAGTCACGGTGCACGGCCTGGTTGAAAGTTGGGACGTGCTTCGAGCACTGTTTGGCCGAGTTCCCTTGTACTCGCTCGACTCAACCCTCGACCGTCTCACCGACGTGGTCATGGCGAACGTCGACGCCCGCTTCATCGAGGAGCTGGTCGGACTGCGTTGAGCTTGGGCGCAGGACGACGGCACGGAGCTCTAAAAGCCACCCCGCAACGCAGGCTGATCCAGCGGAGGCTTGCAAGTGACGTAACGTCAGGATCTACAGTCGAAGCCGGGTTGAGCGACGAGTCTCGCGACTGGACAATCGGCGACCTAGCGAAGGCAACCGGCGTGACCGTACGGACACTGCATCACTACGACCAGCAGGGGCTGCTAACACCGTCTCGCCGTTCGAGGAGCGGCCATCGTCGGTACGGAGCATCCGAACTCAGTCGCCTGTATCAGATTCTTTCCTTGCGATCCCTGGGCTTTTCGCTGACTGCGATCGTTTCACTACTCGATGCAGGAACGGATGAAAACCTGCTTCGCATTGCGCAGGGCCACCTCGATCACGTATCGAACCAGCTCGACATCTACCAGGACCTGCGTCGGCGCTTAACGAAGCTGGTCGCGTCCCTCGAGCAGGCGAAGTCGGCGTCGGCCGATCAGCTTCTACAAATTCTGGAGGTGACCAATATGACCGTTCATCTGTCGCGCATCTATACGAGGGCCGGCGACGGCGGTGAAACACATTTGGGCGACCGCACCCGAGTGCGCAAGACGGATCCGAGGATCGAGGCGTACGGAGATGTCGACGAACTCTCCTCTCATATCGGGGTCGCCATCGCTACTGGTGACTTGCCCGACGATTACGCGGGCTGGCTGGGGCGGATCCAGAACGACCTTTACGACGTTGGCGCGGATCTGGCGGTGCCCGTCAAGGACTCGCAGGGCAAGACTCGTCTGCGGCTCCAATCGGAATACGTGCGCTGGCTCGAGCAGGTATGTGACGAGGTGAACTCCACCTTGAAGCCCCTGGATTCGTTCGTCCTTCCAGGGGGCGGTCGCGGTGCCGCACAGCTCCATGTCTGCCGGACGGTGTGCCGGCGAGCCGAGAGGCATATCCTTCGCGTGGACGATGCCAATCCCGAGGTCGTGCGTTACATGAACCGCTTGTCTGACCTTCTCTTCATTCTCGCGCGTGGCGCAAACAAAGGGCGCGATCCACTGTGGGAGCCGGGACGGCACGCCGCGGTTGGCGAGTGACGCTGCAAATAGTTCGAGGTCCAGAGCCAGATCGGCGCGGACGGACCGGCAGGTTGGACCGCGGCGGAGGCTACCCCTTGATCTCGGCCAGGATCCTCGCCAGTGCCTGCAGCAACTTGTGCTGTATGGCCGAGCCGTAACTGATCCGCGCGACGCCCAGTTCAGCCAGCCGCGAGATTGACGGCGCCTGAGGCATCGCGAGGATATTGACCGGACTTGCGACCTCGACGAATCGCGCGATGGCGCGCTCGTCGTGCAGGAAGATCGGGTAGACACAGTCGGCCCCGGCATCGAGGTAGGCGCGGGCGCGAGCGATTCCCTCGTCTATATGCTCCTCAGGCCGCTTCCCGTAGTCAGAGAGGAACACGTCGACACGAGCGTTGATCACCAGCACGTACCCTCTGGCTGTCGCCGCCTGGCGTACGGCCGCAATACGCCCCGTGTGGCGCCTCAGATCGGCTAGACGACCGGACTTGTGGTCTGTATCCTCCAAATTGCAGCCGGCCGCACCAGCATGCAGGAGCGCCTCGATGAGCCCATCTGGCGGCAGGCCGTAGCCCGACTCGACGTCGATCGAGACGGGTACGTTGACTGACCGCGAAATCCTCGCGGCGGCGGCGAGCATCTCGCCGGTCGGAGCGCGTTCCCCGTCCTCGTACCCAAGCGCCTCGGCCACCCCACCACTGGTTGTAGCGACGACTGGGAACCCGGCCGCGACGACGGCCCGGGCGGACGGCACGTCCCACGCATTCGGCAAAACCAGCGGTGTCCCGGGGACGTGTAGCGCCCGCAGCCGGTCGCATCGCTCCTCAAGCATCCTCTCCCAGCCCCCGTCACCAAAGGTAGTCATCGCCAGCAATCCCTCCGTCTGAAACCTCCGCCGACTATTGAGGCCGACGTTTGTGGATCCCTGGGCGGCGAACCCTGTCGAACGTCACGTAGTCACGATCTCGAATGTGAGCCTGGCCCGAAACCGTGTCAAGGCGGCGATTACCGGCGCGCCGAGGGCGATGACCATCACCGCGTTGCCAACGGCGCGAAACGTGTCATAGCCGAAAGACGTCAGAAGGTAGAAGCGCGCGTAGTGTTCGAGCGCGGTCGCGGGGTCAATTCCCGGTGACCACCCGAGGGTAGGATTGCCGCGGAAGAAGGGGATCCAGTCGGTGACGCTCATCAGAGCGCCGAAGACGTAGCCCATCACCGCGCCGACAAACGCGAGAAGGGCGATGTCGCCGACGTATGACGTCTGCGTTCGCCAATGACCGACCATGCCGGCCGCAGCGCCGACCCAGCCGAGGGCGAAGACCTGATATGGGACCCAGGGCCCGATTCCGCCGCCGAGGATGGCCGACACCAGGAGGGACAGCGCACCCGCCATGAATCCGAAGGATGGGCCGAAGACGAATCCGGCGCAGAGGACGAGGAAAAAGATCGGATTGAAGCCGCCGACGCCCGTGATCACCGCGAGGCGCAGGGCCGTGTCAATGGCCGCGATTGCGGCGAGCAGCGCGATCCCTCGCGAGTCGAGCTGCCGCGTCCCCGCTTCGACTGCGATCAGGGCCAGAACGCACGCAAGCATCAGGGCCCAGGCTGGCGTGTTGTCGGGTAGGCCGGTCCCAAGGAACGGCCAGCAGAACAGCGCCAGCCCGACGAGTGATACGCCGGCGACCGGGAGCTGCCGCTTCACAGCTCGACGACCCGGTCGGCGATGGCCGCGAGCAGGTCAGCGTCGTGCGTGGCCACCACCACCGCGCCGCCGCGGTCGCGAAGCTTTCTGACGAGTTCGATCAGGGCGATCCTCGCCTTCGGGTCCATCCCGCGCGTCGGCTCGTCGAGCAGCACCAGGGCTGGCGTGCCAGCCAGGACGGCGGCCAGCGCGGCTCGCTGCCGCTCCCCGGATGAAAGGTCACGCGGATATCTCTCGGCGACCTCGAACAGGCCCAGGTCCCGTAGGACGTCGTCCGCGGAGGTCGCGCTGTCGGTGCGGCGCAGGGTCAGCTCCACCTCCGAGCGAACGGTCGGCCGGTGGAGAAGGGCACCGGGATTTTGCGGCAGGTACGCGATGCGCACGGGGCGGCGTTCGACCTTGCCCGACAGCGGCCTGAGGAGGCCGGCGATCGTGCGTAGCAGCGTCGTCTTGCCGCTGCCATTTGCTCCACTCAGCGCGACTACCTGGCCGGCGTAGCCTGCCAAATCCAGATCGGCGATTAGGGGGTGGCCGGCGTAGCCAACGGTCGCGTGTTCGAGCGCCCACACACAGGGGCCGGGCTCGGCCGGGGGTAGCCTGGCGACCTCGACTCTGCCTGGCCTCGAGTCGCGCGCTGCATGTGTCTCAACGCGACCCTGGTCAACGATGACGACGGTTTCCGCGAGCGGCTGTAGCTGCGCAAAGCGGTGCTCGGAGAGGACCACCGATCTGGAACTCGCGACGACACGCTCACATGCATCGAGGACGAGCGTCGCGCCCTTGGGATCCAGCTGCGAGGTCGGCTCGTCCAGAACCACGGTTCGGGGTTGCATGGCGAGCACGGACGCGAGCGCCACGCGCTGTCGCTCGCCCCCGCTGAGAGTGCTCACGCGCCTGCCGACCAAGTGTTCCGCGCCTACCTGGGCGAGCGCGTCGCCGACTCGAGCCGGCATCGCACGAGCGGGTACGCCAAGGTTCTCCAGGCCAAAGGCAACCTCGCGCTCGACGGTGTCGTACACCGCCTGTAGCTCGGGATCCTGGAATACGAAGCCGACGCTTCGAGCCATAACCCGAGTCGGTGTCGCGATGATGTTGAAGCCGGCCGACTCCGCCTCACCTGCGACGCGGCCACCATGGAAGTGCGGCACAAGCCCATTCAGGACGCGCAGAAGCGTCGACTTGCCGCCGCCGGAAGGCCCAGCGACCATAGTCAAGCCGCCGTCGATCAGAAGCGACACATCGTTGAGGGCGGCCTGGTGGGAGCCAGGATAGGCGTAAGTCAGGCGGTTTAGCCGCGCTTGCGCCACAGCACCACGGGTACGAACAGCAAGGCGCAGAAGACAATGACCCGCGCATCCACGATCGGGCTCTCGAGCGAGGGATATGCGTACCACTCGGCGGCCCAGCCCAGCGCGCGAGCGAGAGCGAATCCGACGACGGCGGCAATCGAGGTCGCGACGACGATCCAGTCGCCGAGATCGAGGGCTGCCGGTGCGTACCTCGTCCGTATACCCGAGCCGAAGCCGCGGGCCTCCATCGACTCGGCGAGCTGGATGGAGCCTTCAGCCGCGGTCAGCACAACTGGGACGACGACTTCGGCCCAGCTGCGGGCGCCTCGCGGCCGCCAGCCGCGCAGGCGCTGCGCCTCGAGGACATCAGTGAAGGAGCGCGTGATCGTCGGCACGAGGTTCAGCGACGCGCTTAGCGCGGTGCCCGAGCGAGACAACATGCCCGGCAGCGCGTCCATCACTTCGTGCGGAGCGAGGAGGAGGGAAAGAGCCGCGGCGGCGAGCACCGCAGCCGCGATCGTCAGCGCCGCCGAGCCGCCGAAGGCGAGCGCTTCGACCGTGTAGGGCCCGCCCAGCGCGGGGATGGCGTCGGGCAAGGCGAAGAGCACCGTCCTACCGAGGTGTGCGGAGACGAAGTTCAGCAGTATGTCGATGAGGGCCAAGAGCGTGACGCCCACAATCAGGCGTCGCATGCGGCCGAGCCCGGCGGCCGCCGCCAACACCGCGAACGCGGCCACGACGACCGCGGCCTTGTAGACGGGGTTCGAGGTCGCGAGCGCGATCACAATGGCCGCGCACGACCACGCGGCGACCGCGCGGGCGTTCAAGCCTTGACTACTCCTTCGGCAGCGCCGGCGGCGCCGGCGAGGCCTCCGACGTGTAGCGCCAGCCCAGCGCCTCCCTGTCGTGCAAGGTCACCTGCCCGTAGCCGGTCTGGGCCAGGCTCCAGGCCCCGCCTGTCTCGACGAACAGCGTCCAGTTGGGCCCGGCGTCGGCGAAGCACTTGCTGTATTGCGCCGGCTCGTTGTCGATCTGGCAGACGGCCTTGCCGAAGCTGAATGTCTGGGTCTGGTACTCGATGCCCGACCTGTCCATCAGCGATTGGCCGTCGATGGTGTCGCCGCTGAAACCGACGCACTTCTGCAGCGACGCGGCGCCGGCAGCGTGCTGGACGACAACGTAGGCGCGGTGCGGCGCGGACGCGTTGGCGCATGTGGCCGCGGGCGACGAGGTCGCCGTGGGCGAACCTCCGCATGCGGCGATGGCGACGGTGAGCAGGGCCAGTGTCGCGCTGGCCACCACGTGGTGCTTGCGCACTGCTTTTCCTCCAGGCGGTCAGACCTTTCCCGCACGCGCTGCTGAAAGCCGACCGCCAGGAGCTTCCGTGCCGTTGCGCGCGGACGGGTTATGCCATTGGGGCGTTCAGGTCTCCTGGCTTGCGGATCGCCGCCTTCGTCCGCCTTCCCGAGGCTTCAGCCTCAGTGGCCTGTCTGGGCGGAGGCTCACCGCTCACAGTTGCGCGACAGCTCCGGTCTTGCACCGGATTCCCTTGGTGCCCTGGCGCAATCTTAGCCGTCGACACAGGTCTGTAAGCAGCGACACGGACCAGGTTCGGCGACAACGGCTACCGTCACGAGCGCCGTCCACGCTCATTCATTAGTGGACGTGGGAGTCCGCAGTGGACGTGGGAGTCCGCGGTTGTGGCTGTCAACTTGGCCGTCACGACCATGAGGAATGGCGGGGATGGATGGGAATCGAACCCACCCAGGACGCCTCAGCAGCGCCCCGCAGACGGTTTTGAAGACCGCGGGTCATATGCCCGCGCCAGTCCGCGGGAGTCCATCCAAGAGGGGAATCAGCTCTCTTTGATCCGCTGACATCCGCGGTCGTCCACAGTCATTCGCGACGTTGGCTGTCGTCTTGGCTGTCGTAGCAACGCAATTGGAGATCCTGACGCGTCAACCGATGGAGGGGTCGCTACCTAGCGCTTCGCTCGGCGCAGAAACCGCGGGAGCAAAACCCAGAGAAGGCAGCTCAGAACGGATTCGTTGAGGCTCGCCGCCGTGGGAGCCACGTCGTGATGCACTTACGCACTGAGGATTCGACCCGTACAGTTCCGGTACCCGACAACGATGAACTTCGGATCGGGACACTTCTTTCGATCATCCGGCAGCCCAGCTTCCGCGCCGATTATTGAAACAAGTTAGTCTGCGCTACCGATCTCTACCCTCCGTCGGGGGCCCGTTGCTGGGACGCGTTACCGCATAACACGACAGGCGCCACCGTCCGCCAACGAAGTAAGTGGACGTCGCTCCTCCTTCTTGGCCTTGGGCGAGGTTTCTAGCAGTAGGTGCCCACGATGGTCCCGGTGCCGGGCGTGCTTGGTGTCGGCGCGTAGCCTGGATCGACTTTGACTACGACGATGTGGGTGTAGTTACCGGTGATGGCGCCGCCCGACTTCTTGACCGAGCTCGTGACGATGACTCCCATGTACGACGGAACGTCACTCGACGGGAGCGGGCTGTTGCCCCCGGTCGCGGTCCAGGTCCCGCTGCAGACCAGCGGTGGCGTGCTTGTCGGGAGCGTGATGTTGCCCGCGAAGCCCTTGAACGCCGATGGCGCGGCGCCGCCGCTGAGAACGTCCTGCTGCGACCACGTGTCTCCCCACCAGGTAACCGTAGAGGAGTCCGCCGTGGCCGCGGTCACGTCACCGACTGCGAACGCTCCGCGGCTGGGGAACGCGAACACAATGGCGGTCACGCTGGCGCTCACAGGTTGGTAGAAAGAGTCACCCGCGAAGGTCGCGACGATGGTCTCGGGCCCTAAAGGCACGGTTATGGATGGGATCGTGCACTTGACGTTGCCGGACGAGTCGGTCAGTGCCGCGCAGCTCTGGCTCCCGACCGAGATGGTGACCATTTCCGAGGGGTTGGGCGCGGCCGAGCTGGTGTCGTCATCGTTATCGCCGGCGCCGTCTTCGAGGAGTATCGCTGTCAGTGTCGCGCCGCCGGGGCCCGCCAGAATCATCGTCGGCCCGGTGTAGATCATTGTCATCTCTTCCGGGGTGATCGAGAAGGACCGGGTGTCGCTGCTCGGAAAGTGGGAACCGTCGCCGGCGAAGGAGGCGACCATGGGTTGGGTCCCGGTCTGGTGCGGCGTAATGGTGCAGGAGGCGCTGCCGGATCCGTCGGTGGTCGCGCTGCACGTGCCCCCCACGCCCAACGTGAAGGTGATCATCTCTCCGGCGATCGGAACGCCGCTGTCGCGGTCGGTCAGGGTAGCGGTGGCTGTAAGCGCGTCGTGGTAGTGCGATGTGAGCGGGCCCGTATAGACGAGCTGGGTATCTCCACGAGCGCTCTCGAAGATCGCAAAGGGTGATAGGGACGAGACGATGCCGCAGATCGTATGGGCGGTCACGTCAATCGTGGTCGTCACGTCGGTCCAAGACCCATTCTCATAGTGGAAGAGCCGCAGCGTGCTGAGGCTCGAGTACGTGACGCCGGCGAAGTCAATGCAGATCGTGATGGTGCCCGTGAACGTGGCGGAGGTGGACAGCGAGTAGAAGGTCGGGGGGTCGCCAAGGCTGAAGCCCGCGGGTGGGTTCGGGCCCGTGTTGTCGATCGTGAGGGTCGTGCCTCCGCCGGCGGTTACATTCGCAAAGGTCAAGGTGACGGGCGAGGTCGAAGTGGCGCTGTCGACCGGCTGAGCGATGACGCCGGTCCCTGCCGGCGTGTTGGGTGCCAAGATGAAGCCGCGCTGCTCGGTTCCCGAGAGCGCGTAACCGACGATCGTCCCGCCGTTGTTGATGGCAGTTGCCGTCTGCAGCGTCCAGGGCGACCCCGGTGGCAGCAAGTCATTGAGGTCTGTCATGACGCCGCCGCTGTAGAGGAACGCGTGCTGGTCGAGAGTGTTCTGCATCGTGCCAACGACCTGGCCGGCGTTGTTGATGTCGAGCGCCGTGCTCGTGGTGAACGCAGGCAGCGTGTGGATGTCGGTGGCGACCGTCCCGTTCGCGGTCCAGACAACGGCATGACGCTCGTAGATGGGATGACCCGCGTATGAGGCCGCACCGACGATCACGCCGCTCGAGTTGATGGCGCCGGCGACGCTGTGGCTTCCGCCGAACGGGTTGATGTCGAGCAGCTGCGGCACTCCGCCGATCCCAGTCCAGTAGATCGCGTGAATGTCGCCATTCGCCAGCTGCGCCTGCCCGACCGCGTCCCCGGCGTCGTCGAGGTCATTGACTGCGTTCGATACGCCGCCAAAGTCAGGCAGCACGATAACCTGCGACGGCGTTGGCCAGACAACTGGACGGTTGACGGCGCCTAGGTGGGCATCGCCACCGATCTGCCCAGCGCCGTTCATGCGAGTCGCGAAGGTCGAGCCAGTGGACTGAAGCGTCGGCAGCTGCGTCGCCTGCCCGTTCGTCCAGAGCGTGGCCCGCGCCGGAATCGAGAATCCGTCGTAAGGCGCGGACGACCAGCCGGCGACGAGTCCGGCATCATTGATCGTGGTCGCCGTTCCGTATCCTGGCGAGAGCGCCGGCAACGGATTGAGAGTCGTGCCATCCCACAGGAACGCGTTGAACCCGGCATTGCCCGTGACCTGGGAGTTGCCTACGACCAAGCCGGCGGAGTTGATGTCGCCCGCCTGGCTACAGCAACCGCCGAGCGTGGGCAGAATCGTGAGGGTGTAACCGCTGTCGGTCGTCGACGCCACGGTGGGGGCCGAGCTCGCGACAGCGATGGTGGTGGCCAGCACGAGCGCGGCGGACAGCTTCGCTACGAGGGCGCGCCCTCCCGGCGGCCGACCCCCGGGTCGCCGCTGCCGCCATAAAAGGATTGGGCCGCCCGTCACCCGCCTTGTCTCCCCCTGGTTCGAGTCGGTCTCTTATCCCACGCCGCTGCTGCCCTGTCAAGCGCTCGAGGAGAAAACCTAAAACAGAGATCAGGCCGGTGTAGAAGGGTGTTTGATCTGAAGCTCGGAGTCGTGCTCCTCATGTTTTTCGAGCACCTCTTGCCACAACCACGGTTTCGTCCTGAAACGGGTTCCGGGGCCGTCAGCAGGCTGAAATCTGGCGGGGATGGATGGGAATCGAACCCACCCAGGACGCCTCAGCAGCGCCCCGCAGACGGTTTTGAAGACCGCGGGGAGCACCAGCTCCCGTACATCCCCGAGCCAATCCTAGGCTCGCCTGGCGCGCGCTTCCCCTAGGGCTTCTCCTCCGAGCCGCCCGGGCGGACCCGCGTCGAGACCAAAACTGTCAGGGCGGCCGCCAGCAGAGGGACAACGATCACGAGCCCAAGGCCTGGCTGTGGCTGCAGCGTAGACACGGATTCGTTGCGACTCCCCACCAGCATGGGCAGGCCGAGGGGTGCGAACTCTGCGCTCCCATGCGCCAAGGTGGAGAGCTCGCGCGCGACGGAGACGATGCCGACGAACGTGACCACGACCATGACGACCAGGGCCACGATGAAAACCCGCCCTGCACGTTTCCAGACAACTCCGCTCATCCCGTCAACCTCAGGAACTCAAACGCATCATCCACGGCTCGACCCGATGTCGACACGCCAACGCGCCATCTCGACCAAGCCGGTTGCCGGCAGCAAGACCGCGCCCACGACTCCGAGCACCACGGACGCTGTC
>DASXSD010000229.1:0-19614 GCA_036506195.1 Candidatus Dormiibacterota bacterium
TGGGTGGCAACACCGTGGTCTCGGCATGAAGCGCCTGCGCAACATCGGGCGGCTGTTCACCGGCACGCCCGCGGGCGTGATCGAGCACGCCGCGGTGATCATGGACGGCGAAGAGATCGCGTGGTGCGGCAAGAGCGGAGACGAGCCGCGCGCGCTGATGGAGGTGGTCGCCGACGAGCACGACTGTCACGGCGGACTCGTCACAGCCGGCCTCATCGACGCGCACACGCATCCGGTCTACGCGGGCGATCGCATGGCGGAGGTGGCGATGCGCTCCGCGGGCGCGTCGTACAGCGACGTTGCGAAAGCGGGCGGTGGGATTCGAGCGACGGTGAAAGCAACCCGCGAGGAATCTGTCAGCGCCCTCGAGGACGCGACCGCGCGGCGGCTGTGGACATGGCTCGAAGGTGGCGCGACCACGGTCGAGGCGAAGACCGGCTACCTGCTGAATCGCGAGGGCGAGCTGGAGGCGACGCGTTTGCTGGCGCGCCTGGGCAAACGCAAAGACCTTCCCCGCATCGAGGTCACCTTCCTCGCCGCGCACGCCCTGCCGCCGGATCGATGGGCGCGCATGGCCAGGTACACGAGAGAGGTCCGTGAGTGGTGCGATGACGCGTACATGGCCGGCGCGCGGTTCTGCGATGTGTTCTGCGACCGCGGATACTTCAGCGTTCCGCAGTCGCGCAGTATCCTCAAGGCCGCGCTCAAAGCGAAGCTGATCCCGCGCGTGCACGCCGACGAGCTAGAGCGCACGGGTGGCGCGCGACTTGCGGCCGAACTTCACGCCGCATCGGCCGATCACCTGCTGCGCGCGAACAGGGGCGATGCGGTGGCTCTCGCGCGCGCAGGCGTGGTCGCAACCCTTGCGCCTGGGACGGCGCTCTCGATCGGCAAGCTGCCACCGGTCAAGGAGCTCACCGAAGCGGGCGCCGTGATCGCGCTGGGCACCGACCACAACCCGGGCACCAGTGGCATCACCAGTATGAGCGTGGTCGTCGCGCTGGCGGTGGCCGTCTTCAAGATGTCGGTGGAGCGTGCGCTGCTGGCGGCCACCGTCGGCGGCGCCCACTCAATCGCACGTGCGGATCGAGGCGCGATCGCGCCTCACATGCTTGCGGATCTCGTCCTGTGGGAGGCCGAGCACGAGGGTGCGTTCGCGTGGGCTTACGGGCTCAAACCCAGCGTGGTGTGGCTGAGAGGAACGCAAACTTTTGCGTAATGAGGTTGCTAAATGCGTGCACTCGGGCTATAAGTTGCACCTGAACGGCCGCCAGCTGCCCAATAACGAATCTACAGCGGTCGAAATGGAGGCAGGCATCTAGTGCAAGCAATGGCAAAGTGGAACCCCCTGGCGCTGAAGATTCTTCTTTGGGTAATGGGCGTGTTGCTCGTCGTCGGCTCGGCCGCGAGCTTCGTCGGGGACGCGGTCTTCAACTTCGGTAGCGGCGCCGGCGTCACAGCTCCAGTCGCAGGCATCGCCTTCGGCGCGGGCATGATGATCGCGGGCTTCGACCCGATCGCCAACATCAGCTGGGTCCGCGCGCTGGTCCTGTACGCGATCCTCGAGATCGTCTACCAGATCTTCACGCAGATCACCATCGGCCGCTTCGACATCGTCGCGTTCATCATCGCGATCCTGGTCGCTGTTCTCGTCATGGTGCTCTACCCGAACAAGCCGGCTCTGTGGATGCAGGGCGGCATGGGCGCGCGCGCGTAAGCAGTCGACCGCGACTTTCTTAAGGGGCGGCACTCGCCGCCCCTTTCTCTTTCCTAGTCGGAGATCACGGCTGTGCCGGCGAGCTCGTCGTGCATGGCCCGTCCCGTGAGCCACGACGCGGGCAGCAGGAGCAGTCGCCACAGGGACTGAGCAGGCGTCAGTCGTGACCCGTCGAGCGCGACCACGCGCTGCCTGGTCACGAGGCCCCCGAGCGTCCTTCCCCAGAGGCTCCAGCACACGAGGTGATAGGCGGCGGCCACCGCCACGAAGCGTCCCGGGCGCCGGCGGCCCATCAACCCCGCCAGCGTCAGGCAGAACGCAGCGTCCACGGTCCCCGCGCGGAACCGGTCGTCGGAGGACGCCGGCATGCCGGGCGCAGGTTCCGGGCCACGAAGCCTGAGCAGGTAGAGGCGCGTGAACAGCTGGTGGACCTGGAGGTGGGTCAACGAGTAGATGAAGCGAGGCAGCCTCGGCGCATAGCCGCTGACGGTCGCCTCGACCCGACCGCCGGACACTTGCACCCGCCAGCGACCCCCAGGTGAGGCGGCCAGCAAGCCGCCCTCGATGGGCCAGTCCACGGCGTTGCG
Source organism: Candidatus Dormiibacterota bacterium (assembly GCA_036506195.1). Classification (GTDB taxonomy): domain Bacteria; phylum Chloroflexota; class Dormibacteria; order Dormibacterales; family Dormibacteraceae; genus 40CM-4-65-16. The sequence goes on from DASXSD010000229.1 coordinate 2,305, forward strand.
GGTGACCTTCGGGGTCCCGAACCGCAAGAGGGTGAACGGTCCGAGGACGATCGAGTTACCACGCATCCGCGCCAGATCGAGCGTCACCTGGTTCACTGACCTGACGTAGGCGTCGCGCAGCCTGGCTCCGGTCAGAGGACGGGCGACCGCGATCGAGGCGCGGGTGGACACGCGTCCTCCGTCCCAGGTGACCACTCCCATATCTTCGTGGCATGGGATGGCTCGAGTTCGCCTCCGAGGTCGAGGTGAAGACGACGCCTGAACGTGCCTTCGACTACTTCGCCGATCACCGCCACGTCGCCGACGTCCTCGAAGGCGTGAGCCGCTGGCAGCCACTGGGCGAGAAGACTCGCGGCGTGGGAGCGCGGTATAGCGTCGAGATGCTGGCGTTTGGCTTCCCGCTCAAGAACGTGCTCCGTCTCGATCGTTGGGAGCGGCCGAAGGCGATCGGCTGGGTCTCCGAGTCCGGCCTGGTCAAGCAAGAGGGAGGCTTCACGTTCAGCGAGGCGGCGGATGGTGTGCGCATCCGTCTCCGCATCGCCTACGAGCCGCCTGGGTCGATCGTCGGTGCCGCCGTCGCCCAGCGAGTCGACGGCGTGGTTCGCCGCCGCCTGGAGGGAGCGATGGCGCGGATTCGCCAAACGCTCGAGTCCTAAAGTTGCTTCGATGAAGCTCACTCGCGAGGCAAGCGCGATCCTGGGCAAGACCTCGATCGGCATGCTGGCGCTCCGCTCGGGCCGGCTGCCGCTCGTGAATCCCGCCGTCTTCAGCTTCGCCGGAGGCTCGCTCTGGATGACGACCTCGCGCTACGCGGCCAAGATGATGATCGCCAGGCGCGACCCCCGGGCCGCCTTCCTCGTCGATGGTGGGGAACTCGCGGTCCTCTTGAAAGGTGCGCTCGACATCTTCGACCCGCTGAATCTCTCCAACGACGTCCGGGCGGTGCTCGAAGGCCCGGCCTACCTCCTCGGCATGGCGGGCTACGCAATTCGCAACGCGCCCTTCTTCGCCGGCTACGCGCTCGACCTGATGCGGTTGCCCCGCGAGTGGATGCCCTACAACAGGGTCGTCCTGCGGCTGCGGCTGAGCGACGCGGACATCGTCAAGGGCGCTCCTTTTCCCTCCGCGCAGGCGGCACGGGTGCCGGCGGTCCCGGCCGAGGTCAGCCGGCGCCTGGCAGGAGTGTCCCGCGGATACGCCTGCTGGATCGAAGGCGGGATGCCGGTCGTACGTCCGGCGTTCTGGGAGGTGGACCGCGGGCGGATGACGATCGCACCGACCAGCGGGCGGCCCCGCGCCGGAGCGCCCGGTGCGCTGGTCGTCGAGTCGCATCACCGTTTCCGTCCCTCGCTCATGGTCGGCGCGTGCGTGCGGGGAACTTTCGCGGCGTCGACCGACGGCGCGTCGATCGCCGAGCGTTACGGAATCGAGCCCGCCGAGGTGCCGGCGGTCATCGACCTGAAGCCGGAACGCGTCACCTCGTGGCGCGGCTTTGCCATCACGACCGCGGTGCCGAGAGCGGCGCGCCAGCTGCGGGTGGCGGAAGGCTGATGGCGAAACCGGCAGCGCCCGGGCTGCGTGTCCGCAAGTGGGACTCGGGCAGGTGGAGCGAGGCGCCCGACGCCGTGGTGACCGAGGAGCCCCTGCAGCTGATGCTCGACGGCGAGCCGCTGTCCGTCGTGATGCGGACGCCGGGCGAGGACATCGAGCTCGCGCTCGGCCTGATGTACGCCGAGGGAATCTCCCGCTCTGTAGATGACATCCGCATGGTCCGGATCAGCGCCGAGGCGGGCGAGACGGCCGACGGCATCAAGGTTGATGCGTCGATCGTGGAGTCGAACCAGGTCGACGTCCATCTCGCACGTACACGGCGCCGCAAGCCCGAGCGCTCGATGCTGTCGAGCTCCGCCTGCGGGGTGTGCGGCGCGGTCTTGATCGAAGACCTCAGGCGCGACCTGGAGCACCTCGCGGAAGGGCCTTCCGTCAAAGCGGAGATCTTGCCCGGGCTCGTGGAGCGCCTGCGGTCGGGCCAGGGTGTCTTCGAGCGCACGGGCGGTCTCCACGCCGCGGGCTTGTTCACTGCCGGCGGCGAGCTGATCTGCATGCGCGAGGACGTCGGCCGGCACAACGCCGTCGACAAGGTCGTCGGCCGGATGCTGCTGGAGGGCCGGTTGCCGCTGGTGGGCACGGTCCTGGTCGTGAGCGGTCGGGCGGGTTACGAGATCGTCCAGAAGTCCATCACCGCCGGGATTCCCGTGCTCGCCGCGGTCGGCGCTCCGTCGAGCCTGGCCGTCGCGCTGTCGCGCGAGTTCGGCCAGACCCTGGTGGGTTTTCTGCGCGGCGAGCGCTTCAACGTGTACGCCGCGCCCGAGCGCCTGGCGCATTGATCGAAACCCTGCGGGTGCGGTCCGCCACCCGGGCGGGCCTGCTCTCGCTGTTCGTGGTGGCCGTCGAGTGGTCGCGTGCGCTCATCGCACAACAACCTGGCCTCACGTTCGCCGCCTTGCTGCTTGGTGGCGGGGTGCTCGCCGTGGCCGCTGTTGGATGGCCGCCGGAACGCCTCGGGCTGGGCACTTCGAGGTTTGGCCTCCGCGTCCTCGGTGGCATCGCGCTTGGCGCGGTGCTGTTGCTGCCGGCGGCGGCGCGGGCGAGCGCCGTGCCTTTGCTGCCCGCGGGGCTGGCGACGGCCGCGGTCGCGGTCTCGATCGGCGAGGAGTTGGCCTTCCGCGGCGCGTTGTACGCGGTGCTCCAAGACCTCGGCGGGGCCCCGCTTGCGATCACCGGGAGCACTCTGCTGTGGACGCTCGCCCATGTGCTGTCGCATCCGCCTGAGTTTCTGGGGGCGGTGGCGGCGGCCGGTCTCCTGCTCGCCCTGTGGCGCTGGGCGTGCAAGGACCTGGTGGCTCCGATCGTGGGTCATGTGGTTGCTGACCTGGCGCTTTGAGAAGGACCGCGCTCCTCGCCATCGGGGCTACGGTCTACGCGCTCGCGGCGTGGACGGTCGCGCCCGGCTTCTACGACGGCTTCGGGCCGCCTCAGCCGTACAACTGGACCTGCCCGCCGCCGCAGGCGGGAGCCAACGAGTCCCCGAGCTCGGGTCATCTGACCATCAAGGTCATCGGCGGAGTGAGCGACGCCAACTCCGCGTTCACCGACGACGGCCAGCTTGTCATTGGCTTCCTGCCGGGCGCGTTCGTGGTCGAGGGCAAGACGTCGATCAACGTCGACATCAAGCCCCTTCAAAGCTGCCCCCAGCCCGCAGGGCTGCACTTCGTGACGAACGTCTACCTGGTCAGCGCGAGCGCCACCCTCGATCCGCAGAAGTCGGCGAACCTGGTCCTGCGCTACTCCAACCTGGAGCCGGATCCCTCCACCATCTACACGGCGACAGATCCCAACGGGCAGTGGACCGCGATGCCTCGCTCGCAGCAGGCCCAGCCGTTCACGATCCAGACGAGGACAACCACATTTGGTTATTTCGCGGCGGGCTACCCCTCGTCGTCGCCGCCGCCGGGGGCGGTCACGATAGGCGGCGGCCAGGTGCTGCCGATCGTCGTTGCCGTGCTGATCGTGGTCGTCGTGCTCGCCGGCCTGCCCCTGGCGATTCTGCGAAGGCGTAGCCGATAGTCATGAGGTGATGAAGAAGCATGGCTGGTGACATCGAGCTGACCAACCGGGTGCGGCTCGCGGTCCTGGAGCGGGCCATCGAGACGGGTTCAGTGCCCACCGCCGGCGACGTGTCCGCTCACCTCGACCTCGACCAAAGAGCGGTGGTGGACGCGTACCGAGCGTTGGGCGAAGGCCACGTCTACGTGCTGGAGCCGTCGGATCCAACCCGGCTGCGAATGGCAAACCCGTTCTCGGCTGTCCCGACCGACTTCGTGGTCACCGTCCGCGGACGCCGCTACTTCGGCAACTGCGCGTGGGACGCTCTGGGCATCGTCTCGCTGCTGGGCGGGGAGGGCAAAGTTGCCAACCGTTGCCCGGACTGCGGTGAGGAGCTGAGGCTGGAGGTTGCGGGGCGCGAGCTGGTTGAGACCGCCGGGATCGTGCACTTCAGCGTTCCGGCGAGGCATTGGTGGGACGACATCGTCTTCACTTGAGGCACGATGCTTCTCTTCCGGTCGGAAGAGCACGTCGCGCGCTCAGGCAAACCAGAGGGCGCATTCATGACGACTGAGCAGCTGTGGCGGCTGGCCGATATCTGGTATCGCGACCGGACCGATCCCGCCTGGCGCAGGCGCACCGCTGAAGAGGCCGAGGCGGTCTTCGCCGGCATCGGGTTGACAGGCGACTTCTGGCGCCTGCGCTCCTAGCTGTACTTGATCGCCTCGAACAGGGTGCCGCAGCGCCGGCAACGGTACTGGAGCGTCATCGCCTGCGTGCCGAAGAGCGAGATGACCTCGGCGTCCTGGGCTTTGCAGTGCGGGCAGGCCGGTTCAGGCCGAGGCGTGTTTGGATGCCGCCGTGGTCGGCGCGTACTTCTTCTCCTCCAGCCCTCGGAGCATGCCGAAGGTGTGCTCGTCGATCGCTCCCTCGGCCGTGCGCCTGCGGAGCGGGTCCCAGACGTTCCAGTGGATCATGACCTTCGGCGCCTGCGTCTCGAGCTGCTCCTCGAGTCGCGCTTGCATCTCGGCCGGTCCCATGCCGAGCTTCCCAGCCCTGTGCAGCTCTTGCGTCTCGCCGTCGGGCGGACCGAAGAACTCCAGCGCTTCCTGCCACGCCCTGACAAGGGGCGCGCCCTCGATGCCTGAACGCAGCCAGCTCCGTCCGTGCAGGAAGTGGTAGCGCTCCTCCATCAGCATCTTGCGAAGCCGGTGCTGCAGCACCTCGACCGAGCCGTTGACGCACGCGTCGATCATCACAGTGAAGGCGGTGTCGAGGATCGCGTTGGCGGCGACGAACTGGCTCCACTCGGTCCAGGGCTCGTCGAAGTAGGCGAGGTTGCGGATGGTCCCCGGGTCAGTCTCGCGCTCGGGGCCGCGGGGGTCGGCGCCCAGCGGTTCCAGGCATCCGTAGAGGACACGGCTGTGGCCGAGGTCGTCGAGTCCCATCGCGGCCGCCGCGATGTCGGCCTCGAGCGAGGGCGCGCGGGTGGCCCACTCGGCGTAGCGCAGGCCGAGCATCTGCTTGTTGTCGGCCAGCGAGAGGACGAGGTCGGAGAGGCTCAAGCTTCTCCCGGCTGCCACAGAGAGATCACATTGTCCTTGCGCACGATCGCCATCTCACACCAGCGCTCCTCGTCGTAGGTCGCCCGTGCGTAGGCCATCGCCAGGTCGTCGTCCGGCGCGACCACGCTGCCGACCAGGTGCAGTGGGTCGACGCGCGTCTTCCGGGCGAAGACCTCGTACTCGGCCGCGTCACCGCTGACGCGCTTGTAACCCGTCACGTCAAACGGCGAGGCCCCAGGCTTCGAGCGCGTCGCGGCCGGCCTGGGTCATCCGGGCCACGGTCCAGGGCGGGTCCCAGACGACGTTGACCCGGACTTCGCGCACGCCCTCTTCGCGCAGCAAGCGGTCCCGCACGTCGTCGACGATGAAGTCCGACGCGGGACAGCCCATCGCCGTGAACGTAAGGTCGACGTCGACCACGCCATCGCGCTCGGCGATGCCGTAGATGACGCCCAGGTCGACGAGATTCACTGGCATCTCGGGGTCCTCGACCTCGGCGAGCGCCGCCCACAAGCGCTGGGTCATGAGTCGGTGCGCTTGTGTGTCTTGCGGAAGTTGTGGAACTCTTCCTGGAACATCGCCACCATCTCCGCGTTGCGCGGTCCGCGGGCGCGCCAGCGCCCGAGCACGTCGTCCCACGTGATCGGCTGCTTGAAGTCCCAGCGCTTGTTGTCGGCATCGAACTCGCAGGGGAAGGGATAGTCGAGCTCCCACACTTCCTTTCCGTCACGAGTCTCCTTGTGCGCGGGGACCTTGACGCCGATCTGCTCGCAGTAAGGGACAACCGTCGAGAGCCACCACTGGCGCAGCTGGTCGTTGGTCAGGCCCTTGAGCCGGTACTCGAGCTGGGTCGAATGCATCTTCATCGAGTCCGGGAGGCCGAACCACTCCACGCTGAGCGGGAACATCCAGTCAACCGCCCGCTGCAGCTCGTCCTTGGCCGCGCCGCCGGCGGCGCTGATGCGCTTCATCCACGTGCGCCCGTTGCGCAGGTGGAAGTTCTCCTCGAGCATGACTTTGTTCAGCCCGCGCTTCCAGGGCCCATAGGAGCACTTGTCGTGGATGTCGCCGAGAAGGCAGAAGCCGGCCTGGTCGTAGAAGCCGTTGGCGACGACGAGCTCGGTCCAGGTTTCCAGCGGCACGTCGAACGCGTATGGGTAGCGGAAGCTCTTGGGGTCGCGGCTGAAGATGAGCTTCTCCTGGTCCTCGCCCAGCTCCTCGAGGATGTGGTAGGCGATGTGGGCGTGTGCGAGCTCGTCCTGGATGATCGCGATCCCGGTCATGAAGGCGTTGATGCTGGGGGCTCGCTTGGCCGCCAGGTAGTAAGCGGGGGCGGAGATGAGCTCGGTGTCGCCGGAGACGATTAGGGTGTGCTTGAGCTCCCTCAGGTACTCCGGGGTCATCTCCTTGGTGGACTCGATCAGCTCGCCAGACTTGATCATCTGGTCGAGTTCGGCGGCGCTTGACATCAATTCAATTCTTGTACATCAGGCCCGGTAGAATCGTCTCCTTCCTCCAGGCCGCCCGTGTGGCCGCGCCGTGGTGGCTATAGCTCAGTTGGCAGAGCACCAGATTGTGGATCTGGGTGTCGCGGGTTCAAATCCCGCTAGCCACCCTGCTTTACAGCGCCGGCACTCCCGCTGCAGCGTGGGACGAGGCTCGGCTGCGAGCACGTTGCAGCTGGAGTCCGATCTCCGGCCGCCGGTTCCAGGTTGGCAGCGCTCGACGAAGATCGCGCGGTCCCGTCACTGTGACCCCGCCGGACCGTAACGCACTCGCCCAGTCGATGTGTCCCAGGTGCCATCGGGCGAATGTGAGCGGGTCGTTAATTGTGACGATGAGGTCGTCCCCGAACCCCGGGTCGAAAGCGCAAAGCTCGGCTTCGCCCCGTTCGATCAGGAGCCACGTCTTGTCAGGACGCCCGCGGTACTCGAACTCAAAGCGAACGACGACGCGCCGATCCGGGAGGCGGTCGCGGTACAGGTAGACCTGGCACCAGGACCAAAGGGCCACCCCCGGGTCTGAGTGCTCGGGCCGGACATCCATCCACAGGTCGCCCCAGACTCCGAGCGCGGTCAGGACTGGCTGGAGCGCCCGCCCGGCGGCGGTGGGTTCGTAGGTAGATCCATGGCCATCGGGTTTGAGACGGATCTCGATGACACCGGCGTGCTGGAGCTCTCGAAGGCGCCGGATCAGGAGGGCGCGGGACAACCCGGGAGCGCCGGCGGCGATGTCGTTGAAGGTGCGGCAGCCGTAGAGGATGTTGCGCATGATGATTGGTGTCCATCGCTCGGCGAAGACCTCCGCTCCTCGCGCGACCGGACAGTATTGGCCGTAGGTGCGCATGCGCGTAGTTTCCACCGTCTGGCCTCGCCCTGGTAGTTCTGAATATGTACTTTGGCCGCCCCAGTTCACAAATTGTCCTAGACGCTCCGCGGGTTGCACATGACGCTTGCCGTGGAACGAATCACAGCGCCGGAGGACCAACGAGGAGGCTGGAAATGACTGCGGAGCATGGAGCGGCAATCAAAGGAACTGGGGGAGGTGTCGCGCATTCTGACGAGGTCGCGGCGGTGCACAGACGGGTGCTCGCAGGAGCCTCAGCTCAGGGCCGCTACGTCGAGATTGTGGGCGGTCGGCGCGTCCACGCCATCGAGGTCGGCGACGGGAAGCCACTTGTCCTGCTCCATGGGAGCGGGCCGGCCGCGCTGCTCTTTCTCCCGCTCCTCGAGCGGCTCAAGGATGTGCGAGCGATCGCCGTGGACCGCCCCGGATTCGGGCTCAGCGACCCGCTCGATCGACCACTGGAGGGCTACCGCGCGTCTGCGATCGACACCGTGACGAGGATCCTCGATGCACTGGGTGTGGCCAAGACCGCGCTCTTGGGTAACTCGACCGGTGGGGCATGGGCGCTGTGGTACGCGCTCGCCCATCCCGATCGAGTGGGTCGACTCGTCCTGGTCGGGGCGGCGCCTTTGCTGCCGGGTACCCACGTGCCGCCCCCAATGCTGGCGGTAGCCGCGCCCCCTATTGGGCAGTCACGCAACGTGCCTGCGCCATCTCGGGAGACCGTCGTGCAGACGATGCGCGTCATGGGCGAGGCGGACACCATCGTCACCTATCCGGACCAGATCGATGCACTGGTCGCCGCCGGGTCCGACATGCTTGCCTCCGCCACCAGCCTCGGCGAACTGCGCGCCATGATCTCTCCGACTGGGTGGCAACCGGAGCTGGCGATACGGCCAGAGGAGCTGCGACAGGTCACGGTTCCGACACTGCTCATTTGGGGCGAGAACGATCCCCTCGGCGGCGCGGACGTCGCGCGGATGACGGCTGCCACGATCCCCCACGCGCTGCTGGAGGTACTGTCAGCGGGTCATGCGCCCTGGCTGGGCCATCCCGATCGGGTGGCCACGATGGTGAGCGACTTCGTGCGTCGAGACCCATAACCGGTCGACAGACTCGACTTCTGGAGAGCGGTTCTAAAGTCCTCCCAATAGGACCCTTTTTGTTGTTTTTGGAACTCGCCCGGCGCGTCCCTGACGAGTTCGGATTCCCGTCAGGGCGGCCCGTTGGGAGATATACTTTTTCGGCCTGCCTTACGGCGGCGTTAGCCGGCCTCCGCACACTGGACACCGGCATGTCCTCAGCGGCCACAAACGTCAAGGAGGACAAGATGAAGCGTCTGCTTGCACTCGCATCAGCGTTGGTCGTACTCGGACTGACCGGCACCGTTAGCGCGGAGGCTGCGACGACCGCAGCCCCCGGCCCCGCGTTTTGCGGAGCCCTCAACATGTTGCACGACGCCACTATGTTCACCATTCCGATGGCCATGGATGCGGCTCAGGGAAACGCCGGTATGTTCATCGCGGTGGGCAAGTCATGTTCATGACGGCGGGCTGACGTCCGGGCCGCCTTCTTCGGTTGAGCCGCTGCCGGAGACGTCCCGCAAGTTAGATCAAAGCCCGTCTGGAGCGCTATCGGCGGCTTTTCGCGCTGTCCAGCGCATCTGACTCGTAGTCGAAATGGCGGTTCTAAAATCGTCCAGGTAGCGACCCTTTCATGCCCGTCGCCGCGCATCTGGCGCCAAAAGTGTGAATCGGGGGCTCGGATACACCTTTTTGCCGCCACGGTGGTTGATCAGGCGCGTATCCCCAGCGCGATCCCACGCAGCTTCGCCGTGAGCGACCTGCGGGTAGCATGCGGTGGAGGACGAAGTAATGGCTGATCAGAGCACCAAGATCGACGTTCCGCCGAACGGCACCCGAGGCACCCGCGTGATGGACCTTTTCTTTGCCCTGATGAAGCCGTTCGCCGGCAGGGAGGTGAAGCGCTACCTGAAGGCCGACGGCCCCGAGCCGAAGCTGTTCATGGGCTTTCCCGTGCTCGTCCTCACCACCGTCGGTGCGAAGTCGGGCAAGGAGCGCTCAACCGTGTTGGGAGGATTCCCCGACGGCGACAACGCCTGGCTGATCATCGCTTCCAAAGGCGGTTCGGCCACGCATCCAGGCTGGTTCCACAACATCGCCGCCAACCCGGACAAGGTCTGGGCGCAGATCGGCAATCGCAAGTTCAAGGTCGAATGCAAGTCCCTCACCGGTAAAGAGCGGGAGGATGCCTACAACCGCGTGGCAAGCGTTGCGAAGGCCTACCAGAGCTACCCCAAGAAGACCGACCGCGAGATTCCTGTCCTCCGCCTGACGCCGGCGAGCTAGTGGCCCGGCCGTCGGTCTACGAGTTTGCCGGCGGCGAGAGCGCGTTCCTCGCCCTGGCGCACGCCGTGACCGAGCGCTGCATCGCAGACCCCGAGCTCAACCATGCGTTCTCGCAAGGCATGAGCCCTCGCCATAACGAGAACCTTGCCGCCTACTGGGCGGAGGTCTTCGGCGGCCCCAAGACCTACTCCAGCAGCCTGGGCGGGCACTCCGGGATGCTGGCCATCCACGCCGGCCACGGCACGCCGGTGGAGTGGGGCGACCGTTTCGCGGCGTGCTTCATCCAGGCCCTGGACGACGCAAAACTTCCGGAAGACGAGGAGTTTCGCGGCCTGCTCCGCGAGTACATCCACTGGGCGACGCGCGAGGTCAACACCTACGGGCCCGTGGAAGCCCAGGTGGAACCAGACATGCCGATGCCCCGTTGGTCCTGGCAGGGGCTCGAGTCCCAAGAGAGATGAACCGCATCAAGATGGTCGAGGAGGGAGAGGCGCAGGGGGCGCTGGCCGAGATCTACGCCCAGAGCAAAGCCCGCAGCGTGGCCAAAGTCGTGCCCGAGATTCTGCGCACGATGAGCCTCCGCCCGGACTTCCTGCAGGCGGTCGACGCGGCCTCACGCATGCACTTCTCCGATGGCGCGCTGACGCGCGCCCAGCACGAGATGGTCGCGTCCTATGTCTCCGCGCTGAACAAGTGCAGGTATTGACTCAGCTCGCACAGCTGGTTCCTGCAGTTGCAGGGCGAGACGTACGGCCCGGTCGCCGAGGCGCTGCGCGCGGGCGACCTCGACGCCGCCGGGCTCGACCGGCCGCACCGCCTCCTTCTCGAGTTCGTCGAGACCATCACCCGCCACGCCTACAAGGTGACCGACGCGCAGGTGCAGGACCTGCGCGACGCCGGCTGGTCTGACGAGCAGATCGCCGAAGCGGCCTACGACGCTGCTCTGTTCAACCTCTTCGTCCGCCTGGCGGACACCTTCGACATCGTACCGCCGGCGATGTACGAGCCAGGCGGCGTGCCGGCCGCGGCCGTCAAACCCTAGGCGCAGAACCTTCGTTAGTCGCGACTATCGCGACATTTCTCGAGCCAGAACCTTCGTTAGTCGCGACTATCGCGAGGTCTTTTCGCCCCTCACCCCGACCCTCTCCCCTGACGGGGAGAGGGAGTTAGGCCTCGAGAGGGATTAGGCGCGGTTCAGGTCGGTGAAGTCGTTGATGATCAGGCCGAAGTACGTCTGGTCCAGGCCCCAGGCCTTGGCGTACGGCAGCGTCTGCTGTGACAGCACGTTGCCTGAGGAGTCGCGCGTGATCAGCGTCGTCGTCCCGTGCAGGAACACCCCGACGAGCCGGCTGGCCTGGGTGCTGAACTTCGGCAGGTAAAGCACCAGCTCGACGCGGTCGAAGCTGTAAGTCTTCTGCACGAACTTGCCGGAGGGGTCCGCCTGGATCACGTCGGTGAACTCGGTCAGGGCGTCCCCGACCGCGCCGTCCGCGGCCAGCTTGAGGTCGTGCGCGCGGCGCGCCTCGGACTCGATCATCAGGTTGAGGACGACTGCGTTGACCATCTGGTTTGCGCTCGCGGCCGCCTTGGAGTCGAACGCGGCGACGTTGTCGGGTACCGACACGCTGGGGAGGGGCGGCACAACCCAGACGCGCGCCGATGCCGACGCCGGGCTGCTGGACCCGGCGGGCGGCAGGGCGACGCGAGCGGAGTTGACGGCCCAGGAGCCGATGTCCTGGGCGTTGGCCGAGCCGATCGTCAGGGCCAGCGTCGGCCGCGTGCCGTCGGGCAGCTCGGGCGCCGGGATGACGCTGTGCAGCGAGAGCTGCGCCGAAAGCGGCAGCGAGGTCAGCAGCAGGGCGCTCACACCCAGCACGGCCGGCGCGGACCAGCCGATGGCGCGCAAAACGCGCAGCCCGCCGCCGGCTTCCTCCAGCGGCGCCACCAGGCGCATCAGCGCGAACCGGCCCGCGCACGCGAACACGAGGCTGGCGAGGATCGCGGTCTTGGTCCAGAACTCCAGCGTGGTCGGCCCGAGCAGCACCACCGACAGCAGGGCGACGATGATCCCGAAGACGAACCTCCCGACCTGGCCGTCGGGCACGGTGCGTGGGTCGGGGATCATGAAGAAGGCGAAGATCAGAACCTCCGGTGACGTGACAAGGATCTGCCACAGCTGCTGGCCGCACATCGGCGTGGCGTACCAGCTGGCGATCATGCAATGGTCTGGCACGGGCAGCAGCGCCAGCGCCGCGAACAGCGCGAAGGCGGCCATATAGCCGAGCTCGAGGCCCAGCAGCTTGAGCTCCCACGCGATGAACAGCCCGCCGCCGATCAGGATCGCGTAGGTCACGATCATCCACTGCCCCATCGGGATCCACCACAGGTCCTGCGGCTCGGTGTACGCCGGCCCCAGGGCCACGAACGCGAGCACCAGGCCAAGGTTCGAGGGGTTGAAGATGTGGCGGCCGCGGTAGCGGATGACGTACTTCGAGATCATCGAGAAGGCGACGACGCCGGCGAAGATCCACCAGCCGCGGGTGCTCCACCACTGGCCGTGGAAGGTGCCCGGGACGCGCAGGATGAAGGCGGTGCTGTTGCCGGTCAGCAGGCCGCTGGCCGGCCACATGATCACCTTGTTGCGGCCAAACTCGTAGCCGAACTCGATCAGGGCCCCGGCGGCGAGGCAGATGAGGATCTGGGCGATGGACAGCCGGAAATCGAGCACCGTCTGGCCCAGCCCCTGGAGCGTGAGCAGCACGACGGCGACGTGGAGCCGCGGGTCCCGGATGCTCGGCAGGAGGACCGGGTACTCACGGCCGCGGATGGTCAGGGTGCGCCGCTTGGCCGCCATGGTCAGGTAACGCAGTTTGAATTGCCGGCGTTACAGCGTCCAGTGGCATGCTTGACAGGTTGACGACGGCCATCTCCCTCGTGGCCCTGGTGGTCGCGATGGCGGCCTGCGACCCCTTCGGCCTGCCGTCCACGCGCGCGCTCGAGAACGGAGCGGCGGGCATGCTGATCTCGGCGCAGAGCTTCGAGCTCAAGGGCACGTACAAGGCGGCCGGCGACACCTGGACGATCGACCTCCAGGTCACGCGGCACGCGCCCGACGCCGACGACACGCACCTCCTCGCCGACGATTCCCGGGACAAGGTCGAGGCGATCGTGATCGGCGGCGGCAGGGCTTACTACCGAGGCGAGCAGTTCCTGGCCCGCCACCTGACCGACCCTCAGTCGCAAGGCCTCGTCAGGGCCGCGGGCAACGCCTGGTGGGCCGGCGTCGCCGTCAGCCTGCCCAGGCTGCCCGACCTCACGGGAGGCGCCGCCTTTCGCGCTGCCTTTCTCGGCCCTGCCGTCGACAGGCGCACCGACCACCAGACGGTCGGCGGGGTCGACGCGGTCGAGCTCTCGGGCGCGAGGGCCGACGTGTACATCTCGTCGGCGGCCCCGTACAACCTTCTGCGAGTGCGTCTGAAAGGAGGTGTGGTCGTCGACGGGATCAGCGACGCCGACCTCGTCTTCAGCCAGGTGAACACCGACTTCCAGATCGCGCCCCCGAGGAACGTCATCGACTTCAGCAACGCCTCCACGCTGCCACCGATCTACACCGTCGAGTCGGTCGACACGTCGCGCTGCGCCGCGACCTGCCTGGTGACGGCGACGGTGCGGAACCTGGGCGGGGCGAGCGGCGCGAGCGCGCCGTCGACGGTCACGTTCACCATGACCGACCCGATCTCGAAGCAGGCGCTCGGCTCGTGCACGGCCACCATCCGGCCCGACGTCGGCTACAACAACCAGACGACCGTGTCGTGCACGATCGGCCACGCGGCCGCGAACGCGGTCGTCGTCACCGCGAGCGCCGACAACCCCGGGCGCGGCTGAAAGTCTTGGAGCGTCCTGAGCGTCCGGTCCGGTAACGTCGGCCGAGGATGCGGGGTTGGGCGGTGGTCGCCATCGTGGCGCTGGCCGAGGTCGCGTGCGCCAGCCCACCGGCGCCGTCAAAGTTGAGCGACCGGCACATCTTCATCATCGTGATGGAGAACCACTCCGCCGACCAGGCGCTGAGCGGCGCCTTCACGTCGACGCTCGCCGCGACCTACGGCATGGCCGAGAACTACCACGCGATCACCCACCCCAGCCTGCCCAACTACCTGGCGATCACCTCGGGCTCGACGTGGGGGGTGGAGGACGACAGCTACCACGTGCTGCCGAGCGGCAAGGACCTGGGCGCACAGCTGACCAGGGCGGGGGTGAAGTGGCGCGCGTACATGGAGGGGATGACCGAGGCAGGCTGCATCGACAGCCCGCTGCCTTATGACCCGGGCCACAACCCGTTCGCGTTCTACGGCGGGGCATGCCCACCGAACGTCGTCCCTCTGACCGAGCTGTCCGCAGACCTCGCCGGCGACACACCGCGGTTCGTCTGGATCACCCCCGACCGCTGCCACGACACGCACGACTGCGACGTCTCGGTCGGGGACGACTGGCTGCGCGGGCAGGTGGGGGAGATCCTGGCCTCGAAGGCCTGGAAGTCGGGCGGAGTGCTGTTCCTGACCTATGACGAGGACGACTCCAGCTCCGACAACCGCGTCCTGACCGTGGTGGCCGCGCCGGGGACGAGCCACGCGACCAGCAAGCGCGCGTACGACCACTACTCCCTGCTGGCGACGATCGAGGACCTGCTCGGGGTGGGCCGGCTGGGCAAGGCCGCGGGCGCCCGCCCGATGACCGACCTCTTGCCCTCTACCTTATCTATGTGACCCTCACGATCTGTGACGTCGGGCCGCGCGACGGCCTGCAGAACGAGGCGAAGACGCTCGAGCCGCGAGTGCGGGCCGAGCTGTGCGACCGGCTCGCCGCCGCGGGCCTGAAGCGCATGGAGGCGGCGAGCTTCGTCAACCCCAAGCTGGTGCCGCAGATGGCCGGCGCCGAACAGGTGATGGCGGCGCTGCGCCGCAAGCAGGGCACCGTCTACGCGGGCCTGGTCCTCAACGAGAAGGGATACGAGCGCGCGGTGGAGGCCGGCGTCGACGAGGTGCACTATGCCTTCGCGGCCACGGACGAGTTCGGGCGCCGCAACCAGAACGCGACCACGGCCGAGGGCCTGAAGACGGCGCTGGCGCTGGTGGCGCGCGCGCGGAGCGACCGGGTGCCGGTCACCGTGACCGTCAGCGTCGCGTTCGGATGCCCGTTCGAGGGACCCGTGCCACCGGAGCGCGTGCTGAAGATCGTCGAGCACCTGATGAACGTGCCCCCGGACGAGGTGTGCCTCGCGGACACGATCGGCGTCGGGGTCCCTGCCCAGGTGCACGAGCTCGTACGCGGCGCGCGGGCTTTCGGCGCCACCGTCGGCGCGCACTTCCACAACACGCGCAACACCGGCTACGCGAACGCGGTGGCAGCGCTGGAGGAGGGCATCGTCTCGCTGGACGCTTCGGTCGGAGGGGCGGGCGGCTGCCCGTTCGCTCCGAACGCCACGGGGAACATCGCCACCGAGGACCTGGTCTACCTGCTGCGCGGCATGGGCGTCGAAACCGGGATCGACCTGGACGCGCTCATCGCCACCTCGCGGTGGCTGGGCACCCAGCTCGGCAAGGACCTGCCGGGGATGCTGGCGCGCGCGGGCGACTACCCGGCCCGGGCCGCCTCCAAGCTGTAGAGGGCGCCGAACTTCTGCTGCACGTAGGCGATCCAGGGCGCCGCGGTGAGCGGCTTGCCGGTCGCGCGCTCGAGCAGCTCGTTGGGGGTGAACTTGCGGCCGTGGCGGTGGACGTTCTTGCGGAGCCAGCCCAGGAGGCTCGCGAACTGGCCCCTTTCGATCTGGGCGTCGAGGTCGAGTATGTCGAGGCGGATCCTTTCCATCAGCTGGGCGCTGACCAGGTTCCCGATCGTGTAGCCGGGGAAGATGCCGAAGCTCACGAACGACCAGTGGATATCCTGGAGGGCGCCGTCGCGGTCGTTCGGGACGTCCAGCCCGAGGTAGGACTTGAAGCGCGAGTTCCAGGCCTCGGGAAGGTCTTTCACCTTGAGCTTGCCCTCGAGCAGCTCGTTCTCCAGCTCGAAGCGGAGGAGGACGTGCAGGTTGTAGGTGACCTCGTCCGCCTCGACGCGGATGTAAGTCGGATGTGACTTGTTGACCGCGCGGTAGAAGTCCTCCTCCTCGACGCCCCTGAGCGCGTCGGGGAAGACTGATCTCAGGCTTGGGTAGAAGTGGCGCCAGAACGCGCGGCTCCGGCCGACGAGGTTCTCCCACAGGCGAGACTGCGACTCATGGACGCCGGGCGAGGCGCCGTCCCAAAGCGGCGTGCGGTCGATCTCGCGCGCCATGCCCTGGTTGTACATGGCGTGTCCCGACTCGTGGATGGAGCCGAAGAGGCACTCGTTGAAGAAGTCGCGCGACACGCGCGTGGTGATGCGCACGTCGCCGGGCCCGAAGCCGGTGGAGAACGGATGCGTGGAGATGTCCTGCCTCCCCCTCTCCAGGTCGTAGCCCAGGCGCTTGACGACGTCGAGCGCGTAGGAGATCTGGAGGTCGGGGTCGAAGCCCCGATGGAGCGCGCCGTCGTCGATCGCGTCGGCGTGGCGCGCGATGCCGGCGACCAGGGGGACGATGGCCTCCTTCAGCTCGGCGAAGATCCCGGCCAGCTCCTTGGAAGTCATGCCCGGCTCGCTGCGGTCGAGGAGGGCGTCGTAGGGGCGGTCCTCGAAGCCGAGCGCGTCTGCCATGCGGCGGTTCAGCTCGACGTTCTTCTCGAGGTAGGGGGCGAAGGACGCGAAGTCGGCGTCCTCGCGCGCCTTGCGCCAGACCGGCTGGGCAACGGAGCCGGCACGCGCGATCTCGGCCACGAGGTCGGGCGGGAGCTTGCGCGCCTGGTCGTAGTCGCGGCGGGTGACGCGGACGATGCTGGCCTCGTCGGAGTCGAAGGGCGCGCTCACCAGCTCGTCCTCGAGGTCGTCGAGGAGGTGGCCGACGTCAGCAGAGGTGAACTTGACGTGGGAGAGGCGGAGCAGCGTGGAGAGCTGCTCGGCGCGGCCCTGGACGCCGCCTGGCGGCATGTAGGTTTCCTGGTCCCACTCCAGGACCATCGCGGCCCGGTTGAGGTCGGTGACCTCGGCCAGGATTTCCAGCAGCTGTTGGAGCTTGCCGCTCGAGTTTGCGCTCGTGTTGCCCACCACCCCCTACGGGTATTCTCCCGAATAGCCGTGCCGGTGTGTCGCCCCGCTAGCTCAGTGGATAGAGCATCTGTCTTCTAAACAGAGGGTCGGGGGTTCGAATCCCTCGCGGGGCACTTCACATGTGTGCAAGTTCGGCTGACTGGTCTCAAAAGGCCTTCGGCTGATGCGTCACACACCTTCGGCTGATGCGTCACAACTACTTCGGCTGATTTGTCACGCTCCCGCGCATGAGGGAGATGAGCGTG